>NZ_JASJOO010000006.1:0-357787 GCF_030070105.1 Bermanella sp. WJH001 | reverse complement strand
ACTCCTACAGGTGTTAGATTAATCTATAAATGTACGAACCCGCACCTGCGGGTGAATGATAAAGAGATGGTTGGATTGGTTTTAGATGGTTGGTTAATTACCCACAAACACCAATATTCACTTTCGGTTCACCCTGAATGAATTAGTTCACTGGTTTCGTGCGCGGGGCGCAACTCCTACAGGTGTTAGATTAATCTATAAATGTACGAACCCGCACCTGCGGGTGAATGATAAAGAGATGGTTGGATTGGTTTTAGATGGTTGGTTAATTACCCACAAACACCAATATTCACTTTCGGCTCACCTTGAACGAATGAGTCCGCTGGTTTCGTGCGCAGGGCGCAACTCCTACAGGTGTTAGATTAATCTATAAATGTACGAACCCGCACCTGCGGGTGAATGATACAGAGCTGGTTGGATTGGTTTTGCTGGTTGGTTAATTACCCGTAATCACAAGCATTCACTTTCGGCTCACCTTGAATGAATTAGTTCACTGGTATCGTGCGCGGGGCGCAACTCCTACAAATGTTGCGTTAATTCAATATGTACGAACCCGCACCTGCGGGTGAATTATACAAAGCTGGTTGGGTTGGTTTTGCTGGTTGGATACAAACAATCACACGTATTCACTTTCGGTTCACCTTGAATGAATTAGTTCGCTGGTTTCGTGCGCGGGGCGCAACTCCTACAAATGTTGCGTTAATTCATATATGTACGAACCCGCACCTTCGGATTAATGAACCACAAACATAAGTATTCTCTTTCGCTTCACCTTGAATGAATTTGTTCGCTGGTTTCGTGCGCAGGGCGCAACTCCTACAGATGTTGCTATAAGCAATAAATGTAGGAACCCGCACCTGCGGGTGAATAATAAAGAGCTGGTTGGATTGGTTTTGGTTGGTTAACTACCCGTAATCACAAGCATTCACTTTAGGCTCACCTTGAATGAATTAGATCGCTGGTTTCGTGCGCGGGGCGCAACTCCTACAGGTATTCGTTTCTTGCTAAAAATGTAGGAACCCGCCCTGCGGGTGAATAATACAGAGCTGGTTGGATTGGTTTTGCTGGTTGGATACAAACAATCACACGTATTCACTTTCGGCCCACCTTGAATGAATTAGTTCACTGGTTTCGTGCGCGGGGCGCAACTCCTACAGGTGTTAGATTAATTTATAAATGTACGAACCCACACCTGCGGGTGAATAATACAGAGCTGGTTGGATTGGTTTTAGATGGTTGGTTAATTACCCACAAACACCAATATTCACTTTCGGCTCACCTTGAACGAATGAGTCCGCTGGTTTCATGCGCGGGGCGCAACTCCTACAGGTGTTCGATTCTTGCTAGAAATGTAAGAACCCGCACCTGCGGGTGAATAATTGTGCGATTGGTTTGGTTTGTTACTGTCGTGCAAAATAGCTCGATGTCCTTGGGCGACGGTAATTTCACGCAATCTGCGTATATAAACGATAACTAAATTTTAGAAATAAAAAGGAGAGTTAAAAAAGAAATGGTATCCCGTAGGGGAGTCGAACCCCTGTTACCGCCGTGAAAGGGCGGTGTCCTAGGCCTCTAGACGAACGGGACACTTAAGATTTACAAGTTATAGGCCGAACTTGTAAAAATTGGTGGAGCCTAGCGGGATCGAACCGCTGACCTCAACACTGCCAGTGTTGCGCTCTCCCAGCTGAGCTAAGGCCCCACACCCATCTAATCATTGGTCGTTGGGATTGACCAAAACAGCAAGCTGCTTAGATGTGGCGTGCATTATACGGATAGATTTCCCTTTGTCACCCCTATTCCTAGATTTTTTTACGAATTAAAACAATCTGTTAGCTAAGATATGGTCAAGCTGGTTGCTTTGCATTCAACCTTTAACCGTTAGGCTCGTTATTGGGCTAGGGATCTGACAGTTGGGGCGGTGGCTTGTTCAAAACCCTGAGATTTTGCCAGTTGCACCTGGGCCAATGCGTCTTTCATTTGTAGGCGCCACTGGCTGTCGGCTTTGTCTTTTTGAGCAATAGCATCTTGGCTTTGATTCATCACCACAGGTAAGTCCAATGCTAACCATGTGAAGTAACCATCTTTGAAGTAGTGTACGTTTTCATAACCCCAGGCGACTGCTAAAAAAGTAGCCACTGCACTGCGATAGCAATGGGCACTGTTGCAGTAAATGACGATGGGGATATCTTTATCTAGGGTTTCAATAAGGTATAAGTCGTTAAAATCTCGCTTTAAATCCAAATGCACTGCGCTGCGGATATGGCCAAGCTGGTATTCAAATTGATCGCGCACATCAATGAATGTGGCACCTTTTTCAAATAAGGTTAAGGCTTCATAGGCATCAATGGTGTTTGCACCTGTGATGGATTGAATTTCTTCAGCATACGCTGTGTTTAGGCTACATAGTATCATCAGGCTCAATAAGGAGGTTTTAATACTCACGGCCATTCTCCTTTTAACAGTGTTAACTTGAGTATAGGTCGTGTAATCAGCCTAGCTTGTAACTTATAGCTGTAAGCTTTGGGAGCAGATATAGCTAAACAGCCCAAGCAAATATTTGACTAATTTAGCTTTGGGAACTTGTGGGTACCGTCATCCCCGAATGCTTTTATCGGGGATCCAAGTCTGCACAAGATATTCTAATTCACATAAATTTCACTTCCGATCAACAGGCATAAAAAAACCGAGAATTAATCTCGGTTTTTTTATTCGTTTTTATACAGTGTAATTAATGCACGGCACTTTCAAAATTCCCTTGTCGTTTTCGGTTTAACGACAATAACAGCTCAGCTTCTGAGTGGCTAAAACCACAACTGCTTACCAAATCATTTTCGGTGGCACCCATGGCGATTAGGCGAGACGCTTGATCATAAGATGGATGCTCAGGCTGTGAGTTTAATATTGCAAATTGCTTTTTAAGTACTTCAGCCAAGCGGCGTTCTGTTTCTAACACCTTTTGCCCCATGCCAATGGCACTTTTTGATAGTGAAGCCATGTCTTCATGCAGTCGTCGGTTGACCAATTCTTGCTGTCGTTTTTGTTTTAATAAAACACGTGCATTAAAAATAGCCATAGAACACCCAAGTATAGCGATGCTGGCTGTGGTGATAAGTAATAAAGGATGCACAGACGCGCCAAGCGCCCAAGACGATACAAGTTCTAACATGATTCACTCGCAGTTGCCGTATGGCAAATTTTAATTTTATTATGAATACCAAGTACTTTTTTCAAATGTAAAAAGCACTTGGTATCAACTGCATGAAGCTGCGTTTTTTGTGATGCTATTTAACGATTAAAAGTCGTTAAGTTCTGCCCATTCTTCATCGGACATCATTTTCTCTAGATCAACCAAAATAAGCAGTTCTTCGTTTTTATGACAAACCCCTTGAATGAATTTGGCCGTTTCTTCGTTGCCAACATTCGGGGTGGTTTCGATTTCAGATTGACGCAGGTAAACCACTTCGGCCACCGCATCGACTAAAATACCCACTACTTGGTTTTCTGTTTCAATTATCACAATACGGGTTTGATCATTGGTTTCGGTTTCACTTAAACCAAAGCGCAAACGGGTATCAATAACCGTCACCACGTTACCACGCAGATTGATGATACCCAGTACATATGGCGGCGCACCGGGTACTGGCGCAATCTCGGTATAGCGCAGCACTTCTTGTACCTGCATTACATTGATGCCGTAGGTCTCGTTATCTAAACGAAAGGTGACCCACTGCAACACGGGATCTTCAGCTACCCCTTTTGCTTCATAGGTACTCATCCACTCACTCCTATATATGGCGCAGCCAACTTAATGTTGCCCAACACCAGCGACCACTTAAATTGAAGTCACTTGTCAAATTCATAACATTCCCTGTTATTAGTTTAGACTAGAGCAGGTTGTGTGCCAGTCGAGTTAGAATTTTAAGTAGGGCGTTATTTCACTTCGGCTTCTAACAAATCAATCAAGCTGTCCACATGAATCAAAGCACACATGTGATCGACCACCGTGCCCGATAGCCACTGGCGTTTACCCTGCTGGGAGCGCCATTTCACCTGGTCTGGTTGTAATTTCACGGTACTGTGAACTTTTTTACAGGCCAATGACCATTTGCTTCGTTGTAACTGAATCACATAATCAAAGCCGTCTTCGGCAAGATTAAAGCCTTTTTCTGGCATGATGTATTGGGCAGTATCCACCACATACAAATGCTGCTCGTTTTCAATATAAGCGCCAATAAACCATTTAGGGCGACCAATGAGCTGGTTGGTTTCGTGCTCAACTTTAATGATTTTGCCTAACGCTTCCATCGGCACCGCCAGCTTTAAGCCACAAACATCAAATAACAAAACATCAAAATCTGCTTGCGCCCACTCTGGGGCTTGGGGGTAACGCAACGCTTTTGGTTTGATAGCAGGCTTGTCAATGATTTGGCTATCGACTGGCGCCTCAACCTCTTCAACTATTGGTGTTGTTTCTTTGACACTTGCGGACAACTCATGATCCACAGGGGCTTGCTTGATTTGAGGGGCAACCTGCTCAATTTCGCTAACGGGTGACGGTGTCTCAACTTCAGGCTTAGGGTCTATTTGTACTGGAGCTGCTTGAGGTGCTTGCGTATTGATGGCTACCTCAACGGCTACATCGTCCGCAACGGTTAGTTCACTGACTACTCGCTCTTGCGGCGCTAAGGTTTCTAACTCAGGTTCGCCTTGAAGCGATTCAATGTCTTGTGCCACATCGGGAAATAAATCCACTAGCAAATTGTCCATGTACTCTTGCACAACCGTGGCGACATGGGTGGATTTTGTAATGGTTGGTTTTGGCGCACTGGGGTTATTCATACTTCACCTACCCCTGCAGTTTAATCCGCGATTTTTGTAACAGAATTTGGCTTTGCTTAAAAACATAGCGTTGTAACTGCCCATGGGGCAGCGTTTGGCCTAGCAGTAATAATTCTAAAAACGCTTCCCAAATTGCGTGTTCAGAAACATCGGTCATGCTCATCAGTGAAAATGGATCCGTGCAGGGTTGTAAGCGACAACTCATGTCCACACTATCCAGTGGTTGATACGGAACAATCTCATGGTTAACCGGCGGTAAGGTCTCAAAGAAGAGGTTGTCTAAATAGTCACTGACGGCTTTATCTGATGCTCCTGCCATAACTTAGGCCGCACTGGCTGTGCTTAGTAAATTACTAAGCAAGTGACGATACACACGAACACCACGACCATCAGGATCTAAATCCGATGGCACTTTTGCAATGGCGCTGGCATCACGAAATTTAGTATCCACCGGAATAGATTCTGCGAATACTTGATCCCCATACAGCTCTCTGATTTTTTTCAATGCTTGAATGGAAGCATGGGTGCGACGATCGTAAAGTGTGGGAATAATCATAAACGGCAACTGCTTTTTGGTACTTTGCATGACCATACCTAACGTATGAGTCATGCGCTCAAGCCCTTTTACCGCTAGAAATTCTGTTTGCACTGGGATCAACAATCGTTGTGCTGCGGCCAAAGCATTGATCATTAACACGCCTAAAATAGGTGGCGTATCAATCAAAACAAATTCGTAATCATCCCATAAACTCGCCAATGCTTTTGATATCACCAAACCCATTCCACCTTGGCCTGCCACTTTACGTTCAAGGGTGGCAAGGGCGGTACTGGCAGGAAATAAATCAATGCCCTCTTTTGATGTGGTTTTGATGATTTTTTTAGGCAGGTCCTCAGGCACCTTTCCTTCATGCATGAATAAATCAAAGGTGCTGAACTCAATCTCATCAGGATCATATTTAAAATAACTGGTGAGCGAACCGTGAGGATCAAGGTCTACCATTAACACACGATGACCTTGCTCGCGCAGTAACCCCGCAAGACTGACTGTGGTGGTGGTTTTACCTACTCCACCTTTTTGATTAGCTACGGCCCATACGTGCACAACTCACTCCTTGGCCTAAAAACACGTTGCCGAAAAGCGGCAATCTTGTCGACCTACATATTACTATGCAGATTTTATTCCTATCCTTATTAAGGATTAGCAGATAAGTGCGCATCCGTCACAGTTTTAATGCGATTAACGCTTTCACTTGTACTGTGTATTAAGAATAGCACTCGACGATTGATTGACTGCCCATCTTCATCATCATTGGTGGCAATTGGCTGAAACGGCCCATAATTAACCGCCGCAAGTCGTAATGGGGATACATCATCTAAAGCCAACAGTTGCAAAATGGCCATGCCCTGACTGGATGCCAATTGCCAAGGGTTGGTTTGATCCACTTGATCATCGGTAAAGACTTCAATGCTAATAAAATTGGGAATGCCCTCAAATACATCGGCAAGTTGAGACAATATGTACTCCCCTTCCACGCTCACAACATCGTTTTTGCCATTAAAAATATAATCTGACGGGATTTCTAATTGTAAAAATTCACGTACTTTATTTAGGCTCACACGGGGTTTGTTAATAGACTGATCAATTAAAGCTTGTAGTGAATTATGCAAGCGCTCTTCGTTTTTATCTAAATTGAGAATCTCATCCACTTTGTCTTCTGGTTCTCTCAAACTGTCGGATAATTGCGACATTAAAGTTTGAAAATCTTGCGGCAAAGATAAAGCTGCGGGCTGATCAAACACCCCTATGAAGACGTCACTCATTTGTTTAAATTTTTCATCATTTAAAGAAGACGATGCATATAACACCACAAAAAATGCAAACATGAGTGTCATGAAGTCTGCGTAAGACACCATCCAGCGCTGCGCGTGTACGGACTCTGGTGGAGCGTGTCGTCTAGGCATCACATTCTCTTTGCATTAATGTGCACCTTTTTTAATATTTTCATAACGGTAACGAATGGAGTTGGGATGCTCACCTTCTGCAATGGCCACCAAACCTTCGATGATGAGTTCGTTATATAAATATTCTTTGCGCACTAAAAATTTTAAACGCTGTGCAATGGGTAAAAACATTAAGTTGGCACTGCCCACACCGTAAATAGTTGCCACAAATGCGGTGGCGATGCCTGGGCCAATTTGCTCAGGGTCAGTTAAGTTTCCCAATACCTGCATTAAGCCAAGGACGGCACCTAATATTCCGATGGTGGGCGCATACCCCCCCAAACTTTCATAAACGTGTGCAGATTGTAAACCTGCGTCTTCTTGTCGATACAAGTCTAATTCTAAACTTGATCGAATAGCGGTAGGAGTTTGCCCATCGGCTAATAAATTTAAGCCTTTTTTCGCTAAAAGCGTTGCAGATTTAGCGCTGCTTTCTAAACCAATTAACCCTTCTTTTCTTGCTGTCTGTGACCATTTACATAATGTATTTAATAATTCGTCAAGACTATGGTCAGGGGGATAAATCAACCAGATGGTTCGGGTAAACGCAGATTGCATCACGGAAAAAGGCGTTTGCACTAAAACAGCCGCAAAGGTGCCTCCAAAAACAATAATGGCAGCCGGACCATTTATCAGGGCTGAATTTAGGCCTCCTTCCAGCATATTGCCCAACAAGATAGCGGCAACTCCCAGCACAATCCCTGCTAGGCTTAAAATATCCATCAACGAACCTCTTTGATCAACTTCGCTGCAATATCTTGTAAAGGTAATACTGCGTCGGCTAAATTTGCCTTAGCAATGGCCATGGGCATGCCGTAAATCACACAGGTCTGCTGATCTTGCGCCCAAATAGATGAGCCACCTTGTTTCATCAAAGCCGCACCTTCTTTTCCGTCACTGCCCATGCCTGTGAGTACGATACCCAATGCTCTTCCTGGATAATGCTTAGCCGCGCTGGCAAATGTAATATCCACACAGGGTCGATAATTAACGCGATCATCCCCATCTATTACTCTGACGCGACCTCGATCTAACATTAATTGCTGACCACCAGGGGCCAACAATGCCTGCCCCGCTTTTAATGCATCCCCATCTTGCGCTAACTTAACCTCAATATTACACAGTTTATTTAATCGCTCTGCGAACGCCCCTGTAAACGAGGCGGGCATATGTTGAATTAAAATAATGGGTTTCGAAAAATGACTTGGCAGCTCGGTTAATACTTTTTGCAATGCAACAGGGCCACCTGTACTTGTGCCAATCAACACCACATCTATTGCATTTAAGCGGGTATTACTTTCAACCCGCCTAGATATCGCATTTGCAGAAACCGGTGGTTCGGATTTTTTTTCAGTAGAAACATTTTCCCTTGTATACGCTCGATTAACAGGTGCATTCGGTTCAACCTTTTCACTCACAACCGGTGACGCTGATGTATTAGCCGAATGAGATTGAGCTGAAGCGGAACGATTATAATATTTAGCGACACTTTTAATTTTGTCACTCAAAATATTACGAATTTTCTCGCCACCGCGCTGAAGATCTTCAAAGTTTTTAGGTAAAAAGTCGACGGCACCAGCATCTAATGCATCAAGAGTAACGCGGGCACCATCATAAGTGAGAGATGAAAACATTAAGACCGGTGTCGGTCTTAATTTCATGATATTGCGCAGTGCGGTTAAACCATCCATCACTGGCATTTCGTAATCCATGGTCACAACATCGGGTTTTAGGCTCTCGACTTTTTCGATTGCCTCACGACCATTATTTGCAAAACCAACAATTTGAATATCAGTGACGGGCTTGAGAATTTCAGAGATTCGTTTTTGAAAAAAACCGGAATCATCCACCACCAACAACCGTATTGCCATTGCGACTCCATCAATTCTTTTTATTCAACGTGCATGCAACAGGCAAAGCGGTGAAAAATAGCAGCCTCATTACGCTGCTATTAGGCTGGTTTTCTTAGCGTAATGATGAAGCATACTTGGTACATCTAAAATCAATGCTATGCGACCATCCCCTGTGATTGTCGCGCCTGCCATGCCAGGTGTGCCTTGCAGCATTTTACCAAGAGGTTTAATAACCACCTCTTCTTGACCAATCAACTGATCTACCACAAAACCCACTCGTTGCGTGCCGACAGAGACGACAACCACATGACCTTCTTTTTCTGACCTATCTTCTTTTTTCACTTTATGCACAAGCCAGTTTTTAAGATGAAATAATGGTACGGCTTTATCACGCACAACCACTACTTCTTGTCCGTCGATCACATTGGTACGCGTTAAATCTAAATGGAATATTTCATTCACACTCACAAGTGGGAAAGCAAATGCTTGATCTTGCAGCATGACCATTAACGTCGGCATAATCGCCAATGTTAGTGGTACTTTAATCATGATTTTAGAGCCACGACCTTGAACCGAATCAATGTTAAGTGTGCCGTTTAATTGGGTGATTTTTGTTTTCACCACATCCATGCCCACACCACGACCTGAAATATCACTGATTTCTGTCTTGGTTGAAAAGCCTGGTGCAAAGATTAAATTAAACGATTCAGAATCCGTTAACCGATCGGCGGCATCTTGATCCATCACCCCTTTTTCAACGGCGATCTGCTGAAGTTTTTTCGGGTCCATACCTTTACCGTCATCTTGAATCGATAACAGAATATGGTCACCTTCTTGCTCAGCGGATAACACCACGGTGCCGTTTCGAGATTTCCCTGCTGCTTCACGCTCTTCAGGTTGTTCAATACCATGGTCAACCGCGTTTCTCACCAAGTGGACCAGTGGATCCGCTAAGGCTTCTACGAGGTTTTTATCTAAATCGGTTTCTTCACCCTTTAGCTCAAGTGTCACTTCTTTTTTAAGATTACGTGCCAAGTCACGCACTACTCGAGGGAAACGTCCGAATACTTTTTTGATCGGCTGCATACGTGTTTTCATCACAGAGGTTTGTAAGTCCCCTGTGACCACATCTAAATTTGCAACCGCTTTTGCCATGGACTCGTCAGTGCTTTTTAAACCCAAGCGCACTAAGCGATTTCGAACTAATACAAGCTCCCCTACCATGTTCATGATGTCATCTAAGCGTTTGGTATCAACACGCACGGTGGTTTCAACAGCGGCAGGTGGTTCTGCTTTTTTTGCCGCCGCTGCAGCAGGTGCCGCGGCTTTGGCTGCAGGTGTTGGAGCCGGTGCAGGTGTTGGAGTCGGTGCCGCCGCTTTAACGGGTTCGGCTGGCGCAGCGGGTTTCGCTTCTTCCGCTGGCGGGCTTGTTGGTTGAGAAGACTTTCCGCTGTCTACAGTGGGCCCTTTGCCTTTACCATGAAGCTTGTCTAATAAGTCTTCAAATTCAGATTCTGAGATAGTGGCATCACTGTCACCGTCTTCAGCAACCGGGTCAGCTGCTGCAGGTTCAGCAGCCGGTGCTGCTGACGCATCGTTTTGCCCACCTGCGGTTGGCCCCTTGCCAGAACCATGTAACTTATCCAGCAGGGCTTCAAACTCATCAGGTGTGATTTCATCAGAGGCATCATCAGTAGCGGGCGACATGTCGAATAAATCATCATCCGCTGCTGCAGCGGGTGCTGCTTCTTCGGCTTTTGCTGGGCCGTCAGCTGGTGCTTCTAACGAATCCAATAGGTTTTCAAATTCTTCATCTGTGATATCGCCGTCATCTGCGGCTGCCGGTGTTTCAGCCGCAGGCGCTTGTGGCTCGGGGGCCGCTTCTGCTGCTGGTTCTTCTACTGGCGGTACTTCTGCTGCTGGAGCGTCTGCTGGGGCGGCTGACTCGGGTTTAGAGTAGCGCGTTAAATCGGCAATCAGTTGAGGGTCCGCTTCTTCTGGCATTTCACCAGCACGCACCGAATCAAACATTTCGTTGACGGTATCAAGGGCTCTTAATACCACGTCCATTAAGTCTGAGGTAACGGTACGCTGACCATTACGTAAAATATCAAATACGTTTTCAGCCACATGGCAGCAAGCAACCAGTGGGTTGAGCTGTAAAAAGCCTGCTCCACCTTTTACTGTGTGAAAGCCACGGAATATGGAGTTCAGCAAATCATGATCATCTGGACGATTTTCTAAGTCGACCAATTGCTCAGATAGCAATTCTAGAATCTCACCTGCTTCAACAAGGAAGTCCTGGAGGATCTCTTCATCAGCGTCCAAACTCATCCTTTCACTCCTTTAAAAACCAAGACTGGATAATAGGTCATCCACATCATCTTGGCCTGATGCTACATCTTCTTTGTCTTCAGCATTTAACTGAGGTCCAACCCCTTTATTTGGATCATGTTCTTCATCTGGGACTTCAATTTCTTTGTGTTTAATCCCCGTCATTTGATCCACATGGCCTGCCATGGCCACTAAATTCACTAAGCGAGATTCAACGTCCGTTACCATTGCCGTAATACGTTGAATCACTTGTCCGGTTAAATCTTGAAAATCTTGCGCTAATAAAATATCACTTAAATTACCGTTTAACTTTCGTGTATTTTGTTCGGTGTTTTCTAAAAATGTACTGATGCGTTTAGTTAAATCACGAAATTCAGCCGCACTTAAATCTTTATTTAAAAAACGATTCCATTCTTGTTGAATATCAGACGCTTCGTTCGAAATCGCTTCAGAAAGTGGCATACTTTCATCCACTTTATCCATGGTCTTATTTGCTGCTTTTGCTGTCATTTCAACAACATATTGCAGCCCTTCATGGGCCTCGTCTATATCAGAACCCGCCCCTGGAGCATTGCCATTAATTTTGAAATTCTTAATAGACTCATGTAATGCTCGTGTAAGTTGGCCAATCTCTTGATAGAGATTTTCGTCCCTTACTTTTTGCAAATCCTGAATTAAACCAACTGCACCGGCCAAGTCATTGTTCTCTAGCCGACCCATTAACTCATTGGCTTTTTCAGAAAACAGCTTTGCAAACTCATTACTTGAGCTTTTAATATCTGCTTCTGCCATGACAATTCCCTAGTCAGCCTTCAACGCGCTCAAAGATTTTTTCGATCTTTTCCTTAAGCACGGCTGCTGTAAATGGTTTGATAACATAACCATTTACCCCAGCTTGAGCCGCCGCCACAATTTGATCTCGTTTTGCTTCGGCAGTCACCATTAGCACAGGCAACTTTTTCAAGCGCTCGTCTTCACGCACATGCTTTAACAGTTCAATACCTGTCATGCCGGGCATGTTCCAGTCAGTCACTAAGAAATCAAAGTCACCGCTTTGCAACATGGGCAAGGCTGTATTACCGTCGTCTGCTTCTTGAGTATTGGTAAAGCCCAAGTCTCTCAACAGATTTTTGATGATGCGTCTCATGGTGGAGAAATCGTCCACGACGAGTATTTTCATATTTTTATCCAAAGCTACCTCCCAGCGCCCTGGCCAAAGACTCAATTACCTATTTTTTAGTCTAGCCAGTGTTATCAAGTTATCCAGCAGGTTGATGTTAAATATAAGACTAGGCGCTATTGGCCTACTCTCAATACCCTAAGTTATTCTGTTTGCTGTTCTGTCCATTGTGATAAACGGGCCCGTAAACGCAGCGCCGCTTGACTGTGGATTTGACTGACCCGTGACTCGCTCACATCCAGTACAGCCCCAATTTCTTTTAGGTTTAATTCTTCATCGTAGTAAAGTGCCAGTACTAACTGCTCACGCTCAGGCAACTTAGCAATGGCTTGAGCTAGGTGTTGTTGAAAGTGCTCTGATTGCAATCCCTCATACGGCCCAGTTTCATCATGACTGATGAGATCGCCTTCGCGCTCGCCGGGTTGGCTAAGAAGGTCTTCAAAGCTAAATAAACGTGAGCCCATGCCATCTTGAAGGTGCTGATGGTATTCATCTAGGTTCATATCTAAAGCAGCCGCAACCTCGTGATCTTGTGCGTCACGGCCAGTTTGCGATTCAACATAGCGTATGGCTTCGGATATTTTGCGGCTGTTACGGTGCACTGAGCGCGGTGCCCAGTCTCCTTTACGAATTTCATCTAACATGGCGCCACGTATGCGAATACCCGCATAGGTTTCAAAACTCGCGCCTTTGCTTGGCTCGTATTTACGTGCAGCTTCGATCAGGCCAATCATGCCTGATTGAATCAAGTCATCCAGCTGCACCGATGGAGGCAAGCGCCCTTTTAAGTGATGCCCAATGCGTTTCACTAAGGTCGCGTACTCTTCAACGAGCTGGTTATAGTTTGGATTTTGCTCACCTGTATACATGGCGAAACCACTTGCTACGGCCATAAATCATCCACGAGCTGTTGATACTAAACTCTCCACAAAAAACTCTAGATTCCCACGCGCAGTGGTGGGCAGTGGCCAAGAATCGACCTTTTTCGCTAGAGATTTATACGCCAATGAGGCTTTGGCTCTTGGATATGCTTCGACAACGGCTCGTTGTCTTTGAACTGATCGCTTCACGCTGTCATCAAACGGAATGCAACCCACATACTGCAAGGCCACATCTAAGAAGCGGTCGGTCACCTTGGTTAATTTCGCAAATAGGTTGTGACCGTCTTGAGAGGTTTTCACCATATTGGCCAACACCCGAAAACGAAACATTCCATGATCGCGATTGAGTAATTTAATCAGTGCATAGGCATCTGTGATGCTGGTTGGCTCATCCGTCACAACAATGACGGCTTCTTGGGCCGCTTTGACAAAACTGGTGACACCATCGCCAATACCTGCGGCAGTATCAATGACGAGTATATCGAGCTGATCGGCAATGGAGCTAAACGCACGAATGAGTCCAGCGTGCTCGCGAGCATCCAGTTGGGCCATTTCTTGTGTGCCAGAGGCTGCGGGGATAATTTTGATGCCGCCAGGGCCATTGACCAATACATCTCGCAGACTCACATCGCCATTTAATACATTGCTGATGTTATTCTTTGAGGTGATGCCTAATAGCACATCAATATTAGCTAGGCCTAAGTCCGCATCTAACAAAACCACACGGCGACCCATCTCAGCTAACGCAATGCTAAGATTCACCGATACGTTACTTTTTCCCACGCCACCCTTGCCACCGGTGATCGCTATCACTTGAACTGGATGCATTAAACACTCCCCTTAATTAAGAGCTTAGTGCAATTAAAGCAAATCGCTGCAATTCGATTCATCATAAAGACATATTCCCCCATTTATTTTGCCCCTGTTTTTGATGCACAGTTGTAAACGGCATTACCAAGCCCCTGCTGCCATTTGATGTTGCGCGGCCACTTGCTGTTCTTGTTGAGCCATTTTCACAGCTTCTTTGACCAATGCTTTAGCGTTTGCAGGGTCAAAATCATCAGGAATACGCTGCCCATCTGTGCTGTAGGCCAAATTCAGTTTGCATTCGAGCAAGACCGTAATCGCATCACCCAAGCTGCTGGCTTCATCAATTTTGGTCAATACACAGCCGCTTAATTTTGCCGCTTTATAATTTTGGTAAACCTTACGCAGTACTCGGGAGTTACTGGTGGCGGGTAAGGCCAGTAATGTATTAACCGGGGTGTTTAATTGAGCTAATTGATCTAACTGATATTTCAACATGGGGTGCTCAGGGGTTAATCCTGCTGTGTCGATTAATACCAGATCGCACTGTTCAAGTTCTTTGATGCAAGCACTTAAAGGATGATCTTGATCGGCCACTTGTACCGGTACCCCTAAAATTTGCCCTAACGTGCGCAGTTGATCATGGGCCGCTAAACGATAGTTATCCATGGTGATCAAGCCCACTTTTGCCCCTTCGTGCTCAAGGGTGTAACGCACCGCCATTTTCGCAATCGTCGTGGTTTTACCGGCGCCTGTTGGGCCAACTAAAGCAAACACGCCACCGCGTTTTAAACGATCACTGGGGCTAATATTGATATGTTGAGCAAGGTCATGCAGCATGGTTTGCCACGTTTGTTTTTCATCTGCATGGCTTTGAACCTTGTGCAGTAGCTGATAAATAATCCAATCATCAAACCCCATTTGCTCAAGGCGCTGCCAGAGCTTGGCTTGCAATGCATTGGCTGGGCTGAATTTTTTCCACACAAAATTATTGGCTTGCGGCGCAGGGACTGCACCAGAATGATTGACCAATAAATCTTTAAGGTCGTTTAATTCATTGCGAACGTCATTCAAAATTTGTTGGTTATGCTGGGATTTGGCCGTCTCTTGTTTGTCCTGGGTTTTATGCACTGCCGCGGATTCTGGTGGCTGATAAGCGTAACTGGGATCCTGACGTTGTTGCTTAATTTGCTGAAGTGATTGCTGTAAATCCGATTTACTGCGCACATTCATTGATGTGGGCATTTCTTTTGTTTGATTGATTGGTGCGTGTTCTTTTTCACGCTGGCGCTTTAGGGCTTCTAACTGATCTTGCAGTTTTAACTGCTCTTCAACATCATGGCGCTCATGATCATTTAGAAAAGGCCAAGGATTTGCGTTTTTAGGTTTGTTTGTAACTTGCGGGGCTTTTTTATCTTCAAGTTCTTCAAGATCATCATCATGATAAACAGGCGCCGTTTTTTTAGCGCTAACCGGTTCATAGTTTTGAGCAACAATAATTTCAACACCACCGTTCACTCGATGGTTAGATAAAATTACCGCATCAGGCCCCATTTCATCACGAACGGTTTTTAACGCTTTTTGCATACTGCTGGCAGTAAAACGACGTACCTTCATAATATTATTCTCAATTAACGTAAGCTGCGCTTAGGTTTTAATCCTTTAAATTGGCTAAGTTCAAACTATCCATGATTCGACTTGCGTCATGGTTATGCCCCTATGGTGGCAGCAATGGTAATTTGCTTGTTATCTGGCACTTCTTGATACGACACCACATGCAAAGTATCGGTAATGGTTTTAACAAAATTGGCTAACACCGGACGTAACATGCCACTCACTAATAACACCGCAGGGTTGCCAGCCATCTCTTGATTACGGGCCGCTTCTAATAATGAGTTTTGTAGTTTCTCGGCCATGCTTGGCTCTAAAATCATATTATCCGCGCCACCATTTTGCTGTTTACTTTGCTGTACTGTTTTGAGCAATAACTGTTCCAATGATGGCTCAAGGGTAATAACAGATAGATCATCCGCATTACCGTAAATACTTTGAATGATTAAGCGTTTAAGAACCTTGCGTACTTGTACCGTAAGGGCGGCAGTATCTTGACTATCAATCTTGGTATTGGCCAAAGCTTCAGCGATTGATCGCATGTCGCGAACCGGTACACCTTCTGTTAATAAATTTTGCAACACACTTAATAATTGACTCAGATTAAGTGTATTAGGCACTAACTCTTCGGCTAACTTAGGCGAGATTTTGGCAAGACGATCCAACATTTGCTGAACTTCTTCATGGCCAATTAATTCGTGTGCATGTTTTTGTAAAAGCTGATTGAGGTGGGTTGCCACAACCGTGCTGGAATCTACGACGGTATAACCTAGGGTTTGTGCTTGGTCTTTTTTATAATCATCAATCCAAACTGCATCTAAACCAAAAGCCGGGTCTTTGGTCACTGTGCCATCTAGGGTGCCAAAAACCTGCCCAGGATTAATGGCCATTTCTTTGTCAGGTTCAATAATCGCTTCTGCGACACTGACCCCCATTAATAAAATACGGTAAGCGTTGGGCATTAAATCTAAGTTGTCACGAATATGAACACTGGGAATCAGAAACCCTAAATCTTGTGATAACTTACGGCGAATGCCTTTTATTCGGCTAAGTAATTGTCCACCTTGGTTTTTATCCACTAGGGGAATTAAGCGGTAACCCACTTCTAAACCAATAATATCCACCGCTTCTACATCGTCCCAGTCCACTTCTTTACTGTCATTACCGGGTAACGCTTTAAGAGGTTGAGAACCCGGGCTTTGACCTTGTGCTGGTGAAGCCGCGCCACCGGCGGATTTCTGCGCTGCTTGACGCGCTGAGCCCCCAATGCCTTCATCCACCACTTCAACTTTTTGATCGCGCTTGTAAATTAAATATGAGATACCCGCAGACAACGCCCCTAAACCTAAAAATGCCAAATGCGGCATACCAGGAATTAAACCCATTAAAATCAAGATGCCAGAAGCCACCGCTAGGGCGCGAGCTGAGCCAAACATTTGATCAAACACTTGCCCGCCCATGTCTCGCTCGTCATTGTTTCGAGTCACAATGATCGCCGTGGCGGTTGATAATAGAAGTGATGGAATCTGTGCCACCAAACCATCACCAATGGTTAACAATGCATACACCTCGGTGGCACGAGAAAAATCAAGATCATGCTGGGCCATACCAATGGCAAGACCACCTATGATATTAATTAATAATATGAGCATGCCCGCAATGGCATCCCCTTTTACAAACTTACTGGCACCGTCCATAGAACCATAAAAGTCGGCCTCGTTAGCCACATCTTTTCGACGAGTTTTAGCGGCATCGGCATCAATTAACCCTGCGTTTAAATCCGCATCGATGGCCATTTGTTTACCCGGCATGGCATCCAAGGTAAAACGCGCACTTACTTCTGATATCCTGCCAGCACCTTTTGTCACCACCACAAAGTTGATAATCATCAGGATTAAAAACACCACTAAACCCACCGCGTAATTACCACCTACCAACACTTCGCCAAAGGCTTCGATGACTTTACCCGCAGCCGCGCCACCTTCGTGACCTTCAAGTAACACAACACGAGTGGATGCTACGTTTAATGCTAAACGCAGTAAGGTGGCGATCAATAAAACACTGGGGAAAATGGCAAAGTCTAAGGGACGCCCTGCATAGATACTCACCATCAAAACCACTATGGCTAAGGCAATATTAAAGGTGAAAAAAACATCCAACAGAAAAGTCGGTACCGGTAAGGTCATCATGCCCAAAAGCACCATGAGCATGACCGGCACGCCTAAATTACCGGCGAGTAACGAGCGCCCTTGTAGCAATACTTGCTTGAAATTAATTTGTGGTAAGCTTGCGCGAGTTACGGCCATTTACATCCCAACTACAATCGAAAATTTTGACGCTTGTTAGGTTATTGCAAGAATATGGCCAGAAAAATATTCCACTTATGGCGCTTTAGTCTACTTACTAAACGCTAAAGAGTTCACCATAACTAAAGAGCATAAGTAAGTGACGAACGGCCCTATAAACTACCGACAATTTGACGTGACGGATATTGCCTATCAGCAATCACTCAAAATTAGGGAATCCATTTTACGCCAGCCATTAGGTTTAACGCTAAGTCATAAAGACGTTGAAGGTGACGCTCAGCAAATTCATATTGGCGCATTTGAGCAAGCCAATTTGATTGGCTGCATCATAGTTGCATCATTAGATAATGAGCCTGCTTCATTTCGCATACGGCAAATGGCCGTTAAAGCATCCCATAGGCAGCAAGGCATTGGTCGAAATTTAGTGTTGATGGCTGAACAATGCATTCAACACCATCACGGCACACGAATCGTATTAGACGCTAGAAAAACCGCCATAGGGTTTTATCAATCTCTTAATTATCAATGTACTTCTTCTGAATTTATAGCAAACACCATTGCCCATGTCGTGATGGAAAAGAAATTGATAAATAACCTATGCTCTTAAATTTGGTGGCACAGGGAATACCGGTTGTTTTGGTTTAGGACCCAGGCCTTTAAAGTACTGATTAAGCTGGTAAACAAACGCTAATACTTGAGCAATCGCGACGTATAACCCTTCAGGGATTTCTTTACCCACACGGGTATAGGTATACACTGAGCGGGCTAAAGCAGGTGCTTCGACTATGGGTACTTTATGGGCTTTTGCTATCTCTCTTATTTTCATTGCGACCTCATCCGCGCCTTTGGCTACCAGCACGGGTGCCTCCATGCCTTCACTATGATATTTTAAAGCCACGGCATAGTGAGTTGGGTTAGTGATGACAACATCGGCCTCAGGCACATCTTGCATCATTTTTCGTTGGCTCATTTCGTACTGAAGTCGACGTATTCTTTGTTTAACCTCTGGTTTCCCTTCAGTATCTTTGTGTTCGTCTTTTACCTCTTGCAAACTCATTTTCATTTTTTTGGTGAAATCATAAATTTGAAAAGGCACATCAATAATGCTGATCAATAATGTGCTAATTGCTAACGCTAATGCCCCTAGCATCACCAGATCCATTGCATGAATAATGGCTTGACGATCCGGTTCTTGATTGAGATATAAAATGGAATTTTCTAGGGAAAAAAACAATAAAATAGTACACGCCGCTATCACTAAAACTTTTGCCCAACTTTTTAACAACTCAACCAAGCTTTTTAAGCCAAACATTCTCTTAAAACCAGCCAACGGACTAATACGACTGAGTTTGGGCAATAACGATTTACCACTAAACATCCAGCCCCCCAAGGCAAGGGGACCTAAAACAGCAGCAATAATTAATGCAATCATCACAGGAGAAATAACTAAAATGGCTTCAAGTGCCGATGCGGACAAATGAATAACCATTTCTTTTTCATCAAATAAATGGCTTCTTTCTAAGGCAAAATTAAATCTAAAGATGTTTTCAGCGCCACTATAAATAAACCCACCAAAAATCCAAAGTGATAAGGCGCCTACAATTAATACTAAGCTAGTACTTAATTCTTTTGATCGGGGAATTTGGCCATCTTCTCGCGCTTTTTGTAAGCGCTTGGCCGTGGGTTCCTCCGTTTTTTCTTGACTGCTATCACCTTCAGCCATTATTTCGCCTCATACAATTTATCATGCTCTATAGCTTCGCATGAACTGAAACGTTTCAGAGAGTAAACCTGAAAATTTATCACCATAACCTGAGAAGGTTATCCATAAGACAATTAAACCCAACATCATGGTAACAGGAAAACCCACAGCAAAAATATTAAGCTGGGGCGCAAGTCTTGCCATTACACCAAAGGCTATATTGACTACCAACATAGCTGCGATGGCTGGTAATGCTAATACAATGGCTGCGCTGAACATCCACTGGGCTAAGAGCGCAACTTCCATTAATGTATTACCTGAAAGCATCCCTTCACCCACGGGGATGGTATAAAAACTGTCTGTCATCACTTCAATCGCAACTAAGTGACCATTTAAAGAAATAAACAATAAATTTACAAAAATTAAAAACCACTGAGCAACCACCGCAACGTTGACCCCATTAGATGGGTCAACCATCATGGCCATACCCAAACCCGTTTGCATGGCCACAAGCTGACCAGACATGATGAAAATGTTCATCAAAATTTCTAAAGCAAACGCCAAAGCAATACCAATGAAAATTTGTTGTGCAATAATAATCATGGTTTGTACACTGAGTGATTCAATGACAGGCATGGGAGGTAACAAGGGGGTCACCACAACCGTGGTTGCTAATGCCAAATATAATCTGACACGTTGGGTAACCAAACGCGTACCAAACAAAGGCATCACCATAAAAAATCCAGCAATACGTGCAAAAGGCCACATATAACGACTCACCCAACTGGATATTTCGGCACCGTCTAAATTGAGTATGAATCCTAGGCCTGGTTCCATAATACTAACTAATTAAGTAAGGGATGTTCAT
Organism: Bermanella sp. WJH001; assembly: GCF_030070105.1. Lineage (NCBI taxonomy): Bacteria > Pseudomonadati > Pseudomonadota > Gammaproteobacteria > Oceanospirillales > Oceanospirillaceae > Bermanella > Bermanella sp. WJH001. The sequence continues at coordinate 337,402 of NZ_JASJOO010000006.1, read as the reverse complement.
GTACAGCATTTTTGCATAGGTGACGAGCTTATTTATGATCCAAGGGCCAAAGAATAATATGCACAGTAATGTGATCACCAAGCGAGGTAAAAAACTTAAGGTTTGTTCGTTAATCTGAGTGGCTGCTTGGAAGGTCGCTACAATCAAACCGACGATTAAACCCGGCACTAACACCACCGCCACAATAATAATAACAACGAATAAACCTTCCCGTAAAAAATCACCTAAATGTTCTGGGCCCATAACCTTTCCTTTATGATTAAAAACCATAACTCGCAGCAAGTGTGCCAATGACCATGGCCCAACCATCGACCAATACAAACAGCATAATTTTAAACGGTAACGAAATAATAATTGGGGAAAGCATCATCATACCCATGGCCATCAAGACACTGGCTACCACCAAGTCGATGATCAAAAACGGAATAAACAGCATAAAACCAATTTGAAATGCGGTTTTTAACTCACTGGTCACAAAAGCAGGTATCAAGATATGCAACGGTGTTTCACTGGCACTGGCAATATCCTTTTCACCGGATAAACGCACAAATAACGTCAAGTCATCTTCACGAATTTGTGCCAGCATGAATTCACGCAGCGGAATACTGGCTTTTTCTAAGGCCTCCAAGGGCATAATTTGTTCATTAATATAAGGTTGAATTGCGGTTTCATTCATCACTTTAAACACAGGCATCATAATGAACATTGATAAAAACATGGCTAAGCCAAGCAAAATTTGGTTAGAGGGGGTTTGTTGTAAACCTAACGCTTGACGTAAAATTGCAAAAACCACAATGATCCGTGTAAATGATGTCATCATGATTATTAAGGTGGGTAAGATGGTCAGCATCGACATGATGGCCAGTATTTGAATCGTTACGCTGTAACGTCCACTACCATCAGGTTCGGTGACTAACGTCACCGCAGGGATGCCAAATTTTTCTTCAGCCATGGAAAAAGTGCTGAAAACCATCAGCACAATTAAAGCCAACCCATTTTTAATGATGATCTTCATGGTTTGCCTTAACATCGACGGTGTCTGACTGAGCTTGGTTTTTCTGTTGAGAAATAATGTCTTTGAGTTTTTGAGAGAACGATGCGCTTGCTGGCTTCTCTTCAATAATTGGCTGGTCAAATGTGGCTAAGGTATTGATATTAGATGGTGTCATTCCCAGCAAGATTTGCTTACCACCCACTTCGATTAAAATAATCTTTTCTTTCATGCCCATGGGTAAAACCCCAATGGTTTTCATGGGAATATTTGATAACCCTTGCATGCCTTGTTTGCGTTTTATAAACCACGCAATGGCATAGATCAAAGCCACTACTACAGCCAACGCAAGACTGACTTGTATCAACTGCTCTTGAGTATTAGGTACAATTGGGCTAGCTATTACTGGCGCCGCTTGGGCGTTAGCCAGTGCTTGCGCAGAGACAAAAATCATAGCGCTACTCTTTTATTATTTTTGTTAGTGATGATTTGCTTTAGCGTAAACGCTGTATACGTTCGCTTTGGCTAATAACATCGGTCAAACGAATACCAAATTTATCGTTTACCATTACCACCTCTCCATGAGCGATTAATGTACCGTTAACGAGCACATCTAATGGTTCACCGGCTAAACGGTCCAGCTCGATTACGGAACCCTGATTAAGTTGTAATAAATTACGGATGGGGATTTGTGTATTACCCACCTCCATTGAAATCACAACTGAGATATCAAGTATGACATCCAGTTCAGGGGTGGTTTTGTCAAAGTTTTGATGGGCTTCATCAGCATCAAACTCTTCCATTGGTGCAGGTTTGACACCATCATCGTCATCATCGGTTTCGCCGGCTTCTTCCATGGCAGCAGCCCATTCATCGGCTAAACCTTCATCATCACCACCGGCTTCTTCGACACCGTCCGCTACTTCATTGGCGAGTGAGTCTGCGTCTACGCCGGATTCTTCGCTTGCTTCACCAGCGCCTTCAGTTGGTTCTTCTGTGGTGTTTTCGTCATCACTCATACTGGTAATCCATCTTTATTGCCGGTATTTAATTTTCTTTTTATGGGCTCTTTAATTTTTACAGCCAGTACGTCATTTGAAACACCTAACTGGCCTCTAAAAATAGGTGTGCCATTGGCTTGTAAAATAAAATCTTCTGGCATATCTATGGAAATCACATCCCCTGTTTTAAATGCCGCCACTTCGCGCAATGAAATTTCTTGTTGAACAATGGTTCCGTGTACCGGAACTTTGGCGCTTTGAATATCTTCTTGCAAAGAATGCACCCATCTTTCATCTACTTCGTCTACATCGGATTGAACACCCGCATCCAGTACCTCTCGAATTGGCTCAATCATTGAGTACGGCAACGCCACATGCAGATCTCCACCACCGCCATCGAGCTCAATGTGAAATGAACTGACCACAACCACTTCACTGGGGCTAACGATATTGGCCATGGCAGGGTTTACTTCACTGCCGTAATACTCAAACTCTAAAGGTAAAACAGCGTGCCAAGCTTCTTTCATGTCTTTAAAAACTTGGCTTAAAATTAGCTGCACCACTCGTAATTCAGTGGGGGTAAATTCACGGCCTTCAATTTTTGCATGACGCCCATCACCACCAAAAAAGTTATCAACCAGTTTAAACACTAATTTGGCATCTAGAATAAATAACGCGGTGCCGCGCAATGGCCGCGCTTTCACCATATTTAATGAGGTGGGCACATAAAGCGTGTGAATATATTCACCAAACTTCATGATTTGAATGCCGCCGCTGGCAACATCAGCACTGCGACGTAAAAAATTGAACATACTTATGCGGGTGTAACGCGCAAAGCGTTCGTTGATCATTTCTAATGTGGGCATTCGCCCACGAACAATCCTATCCTGACTTGAGAGGTCATAGGATTTGACGCCTTCACCATCACCGGGATCTTCCGGTTCGATGTCACCGTCGTCTACCCCGTGTAACAGGGCATCTATTTCGTCTTGACTTAAAAGATCTTGCACGAGTCAATGACCCTCAAAAACCGACTAATAATAAATATGGCAAACATTACTGCATGACATAGTTGGTAAATAATATTTGCTCTAAACCGCCTTCAATGCCGGTTTCTTGAGTAACTATTCTTTGAATTTCTTCTTGAAGTTTTAATCGAATATCCGCTCGACCCTCAGCGGTTCGAAGGTATTCATAACTTTGCTGACCCAACAAGGAAATAATTGAACTGCGAATCATGGGGCTGTGCATTTCTAATGCCTCCGCCACGCCAGGATTACGTGTCATGGCTTCCATGTAGATTTGTAAGTATCGCTGACGCGTACCCACTTGATAGTTCACAATAAATTCTGGTTTTAATTTAACGTAAATAGCAGGACCTGCCGTTGCTTCAACTGGCGCTTCTTCGGCGGCGGCTTCTGCTGTTTCTTCTGCTGGCGCATCATCCCCCCCCATTAATAACAGTGCAGCTGCCACACCTATACCCACCACTAACACTGCCGCAACAATAATAATGATCAGTTTTTTGTTGCTTTTGGGTTCTTCAACTGCGTCAAGTTGCAATTCTTTTTCGTTCGCCATACGTCACCTTTTTGATGCTTAATTGAATTCTGCAAGCCTTATGCCACGAACACGACTAAAACTTTGGGTCAATGTCGCCAAATTGCATAAGCTATTCATCATTAAGTGTAGACAAGAAAAAAAGAAGGGCCTTGCCATGCCTAAGCACGACAAGGGAAAAGCAGATAAAAATAGCTTAAGCGAAGTAATCCACTAAAGCATCGCTTTCAAAGGTTTGGATCTCTTGGTCAGTCAACGGATCAGCTCCTATTGCGTCGCCCTCTTGATCACCCCCTTGTGTAAGTGCTTCATTTGAATCTTGACCATTTTGATCTCGGCCTTGTTCAGAGACATTCACATCGGCTAAATCCACACCCTGCTGCTCTAGCAACTCACGAAGGCGTGGGGTTTGACTTTCTAATGCATCGCGCACCATTTGGTTATTACTGCCAAATGCCACACTTACCTGATCGTTTTGCACTTTGACTTTAATTTCTAAAGAGCCTAATTCTGGAGGGTCCAACTGGATGCGGGCACTTTGCACACTTTCACTGGCCATGATGCTAATTCGTTTTGCCACCTGATCATTCCATTGTGGACTTTGAGGTGGCACATCTAATTTATTAAAGTGACTGGCCAATTTTTCTGCGGTTAGTGTTTGCGTTTTAACACCGTCGCCCTGATCTAAGGCCATGGATTTTGTAGCCGCTGATTCTTTTAACCCTGCTGTGATGGTTTCCATTCCATTAAGCTTAGCGTCAGGTAACGCGCTACTTTCTTGATTCACCGAAACATTCACCATGCTGTTTTCTTTTAACGCTGTTAATGTTTTTGGCTGGTCATGTATCGATTCTGATTCTAAGTGCATGCCATCTAAACTGGCCTCATCTAAAGTGATCTCTTCTGTTAATACATCCATTGACAGTTCGTCGAGATTAATCGCTTTATTATTTTGTGCATTCATCGCAATAGCAGGATTCACAGCCTGAAGATTTGGGTCCACTATTTTCGCAGCCGCTTCAGGGATATGTGCCTGTCTTGCAGAGAGTTCGGACTGCACGAGTTTAACTTGAGCTTGGGTATCTAAATTACCCTCAACCAGATCCTCTTGTGTCATGTTAGAACTTAATGCCCCTTGAGACTGGATATGGGGTTGCGCTCGTCGCAAGCTTTCAAGATATTGTAGTCCTTCAGGTGTTTCTACTTGCGTGCTATCCAGCGTTACGGCTTGATTTATTGGGCTGTATAAAATTCCACTGGCATCGTCCGTGTTATGGGTATGCTCTAATGTTAAGGGAGTTAATGGCCCTACAAAATCAGTATTCAGCTGCGTCATCGGGCTTTCTTCATCGACCGATACGTGCGGCAAATAAGCGGCAAATTCTTGCCCAAGTGGCAAATTATTTAGATCATTTGCCACTTGTAGTTGTTCAAAAAAACTTAACGTCGTTTGACCTTGAGAAAGGTCAGAAGAGTCTGTATTTGTGCTTGATATGGGGCTTAAAACCCCATTATTGTTCGCGCCTGATTGAGACAAAGGCCCATTTGTATTACTTGGTGTGACGGGTGACACAAGTGAAAATAGCGGAGATACTGGCATAACATGACCCAATTAATTCTTTGATATAAAGAATTTGCAATGCTTAGGCCAAGTTTAAAAGGTTACTGTAATTGTTGCAGTTGAGTTTTAACGTGTGAGAATTCTTCTTCTATTTTCTCAAACACATACGGTACATCTTGTAATGTTTGCGAGCGACCTGAATCCTCAACTTTTTTGAACAGTGCAGATAAGGACTCAGCATAGATATTGGCACTAGAGCCTTTTAAGCTGTGAGCAATTTCAGCAACCTGCTCACTCTTTGAGGATTGAATGGCCGCTTTTAATGCCGTCAGTTTTACTTCGCTATCATGTAAATAGGTTAAGACAAGATCATTAAAGCCTTCTTCCATAATGTCTTTTAATTCTTGAATTTGCTCCATATTTAAATGGGACATACTACCTACTCCTCAATCGGGGATTTCCATGATAGGCAAACTTTGACTTTATTACCCTTATCAAGATAGGTGAGACTATCGCATAAACTATAAATCAGTGGAATACCTCGGCCAGAATATGCGACATTTTCATCAATATTTGAGTCGAAGTTATCATTATCATAATCAAAACCTTCCCCACTATCTTCTACAATGATGGTCAGCTTACCGCCATCTTTGGTCGGGGTCAGATCAAAATCAAATTTAACAAACGCATTCTCTAAAGACTCCATCGCGCAACTGCGTAAACGATAATATTCGGCAAAACCATCGGCGGTTTTTTTAAGTTCCGAACTTAATCCAAGCACACCATGCTCAAACGCATTAGAAAATAACTCGGCCATTAGGGTATACAATTGCCCACTTAAACGCCGTAATGCCGGCACATCATTTAAAATGTTTAGCATAATAGGCAAAGGATTAAACGACTTTAGGGTTTCGTCTCTTAGGGTATAAATCATATTCCAATTTGTGGGGCCACTAATGGCACCACTTGAGAGATCAATATCCACTCTACCGATCTCAGACTCATCAACCATAGACAACTCTAATAACGTTGTATCATCGTCTCGGCCATTTTCACCAACAAATTGATTAACACTTTTTAGAATATTATCAAAATAGTCATCGCTATTTTTATTATCAAAAACCGAAAATAATCGTTCATCGCCAAACAGTTCACCATCAGAATTACGGGCTTCAATGATACCATCTGACCACATGTAGAATTTATCACCAGGTAAGAAGTCAAATGTTTTGGTTTCTGCATCAAAGGCTTGGGATGACAAAACCCCTAAAGGTAAATGGTTGGATTTAATTCGCTCAACTTGACCTGTGTTTTTACGATACAAGCCAAAATCTGGTAATCCGCCCATCCACACTTCAATTTCGTTGCGTCTAAAACTCATATTGGCCATACAGGTACAGCAAAAGTAACCCACTGGTAAGATTTTTTTTAATTTGATATTAATCTCTCGAAGAATATCCGACATAAAAAAACCTTTTGCCGTCATACCATAAAATATTTCAGCAAGTGGCATCGCCCCAATAGCAGCAGGCAGACCGTGTCCGGTAAAGTCACCTAATAAAATATGAATACTGCCTGAAGGCTTGCGCGCAGCTAAAAGAACATCACCATTAAAAATAGAAAAAGGAGATAACAAGTGCTTAATGTTGGGTAGATCTAAACAGCCACTGTGTGCCACATTATCATATACAGCTCTTGCAACTTGCTGCTCGTGACGCATATGTTCATTATTTTCGCGGATTAAATCACGCTGAGTTTGCAAGGTTGTGTGCATTTTCAGCATGCGACTAAAAGCATTGATTTTTGCTTGCAGAATGATTTTATTATAAGGCTTAGAAATAAAATCATCGCCACCACTTTCTAAGCAGGCGGCTAAGTCAGACGCTTCTTGTAGAGAGGTTAAGAAGATAATAGGAACCATATCTTCTCCCGCTAGGGTCTTGATTGTCTTAGCGGCTTGTTGCCCATTTAAATTGGGCATAATCACATCAAGTAAGATGATGTCAGGTTTTTGTTCTAAAAATTGGTCGATGGCTTCATTACCATCAGCGGCTTCACATACGGTGTAGCCCATTTTTTTAACGATGGCACACAGTATCATTCGATCAGATTGGTTATCATCTGCCACTAATACATGTAGCGGTCTTTCATCCATAACTGACCTCAGACCTTACCGCTAATCGATAGTAAAGAGTTGCTCAAAATTCGAAATGGTTAGAATTTTTTTCACATCGGCATTGCAACGTGTAATACGCACATTTGAGCTCTCACCACCGGCATGATCACGCAGCAATAAAAGCATACCAAGTGCGGAGCTGTCTAAATATGAAGCCTTAGACATATCTATCACGTATTTACTCACACCTGCCCCCGCATCTTCATAAGCATCACGGAATTCTTGATGTGCACTAAAGTCAAAGCGCCCTTCCACGGTGACGGTCAATTCATCACCTTTAATCGAAGCATTTACCGGCATGTCAAACCTCTTATTTCCTTGGCGTAGAGTTGTACTGCATATTTTGAGCATAGTTCAAAAAAAATAATTTAGTAAAATTTAACGCTTAATTCCCTTTTTTAAATGTGATACCACATGGGCTGCAATGTGATTAAGTGGTAAAACCTTATCTGCCGCGCCACAATCAACCGCGGCACCAGGCATTCCCCAAACAACTGAACTTTCTTTATCTTGCACAATATTATAACAACCCGCTTGCTTCATTCTCAGCATGGCTTGTGCTCCATCTGCCCCCATTCCTGTGAGCATAATGCCAATGGAGCGTTTTGCCAGTTGCGGGTTACGGCTAATCGAGTCAAATAAAACCTCTACCGACGGTTTATGTAAATTGACCCGTTCACCGTCATACACTTTACAGTAGAAGTGACCACCTTTTTGCACAACTTCAAATTGCTTGTCACCAGGGGCGATATAAATATGTCCTGGCATAATCTTATCGCCATCTTGTGCTTCACTGACTTCTTGCTGAATCATGCCATTAATTCGCTTAGCAAATGATGCACTGAACACCGGCGGTATATGTTGAGTGATGACGATTGGTGGGGTGTCCACTGGCAACATGCACAGCAGCTCCCTAATGGCTTCAGTGCCTCCGGTGGAAGCGCCAATCACAATTAAACCGTCTCGATTCAAACCTTGTTTTTCAATAGGTTTAATCACTTTTGGCGGTGTTCTATTGGCCTGAACCTCTAGGCGACTCACGTTGGCGACCGACGCCATTTTCACTTTTTCTATGATTTCTGAGGCATATTCACTTAACAATTCAGGCTTATCGGCACTGGGTTTACCGATATAATCTACGGCTCCGATTTCCAACGCTTCTAATGTTGATGGTGCACCTTTTTGTGTGAGTGTGGAAATCATCACAACCGGCAAAGGCCTTAAGCGCATTAGGTTACGCAAAAAGGTAATACCGTCCATTTTAGGCATTTCAATATCAAGCGTAATGACATCTGGATTGAGGGCTTTAATTTTATCCCTAGCAATATAGGGATCAGCCGCCGTACCCACTACTTGGATATCCGCCTGATCAGATAATATCTGTGTTAAAACTTTTCGTATTAAGATTGAATCATCTACGATCAGCACTTTAATCATGATCCACCCTTGTTAATCAAATAGTTCAATATCAGAGTCATCTTTATGCTGCCTGATAGAATCCAGGTAGCCCTTTTCGCGCTCGATAATGGTTTCATTTTTCGTGGTTGTAATGCGCCTTACTTTCACACATCCGGTATCGGGAAAATAAAGTATTTTTCTCGAATAAACATCACCTACATCGGCAGCTTTTACATTGATGCCTTCTTTGCGTAAAAAATCGTACGCAAATAATATGTTTCTTTGCCCGATATCCGTCATACTGGCAAGTACTTGTCCGCCACCAAATAACTTCACTTCTAGATTTCGCTTCGTACAACCCATTTTATAAAGCGTATTCAATAAATACTCCATGGCCCAATTGCCATAACGAGTCTCAGACGTATTGGCATCGCTGCCCCACTGCGCTGAACTATGCTCGTTTTGAATGGGCAGCATAAAATGGTTCATACCACCTATACCTAGTGTGACATCTCGCACACAAGCACTGATACAAGAACCCAAAACCGTGCCAATCATTTCGCCATGAGTGGTAACATAAAATTCACCTGGCAATATTTTTGCTGACCATACATTTATCTTTGGATCAAAATAGCGATTAACATGCTCAAACCCTTTTTCAGCAGGTGGCTGATTCAGTGGATTATGTGCCATGTAATCACCTTATCTTTTTATAAATAGTTCGGCCTTTAGACTCAAACCGAGAGGTCATACCGTGCAGTGTTTCACTATGACCTATAAATAAATAACCACCATCGTTAAGCTGATCTGCTAAACGTTCAAATAATTCTTTTTGGGTTTCTTTATTAAAATAAATCACCACATTACGACAAAATATCACATCAAATTTTGCATTCATTGGCCAAGGGCCAAGCAAATTTAAGCGATTAAATTGAATCATTTCTTTTATTTCAGGCTTTACCATTCCCATACCCGTTGTTGCATTCTGCTGAAAACAAGACAGGTAGTCTTTCGGTAATTGCTCAATTTCGGTAAGAGGGTAAATGCCTTCACGACCTTTTTTTAAAACATCACTATCTAAGTCGGTTGCTAATATTTTAATATTATGTTGTTTGACCATCATGTTTTTATGCAAAGTGATTGCAATACTGTATGGCTCAGGACCGGTAGAGCAAGCCGATGACCATATACGAATGGGGATCGACTTATTTTGCTTTTTCCAATGCGGTATGATTTCTTTTGCTAAATACTCAAAATGATGAGATTCACGAAAGAATGACGTTAGGTTTGTTGTAATTGAATTAACAAATTCATTTACTTCAGCAGTATGATTCGCTTCTAAATGCTGGCAGTACTCAGAGAAATTTTTAAGACCTAGTTTTCTAATGCGTCTGGATATACGACTATAAACTAATTCTTTTTTTTGATCTCCCAATACGATGCCACTGATTTCGTAAGCCTTGGCTGAGAGGCGTTTAAAGTCCTCATCAGCCATTGGGAATTCCTTACCCGAGAAATCCATAGTACATTACTTCTCTAAAATTCTTGCCAATCGTCGTCGTCATCTTTTACCACAGGTCGACTTGCCGTAGTCGGTTTATGGATTTGTGTAGATGACGCGCTTGATTTTGATTGAGAAGGCTTAGATGAGTGACTCATCATAGCTGACTGATGCCCCATAGGATTATGAGTATCAGAACCCGAAGCCACTTTAAAGAAACCCACGAGATCCAGCATGTTTTTGGCTTGCTCGGTCATGGTTTCACTGGCCGCAGATGCTTCTTCTACTAGAGCAGCATTTTGCTGAGTCATTTCATCCATTTGGCTAATGGCTTTGTTTACTTGCTCTATACCACTGGCTTGCTCTTCAGAGGCTGAACTGATTTCTTTAATCATGGTGTTAACTTTTTCAACGGCTTCTACAATTTCTGCTAGAGTTTGTCCCGATTTGTTAACAAGGTCAGTACCATTATCGACTTTTTCAACACTATCGCGAATTAAGTCTTTAATTTCTTTTGCCGCCCCAGCACTGCGCTGTGCTAAGTTTCTAACCTCACCTGCCACCACTGCAAAGCCTTTGCCTTGCTCACCGGCTCTGGCTGCTTCTACTGCAGCATTTAATGCGAGTAGGTTAGTTTGGAATGCAATTTCGTCTATCACACCAATGATGTCTGAAATTTTCTTACTTGAGGTGTTAATTTCTTCCATTGCGCCAACGGCTTTACTCACAACCTCGCCACCTTTTTGCGCTTTCTCTTGAGCATTGGCAGCTAGGTTATTTGCATGAGAGGCATTTTCGCTGGTTTGACGAACAGAGCTGGTCATTTCTTCCATACTGGATGCCGTCTCTTCCAAGCTAGAGGCTTGCTCTTCGGTACGTTGACTTAAGTCAGTATTACCTTGTGCGATTTCAGTGGAGCCGGTACTGACGGTATTTGCAGATTCGCGGATTCGACCGATGACATCTGTTAAACGCTCTCCCGTATCATTGGCATCTTGTTTAAGCTTGCCAAAAATACCTTGATAATCTGCTTCAATGCGTTCGTCTAATTTACCGTGTGCCATGGCATCTAAAACACGGGCTGTATCATTAATGACGTTTTCCGAAATGGTCATTAAGCTGTTTAATCCCATGCAAAGATTTTTAAAGAAACCACTCTTATCTTCAACCGTGGCACGTAAACTTAATTCGCCCTTACCAGCTGACTCAATAATGTTATCCACTTCACGTTCAACCGCCACTTCTTCAGTACGGTCATTCCACTCAACAACCGTGCCTAATCGCTCACCCTCTGGGTTAATAATAGGGTTGGCAATCAAGGAGAATGTACGACCACCCACTACAATCTGAGTACGATAGGTATCTTTTAATGCTGATAACATTTGACGTTGATGTGCCGGATTTTTATGGAAAATATCAATATTACTACCCAATACTTTACTTGCGGTAAAGTTAGGTAGGTCTTTGCGTACATCCGATTCAGCAATGCGCAACATGCCTGAAACCGCTTCATTGGTGTAAATCACATTTTGATCATTATCGGCAATCATCGTATTCGCTGAACAAGCATCAAGCGCTAAACGTACACGTGTATTTTCATCAGAAATACGCTTTTGTTCTGCTTCAAATGCAAGTTGATCGGTCAAGTCTTTCCACTCAACAACCGTGCCCAGACGTTTTTGATCTTGCCAAACAGGTGTGGCCACTAAATCAAAGGTGCGACCGCCCACCACAATTTTAGTGTTATAAACATCTTTTAAATCCGCTAGCATGCCACGCTGATGAGCCGGGTTTTTATGGAAACCATCCACGTTAAAGCCCATTAATTTACTGACGTCAAAGCTTGGTAAGTCTTTCTTAATATCAGGCTGAGCCTCGGTGAGCATTTCACGTACCGAATTATTTAAATAAACAATATTTAAGTTTTCATCAGCCATCATCACATTAGCCTGACACACATCTAACGCGCTGCGAGTACGAGCATTTTCGGCAGATATTTTTTCTTCTTTTTCGGTACGAGCAATTTCTTCTGTTTTATCGGTCCACTCTACTACCGTTCCAATGCGAGCACCCTCTTCACTTAATATTGGGTTCACGATCAATGAGAATGTACGATCTCCTAACTCAAGTTTGGTTTTGTATGTGTCTGATAATTTATCTAGCATTGAACGCTGATAACTTGGATCTTTGTGGAAAATATCAATATTTTTACCAAGAACATTATCCACAGAGAAGCTTGGAATACTTTTCTTAATATCCGACTCTGCCGTGATAAACATGTCTTGTACACCTTTATTGGTATATACAAGATCGTAATTTTCATCCGCAACCATTAAACATGACTCGGCGCATGAATCTAAAGCTCTTCTGATACGAGTATTAGATATATTATCAATTTTTTGCTGCGTAATATCCGTTGCAAATTTAATGACTTTATAAGGTTTACCATCTTTCCCAATAATTGGGTTATAAGATGCTTGAATCCAAATTTCTTTTCCGCCTTTCCCTACACGCTTATATTCTGCAGATTCAAACTCACCATTATTGAGCTTTCTCCAGAAATCTTGATATTCATTGCTAGCTTTAAATTCTGAGTCTACAAAAATACTATGGTGCTTACCCTGTATCTCTTCTAATGAATAACCGACGGCTCCTAAGAAATTTTTGTTTGCGGTAATTATGGTTCCATCCATATTGAATTCAATTATTGCTTGAACCTTATCGATGGCCGCAACTTTCTCTGTGTCTTCTTTCAAGTTAGAACTATCAAGATCAGCACTACTGGATGCAATAGACTTAACACTATTACGTAAATTCACCATGGTATAAATAAGCTTGGCTAATTCATCCTTACCTTTGGTTGTGGGTTCATAACCATAATCACCGTTTGCGGTGGCATTTGCGCTACGGGTTGCCAGTAATAAAACCGTCAATAGTTTATGGGCTTGCATCCAATGAGCAATGAGCCCAGCCGCACATAATAAACTCAGTATAATGAGAGCATTCCCTGCTTGCTCTTGGGGTATTGATATAAAGGCATATACCAGCCCTATCAGTGGCAACACCCAAGGCATGATAAATTTATACTGTATGCTCATCCGGCTCAAACTATCCATTTTTATTTCCACCTAATCATCAATCGTTAAAAGATTTTCAAGTTCTAATAGAATCACCATGTTTTTTTTCACGGTTACCAATCCTTTTATAAAATTTGAATTCTGGTTATCACCAAGTCCTTTGTTTTTTGCTTCACCAATGGGTACGTCATAGACATCACTTATGGCATCAACAATTATTCCCATTGTCCGAGTTCCGGTTGATGTGAATATCTTTAAAACAACGACAACGGTTTCTTCTCCGTATTCAATCTTAGGAAGATCAAATCGTAAGCGTAAATCCATAATCGGGACAATTGTGCCGCGTAAATTTATGACCCCCTTTAAATAATTTGGACTGTTAGGTACTGGGGTCGCAGACTCCCAACCCCTAATTTCTTGAACGGCAAGAATATCAACACCATATTCTTCATCAGCCATTATAAAAGTCAGATACTGCTCGGTTAAAACACCGTCTTCCGATCCAATTTTTTGACTTTCTTCCATTTCACTAACTGCAGTCATAGCATCGGCTTCCATTATGCGGCTTTATGGCCACCGTCAATTATTCTAGATGATGCACCGCTCATTTTTGACAAGCTGCTCACATCGACAATTAATGCGACTGTTCCATCACCTAGTATGGTCGCACCTGAAATACCATCTACTCGCTTGTAGTTTTCTTCTAAGCTTTTGATAACCACTTGCTGTTGCCCTAACAACTCATCCACCACAACGCCGATTTTTTCACCATCTGTTTCAACCACCACAATAATGCTTTCTTCGATGGATCGTTTTTCTTTATCAATATTAAATACTTCGTCAAGCTCAACAATCGGCACATACTCATCGCGCAGTTGCAGAACATCGCTGTGCCCACCAACATGATTGATTGCGCGATCATCTAACTGGATCGATTCCACAATGCTCACCAGTGGGAAGATATAAATTTCTTCTCCAACTTTGACCAGTTGTCCATCTAGAATTGCCAAGGTCAGAGGCAGCCTTATGACAAAGCGAGAACCGCGCCCACGCTCCGATGACACTTCAATTGAGCCATTTAAAGCTGCAATGTTTCTGCGCACCACATCCATGCCTACGCCACGGCCCGATAAATCACTGACAACATCCGCCGTTGAAAAACCAGGTTGAAAAATTAGGTCGAATATCTGTTCTTGACTTAAATTTGCACCTTCGGCAACCAAACCTTTTTCCATGGCTTTTGTTAAAATTCGATCTGTATTGAGGCCCGCACCGTCGTCTTTAATTTCAATGACAATATTGCCACTTTGATGATAAGCATCTAATTTTACGGTGCCTGTTTCTGGCTTACCTGCCGCTATTCTATCTGCGGGCATTTCGATACCATGGTCAATGGAATTACGAATCAAGTGAACCATTGGGTCACCAATTTTCTCCATTACGGTCTTATCAAGCTCGGTATTTTCACCAGACATAAGCAGTTCTATTTTTTTATCTAAAGAGATACTCACATCACGAACTAAACGAGGAAAACGACTGAAGACAAAACTAATTGGCATCATACGAATTTTCATAACACTTTCTTGTAACTCACGAGTGTTATGTTCAAGTTGTGCCAAGCCCTCTTGTAAGCGCTGAACACGAGTAATATCAAAGTTTTGCCCAAGCTGTCCTAACATAGATTGGGTTATGACTAATTCCCCCACCATATTAATTAAGCTATCTACCTTATCGATACTCACGCGGATAGATGAACTCTCTTGCGTCTTAGGTGCGGCCTTAGCTTGAGGTTTTGCTGGATTCTCTACCGTTTTTGAAACAGCTGCTTCTGTTTTAGATGACGCTGTGGTTTGTGGTGTAACAGGTGCCAATTCAGCCACTTCTGGTTCTGTCATGCCTACTTCTGTAACGTCGGGCTCTGCCGTTTGTTTTTCTGCTGTTGTGTCGGTTGATTCATTAACACTGCCTGATAACGGCGTAATAATGATTTCGGCATCATCTGCTACCCATTCAAAAACTTCTTCTATGTCTGCTTTTGAAATGGATTTTTCAATTCGAATATCCCATGTTAAATAACACAGTTCAGGGTCCAAACTGGTAAATTCAGGCACCCGTTCGGTACCGGCAATCACTTGCATATTGCTATCACATAGGTCTGCAAGTTGACGGAACATTCGTGTGGGTTCGTTACCGGTTTGTAAGATAGACAGTTCAGGTATAAATCGAATATGCCAGCCGCCAGCTTCACTATTTTTTTCAGCTTTTGGGATATCGGATGGGGGCTGTGGAGGCTCGACAACTGATGGGGCCTCGCCATTTAATATGGCTTCAAATTGCGCCTTTAGGACCTTGCTTTCTTCAAGATCAGGATCATTACTCGCTTGTAGGTCTTGTAATAAACCTCTTATGCAATCGACACTTTTGAGTAACAAGTTTTGAATGTCTTGGCTCATGGCCCGTTGACCGCTGCGTATTTGGTCAAGTAGCGTTTCTAGCACATGAGTAAAATCAGCCACCTGGGTAAAACCAAAGGTGCCTGCACCGCCTTTCATTGAATGCGCTGCACGAAAAATAGTATTGATGACTTCAGCGTCCGGTTCTACCAAGTCTAAGTCAAGTAAGCCTTGCTCCATTGCATCAAGGCCTTCATAACTCTCTTCGTAAAATACTTGGTGGAACTGACTAAGATCAATACTCATGATTTATCCCAATACTTTCTTGATGGTCGTAAGCAACTGATCAGGATTAAACGGTTTAACGATCCAACCTGTCGCTCCTGCGCTTTTACCTTCCATTTTTTTATCGCCAGCTGACTCGGTGGTTAACATTAAGATTGGCGTGAATTTATAGCTTGGTAATTCGCGTAAATTACGGCATAACTCAATACCATTCATGTTTGGCATATTGACATCACTTAGCACAAGGTCGACACCTTGCCCTTTTGCAAAGTTTAATGCCTCTACACCATCACTGGCTTCAATCACATCATGGCCAGCACCTTTTAGGGTAAAACTCACCATTTGTCGCATGGAAGCTGAATCATCTACTGCTAATATTTTTGCCATAAATTGCTCTCCCGAATTAGTGTCCACTTAATCCAATATATTCATCAACACCCAATAGCTTAGCTGTGGCAACTGTTTGCTCTGATGGATTTGGCCAAGATAATTTTCGGTTATCTTTAGCCAATGCTTGATGAAAACTAAGAAGAAGTTGTAAAGCAGATGTGTCAATTTGCTCGATACCAGCAGATTGTATTTCGATGTCATTGCCAGATTGAATCAAGCCTTCCATTTGCCCGTGCAGTTCCTCTGCTTTGACTATGGTACAGCGCGTACCCAAGTCAATCTTATCCATTTCCATGATGTGTACAGCCTTTAGCTCATTTATTGATAATGTTAGACGGTAATACATGGAATGTTGGGGGCGGCAGAAAGTTTTTTTTGTTAATAATTATGAGCTATGAAGACGATGAAGTTGTGCACCAATTTCATCTAAAAATTTCTGCATCTGTTGGTTTTCTGACGCTATTGCCTGATCATTAAGTCGAGTTTCTAACTTTTCATAACTCTTTAATTTTTGGTTGAGGGTTTGATAAATGCCCTGTGCTTTTTTGAGTTGTTCTTTTACTTGGAAGATGTGGTTGTTTTGCTGGGCAATGGCATCGTCTATTTGGTGCATAAATGATTCAAATTGTTGAATCTGTAATCCGGATACCTTGATGCTGGCTTGGTTTTGAAAATTGACTCGGTAGTCTTGCTGATACCCTAATAGGGTCTGACTTTTCTCTTCTTCACTGCGCAGCTTTTGTTGCAGTGCACCAATGTATGAAAGGGCTTCATTCACGGCATTTTGTGCAATCTGAACAAGGGGTTTTAATCGTTTGGCACGTTCACGACTCATTGCGCTTCAGGTGCTCCTTGTGGTTCAGCTCGCCGTCCTAATGCTTCGTTTAATATCATGGTTAAGCCTTCCATACTCTCTTTAAGGCTCAGTGATTGATTTAAGTCTTGGGCCAAATAGGCTTTCATCACGGGATTCAATCGCACAGCTAGATCTAGCTCTGGGTTGCTTCCTGGGTTATAGGCACCCACGCTGATTAAATCTTTGTTTTGTTGATACAAGCTATAGAGGTACTTAAATCGCTGAGCTGATTTCAAGGTCACAGCATCTACAATTTGTGGCATGGCTCGGCTAATGGATGCCTCCACATCAATGGCTGGGTATTGGCCTTCTTCTGCTAAACGGCGACTTAATACCACGTGACCATCTAGTATCGCCCGCGCCGAATCGGCAATGGGGTCTTGCAGGTCATCGCCTTCTGTGAGCACCGTATAAAATGCGGTAATTGAGCCACCACCTGGTGGCCCATTGCCAGTTCGCTCAACTAATTTAGGAATTTTAGCAAATACAGAAGGTGGATACCCTTTTGTGGCTGGGGGTTCACCCACCGCTAATGCCACTTCCCGTTGTGCTTGGCCATAACGAGTTAAACTGTCCATTAACAATAAAACATCTTTGCCTTCATCACGAAAATATTCCGCTATCGCGGTGCTTAATGAGGCGGCACGCATACGCATGATAGGGGAGTCATCAGCAGGGCTGGCTACAACCACTGCGCGCTTTAAGCCTTCTTCACCATGTATATCTTGAATGAATTCTTGTACTTCTCGGCCACGCTCCCCCACCAAACCCACGACTACAATGTCGGCGGTGGTAAAGCGGGTCATCATACCCAGTAACATACTTTTACCCACACCAGAGCCTGCAAATAATCCCATGCGTTGACCACGCCCCACGGTTAAAAGTGCATTGATGGCCCGTATTCCCACATCCATGGTTTCGCGTATGGGGGCACGCTGCATAGGGTTGATGATTTTGCCTTCAAGGCTGATGTATTCATTACTGACAATATCACCAAGACCATCAAGCGGCCTTCCTGCGCCATTTAAAACGCGTCCTAATAAACCAAACCCTGCGGGAATTTGATCGCCATCAAGAATCGGGGTGACTTTTGCTCCGGGTGATAAACCTTGCACCGGTTCGATTGGCATTAAAAAGAATTTTTCGCGGTCAAACCCCACCACTTCTGCTTCGATATTTTCTCGCCCTTGTTCGACCCAGCAACGATCCCCTACTTTTACTTTGCAGCCAACCGCTTCCATTGTCAGGCCAACCATTCTGGTTAATTGCCCCGATACCACTGGCTGACATTGATACTCACCTGTTTGTTTTAGCCAATTTAAGGATTTAAGACTCATGGTCATCATCCTTTTTTGATGATGCATTATCTGTGTCTATTGCATCTTCTTGATGTGGTTGATTGCTTTTTTCTTCTTCAAGGTTTTGACTTTCAGGGGCTAGGTTAGAAGCCATTTGGTCTTTATGTTCTTGGCTTTCATCAACGCTCTGAGTTTGTTGTGAAATCGTGTCGTCAGTGGATGCATCTTCTATTTCACTGTGATTGTTTTCAGCAACGTCATTACTATGCTGGCTGTTTGTTTCACTTTCACTTTCACTTTCACTTTCACTTTCAGTTTCGGCTTCGGCCTCGGTTTCGGTGTTCGGCTGAGCATGATGTTCTAGGTTGCCATCTTCCTCATCCACTTCATTATCTTGATTGACTGCACTGTCTGTTTTGATGGCTTCGTCTTCATCATTGTCTGGTTCTTCGTCAGCATGTTGGTTTTCAAGGGTTTCGTACATATCCGCAACATTAAACTGATCATCATTGTCGTCTTCATTATCGTTTAATGATAATTGCACCTGACGGCGATATTGTTTTTCGATGGCTTGCCAGCGTTCACTGATGGTGAAATTAACCGCGCTATAACGGGAATGAATACGACAGCCCCCTTCATCAATTTTTTCACTGGCATGGGCTTCACCTTCAAATTCACCTTGCTCTATGGCAGCTTCAATATAAGGCAGGTCGTGAGGATTCACTTCTATTTTTAAATGTCCACTTTCAAGGGGTAACGAGTCCACGGCTTGCTGAACAATGGCCACGATATGTTCACTGCCTTGGCTGAGTTCTTGAGTGACCACAGCTTTAGCGATGGCTAAAATAATGTCAGGCAGGCTTTCAGAAATTTCTTTTTTTTGCTGATCTAGATGTTGATCAATGGCATTAAGAATTGTTTTTAGGTTGTTCGTGTTTTTTTGTGCCTGCTTTTCGCCTTGCTCTCGTGCTTGGGCTTCACCTTTTTCAAAGCCACTATCAAAACCAAGTTTACGACCTTCAATTTGGCCTTTTTCTAACCCTTCTAAATGGCCAGCTTCATAGCCTAATTTTTCGCCTTTTTGACGACCTTCCACTAGGCCTTGATTCAATCCTTCATTAAACGCTTCTTGCCTGATGAGTTCTAACTGCTCAGCCGTTAAAGGCTCAACTTCAATTTCTTCATCCTCAACCAACACCGACTCGTCATCTTCTTTGTGCTCTTCGTTGTGCACAAGGTGACTAGGCTCAGTCCAGTAGGGTAAATTCCAGCGTTTTGAATCTTTAACTTCATCAGCTGGTATACGCTCACGGCGTTCGGTCATGTTGACTGCACTCTAAAAACAATTTCATAAAAATGCCTTTTGTCTAACCCTAAAGCATTTGCTCGCCGCCGGCACCACCTAGAACAATTTCGCCTGCATCTGCCATGCGCCGTGCAATGGCGAGAATTTCTTTTTGTGCACCTTCAACTTCACTGACTTTAACCGGACCTTTCGCTTCAAGGTCATCACGCAATAGTTCGGCTGCACGTTTTGACATATTGCGGAATATTTTCTCTTTAAGGTCTTCATCAGCACCTTTGAGTGCAATGGTTAACAGATCACCAGACACTTCCCGTAGAAGCACTTGAATACCACGGTCGTCCACTTCATTAAGATTTTCAAACACGAACATAAGGTCTTGTATTTGTACCCCAAGCTCTTCGTCCACTTCTTTAATTTGATCGAGTAGTTCACCACTTAAAGTACTATCTAGATTATTAATAATGCCAGCCGATACTTTCACACCACCCATTGCAGTGGTTTGCTGACCTTGATTACCGGAGAATTGTTTTTCAAGAATATCGTTTAATTCTTGCAGGGCAGCGGGTTGCACGGCTTGTAATGATGCCACTCGCATCATGATGTCTAATCGGACTTTTTCATCAAAGTTATAAAGAATCTCTGCCGCTTGATCACTCTCTAAATAGGCGATAACAATGGCTTGAATTTGTGGATGCTCGTGCCTAATAACATCAGCAACCGCTCGGCTTTCCATCCACTTTAATGTATCAAGACCTGTGGTATTACCGCCTAATAAAATACGGTCTATTAAACCACCGGCCTTATCTGAACCTAACGCCTGGGTCAGCATGTTACGAATGTATTCGTCTGCACCTAGGCCTAAACCGGTTTGACCAGAAAGACTATCTAAAAACTCAGCTACCACACCCTCAACTTGTGACTGAGTAATATCTTTTAACTGGGCCATGGTTGCGCCCACTGCTTGCACTTCTTTTGGCCCTAAGTGTTTTAACAGCTCCGCTGCATCTTTTTCACCTAAGCTCATAAGAAGAATCGCCGCGCGCTCTTTATGATCTAAACTTGAAAGCTCACCTTTTGGCTTTGCTTTAGCAACGTCAGTTGGTGGAGTTTGTTCATCCTTCGGCATTGTTCACCCATTTCTTAAATGCTTGCGCCACCCTAGCTGGATCTTCTGCAATTAACCCTTTAAGCGCATCAAGTTGACGTTCAAATCCTTCGCTTGCCCCAGGCAATAAGAACTCATCGGCACCGGCTAACGTGACTTTATCATCGCCAAATAAATCATCACCATTTCCAAGCTCATCCAATTCGCCTTCGATTTCTGCGTTTTCATCCATTTTGCCGCGTTCAATAAGATTACGAACAATCGGACGAATCACACCAAAGATCACGATCAACAAGAATATACCGGCCAACACTTGTTTCACAATTTCCCAGAACCAAGGCTGACGCCAGAAATCAGGTTCTCCCAGTTCTTGTGGTCCACCTAAGAAAGCACTATTGATGACACTGACACTATCACCACGAGCGGCGTTGAAACCCACCGCATCTTTCACCAGTAACTCAAGACGTGTTAGCTCTTCTTGACTCCAAGTGACGGCCTCAGTTACACCGGTTTGAGGGTTCATTCGCGCACGATCATTGACCGCTACCGACACCGTTACGCGGCGTACCTTGCCCACCTGATGTTGAGTATGACTCAAAGTCCGGTCAACTTCATAGTTACGTGTGGCTTCACTGCGACGCTCAATCGGTTGACCTTGACCTTGTTCACCACCGTTTGCCACCTCTGGTGCCTCTGCAGCCCCCGGCGGTTGGTTTGATAATGCTCCTGGGACACCACCGTCGACCTTGTTTAGACTTTCTTCGTCTAAGGTTTGCTCACTGCGTAAAGCGATTAAATCAGGGTTGTAAAGTTCTTGTGTTTGCTCAACGGCGGTAAAGTCTAAATCAGCACTGACTTCCGCTTGGAAGTTATCCGCGCCTAATACGGGTTCTAAAATGCGCTGCACACGTTGATTTAAATTGTCTTCCAGTTTGCGGGTAAATTCATATTGTTTAGCGGCTAATAAGTCCTCTGTGGATTTATCATCTTTACTTAGTAAGTTTCCTTTCTGATCTACAAGCGTCACATTCTCAACCGGTAACTCAGGAATACTGCTGGCCACTAAATTTATGATGGCCTCTGCCTGCGCTTGCTTTAAACCTTTTCCACCGTATATTTCTAAAAATACAGAGGCCCTTGGTTCTCGGTCATCTCGCACAAAAACCGATTGCTTAGGCAATGCCAAATGCACTCTGGCATTACGCACACTTTGTAAACTTGCAATGGTACGCGCTAATTCACCTTCTAAACCACGACGGTAGCGAGCGCTTTCAATGAATTGACTGGTGCCTAAACCCTGTTCTTTATCCAACAATTCAAGGCCAACGCTGTCATCCACTTCTGCTAATACAGGCGCTAGGGCTAAACGTGCTTCATGAATGTCGGTTTCGGGTACGGTGACAATGCCTGAGGTGGGATTGATGCGATAATCAATGCCAGTTTGATCTAAGATGGCGAGAATTTCTTTTGCGTTAAAGTCTTCAAGGTTACTAATTAACGGGCGGTATTGAGTCTCTTGCGACCAAATTACCACACCAATACCTAAGGCTAATAAACCTGCAAAGCCAATTAATAAGGCTACTTGGCGTACGATGGTGAGCTTATTAAAGCCCATCATAATTGGGTTTATTTCACTGGCATCCATGGCATCCGGAAGTGAATCATTAAAACTTTCTGATGAATCACTTACATTAGGGTCGGACTCTGTGGGAAAGTTATCCCCTGTCTCTGCCGGTACGTTATCTGTGGCCATTAGATGTAACCTTTACTACGGTTGTCTGTGAAATAAAAAATGAACAAAAATCAAAACACGTACACCTATTTTTATACCGGCATATTCATAATGTCTTTGTAAGCATCGACCAATTTATTACGCACTTCTTTCATTGCATCAAAGGATACACTGGCTTTTTGTGCCGCAATCATGACCTCTGGCAAATCAACCATAGGATCACCTTTTTCGAATCGGGTGCGTAACTCTGAACTTTTTTGTTGCTGTTCATTCACATTATTAATGGCATTACCAAACATAGTTTTAAAATCAGGCACATTTGGATCGGCTTTGATATCCGGGTAATTTGCACTTTGATTTTGTAGCTTGGCCACCTCTTCAGTTAGGCGGTCTGCCGCAGACAGTTCTGCACGATTAGGCTCTTGTATTTGTGAGCGTACTTGGCGCAATTGGGATAGGACACTGTTTATATCGGCTCTATCTACCATGTTTCACCTCATTCATTAGCTGCCAAAAAAATGCCATCCGTTGGCAGCTTCCCTGCCTAGACGTCCCTGTTAGACGTCTTCCTGACATTTTTTCCATTCGTAAGTGTTAATTGCATAACACAGGCCAATTTAAAATTTGTTTACTACTTTGTTAGAACATTAAATTGGATTGAATATCGATACCTTGCTCACGCATTTGAGCCATTTTATAACGTAATGTTCTTGGGCTAATGCCCAGTTTTTCTGCGGCACGTTTTTTATTTTTCTCATGTTTGAGCGCATCTAAAATCAACGTGTATTCACGCTGTTTTAAATTATCACCCAAACCATCGGCAGGACTTGTAACTGATGCCACTGATTCCTGAGAAATGGGCATATCTAAGCCTTCAAATGGGTTATTTTGCGTCACCTGAGGTGATGCCTGAGCATCAACATTTAAAACAATATCACTTGCGGTAATGCTATGACCGGTTTGAATAATAAGTGCACGTTGAATCACATTATCTAATTCACGGACATTACCGGGCCAGCTATGTTGTTGTAATTTTTGTTGTGCACTTTCATCAAATATGAGTGTGGGCTTATTTTGCTTTTTACAATGTTTATGCAAAAGTCGCTCAGCAATGGGTAATAAATCTTGCGAGCGTTGACGCAGGGATTTCCATTGCAAAGGAAACACGCTTAAACGGTAATATAAATCTTCGCGGAATTTTTTCTCATTTACATATTCCATTAAATTACGGTTAGTTGTGGCCAATATACGCACATCTAATGAAATGGTTTTACGACCACCTAAACGTTCAACTTCGCGCTCTTGTAGCACCCGTAATAATTTTGCTTGCAAGCCAATTTCCATTTCACTGATTTCATCTAACAGTAAAGTGCCTCCTTGGGCCTGCTCAAATTTACCTGGCATACTGTTATAGGCCCCTGTAAACGCGCCTTTTTCATAACCAAATAAAGTGGACTCAAGCATATTTTCGGGAATCGCAGCACAATTAATCGCTATAAAAGGTCCACTCTTACGTGGGCTGTTTTGATGAATATAACGTGCTAACACTTCTTTGCCTGTGCCACTTTCGCCACTAATTAACACTGTGGCTTCACTATCGGCCACTTGCTTCGCCAATTTAAGTAATGCACGACTTGAAGGATCTTGCGCCACAGGTTCATTACTTTTTGCCTCGTCACTGGTTTGATGACGAAACTGATTGACGGTTTCAACCAATACGCTCACTTCAAAGGGTTTCACTAAATAATCCATTGCCCCCTGTTGAATGGCTTGCACCGCTTTTTCTACTTCGCCAAACGCTGTCATTAAAACCATGGGAATGGATGGATATTGGCTTTTAACATGATTAAGTAAATCAAAACCTGATAATGCCCCCATGCTAATATCGGATAAAATCATATCAACCGATTGCTTTTGTAAAAACAGCATGGCCTCTTCAGCACTACTGGCTTCAAAGGTTTTAATTTTTTGTAATTGCAGAGTATCAACAATAGCGTCACGCAACTGGCTATCGTCCTCAACGATTAACATTTTAAATGGATTCACGGCTCATCTCCTTATTAACTGCTTGATGGCTGATAGGCAAAGACATAACAAAACATGCACCGCCCTGTTCATGATTAAAAAAGGTTAATTTGCCATAATGCGCACGCACAACAGCATTCACCACTGGTAAACCCAGTCCGGTGCCATTACTTTTTGTGGTATAAAACGGTTCGGTCATTTTATCCGACTCACTGGCTTTTAAGCCTGGGCCGTTATCGCAAACTGATATTGTAAGAAAGTTTTTTTGCTGAGTGATGTGTACTCGAATTTTTGCTTGAGAGGTGCATTCTTCTGCGGCTTCAATGCCATTTGAAATCAAATTTTGAATCGCACCAATGAGGCTTTCTTGGTGACACTGTATTTTGCAATCTGAATATTCGCTGCTTATTTCAATTTGTGCTTGAAACTGCTTATGCAATATATTTTTAGCTTCGCAGATTAATTTTATTAAATCATCTTGCTTGAGCAGTTTATTTAAAGGTGCACTGCCTCTTGCAAAAATCAGCATGTCGCGCACTTGCGCTTCAATATTTTTTAATTGACGGCCCAGTTTTTTTGAAAATTTAATTCGAGTATCTGCATCTAAATCGCTACTGGCTAGATGCTGGCTGTATAACATGGCGCCTGAAAGAGGGGTTCGTACTTGATGCGCAAGACTTGCAACCATTTTTCCCATGGCCATTAAACGCTGATGCCGGGCTAGTTTTGCTTGCAGATCCCGTGTTTCTGTTTGATCTGTCATTAACACTATTTGCCCTGGCTCGTTTTCTAAGCTCGATGTTTGAATACTCAGGCGGCGACCATTTATAAGTGATACTTCATGGCCATCATCTTCACGAGGGCGAAAATATTGGCTAATCACATCACGCCACAATTGCCCTTGCAAACCTTCATGATGCAACATGGCGTGGGCTGCTCGATTACTTTCTTGCACACGGCCATTTCCGTCTAACACCACTACGCCACCAGGCAATAGTTGCAACAAGCTATGCAAACGATCAGCTAAACGTTCTTTTTCTTTTAACTCTTTCATCCGAGCGGCACTGACTTCAGCCAGCTCCCCAGATAATAATTGCACCTGACTTTCTAATTTACTGTAACTGTCAGTAAGTTGTTCGGACATTTGATTAAAGAGCTCAAATGCTTGACGCAGCCCTTCTTTTGGCTGGTTTTCTTGAATACTTTCAATATAAGACGCCATATACTCCACACCTAAACGCAATAATGAAGCCAAATAAATGGCTAAATAAGTTTTCTATAGGTGTAATGGCAATTTGCGTGCCGCATCACATTTTTATAATGACGCTATATATAAAGGTTATTAAATATAAATTGACAGAATTAAAATTTATTTCAGCTCAACCAATCATGGTTCAGTAAATCCCATGCATAAAAAAAGCCCTTTCGGGCTTTTAGTCAAGAATCAATGAATGAGCTTAATCGTCGAATTCCTCTGCATGTTCTTTTTCTTTGCGTTGTAAACCATACTTTCTCATTTTTTCAACGAGGGTTGTACGGCGAATTTTTAATTTCTCTGCTGCTCGAGCCACCACTCCACAAGCATCATCTAACGCCTGTTGAATCAACGAACGCTCTAGATTGGTCAAATAATCTTTTAAGTCGATACCATTTACCGGTAATAAAGCGGGGGTATCTAAGCCCACTAAACCCGGTTCACTTGGTAGCATGACAGGCTCTTGCATACGGGTTTCATCTTCATCGCCTTCATCCACATGACGGAATTTTTTAGGTAACTCAGGCACACCAATTACCCCATAAGGATGCAAGATGGCTAAACGCTCTACTAAATTTGCAAGCTCCCTAACATTACCATGCCAGTCGTGACGGCACAGGGACATAATCGCAGCACTATTAAAGCGAATCGATCCGCGTTTTTCGTTCTCCATCCGTGAGATCAATTCATTTAGTAATAAAGGAATGTCTTCACGACGATCACGCAATGCAGGTACTTCAACTGGGAATACGTTTAAACGGTAGTATAAATCTTCACGGAAGGTTTCTTCTGCCACCATTGCTTCAAGGTTTTTATGAGTCGCTGCAATAATGCGCACATCCGTTTGCAGTGTTTTTGTACCACCAACACGTTCATAGGTACGCTCTTGCAATACTCGCAATAACTTCACTTGCATATTAAGTGGCAAGTCACCTATCTCATCTAAAAATAGAGTGCCACCTTCTGCCATTTCAAAGCGACCACAACGAGATGTAATGGCACCTGTAAATGCGCCTTTTTCATGGCCAAATAATTCACTTTCAATTAATTCGTTAGGGATGGCACCGCAGTTAACCGGTACAAATGGGCCATCACGACGAGTGCTGTGGTAATGTAAGTTGCGAGCAACCACTTCTTTACCTGTACCACTTTCACCTGTAATTAAAACCGTTACACTCTTGTCTGCTACCTGATGCATCAGTTCACGTACATATTGGATCTGGCGACTGGTTCCCACCAAAGAGCGAAACAACTGCACTGGGCGACGTTCACCTCGAACACGATTATGGGCAAAGTGTTCACGGTATACTTGGGCACGATGCAAGCTATCAAGTAATTTATTGTAGGTTGGAGGCATGCTCACTTGAGCAATAATAGATCGGCGTACATCATCGGGAAGGTCGGTTGGTAGTTCTTCATCACCCACATAAATCATGGGCATGCCTTTATCCCATTCATTTATTTCTTTAAGAAGTGTATCAAGTGACGTTTTTTCTGAGCTACCAATAATAAAAGCAATAATGTTAGCCGCGTCGCCGCTATCATTTGCCATATCACGCCAATTTGAAGTATTGCTGTTAAGCGATTCTTCACCTAAAAAATCAAGCAATACTTGCATGTCATGTTGACGTTGCTCGTTGTCATCCACCAACAGGACTTTAATTTCTCGCCACATGGTGCACCTTTTCCCCGATTTTTATTGTCTTCAATTGATCGTAAACTCGTCGTTAATTTGACTAGTTTCTTCTAGTTAAGTTGATGAGGACGTTACGGTCAAATAAATGACGACTTTTTTATTGTTATTATTTATCAACAAGATTAATACTTTTCTGCCATTGATCTTGCTTAAGCTTATTAGTGTCAAAAAAAATGATGCCTGTAAACCATTTTTTTATTTAGTTACAAAAAAATTTTGTCGCTAGTTAATTGTTTTGTAACTATTAAATTCATATAACCCACGTTCCATGGGCCTTATAACAAAAAAGGCCTTGACGGCCTTTATCGTAAAGTTGGCGTTTTTGAGCTAGACCGACAAGTGATTTTGCTCAGGAGCTGGCTGTAATTTACCTTGCCCTTTAATCTCTTCATAGCTTGCACGAATGCCTTCCCAGCCTGATTTCACTTCAGACAATAGTCCCATTACTTCATTAATAATAACGAGATCATTCTTAGAGTTGGCTTCAAATAAACGCCGAGTCATGTAGTCATACAAACGTTCTAAATTAACACTGATCTCACCGCCGCGTTCGTGATCTAACGATTCTTGTAGCGCGCAAATAATATCAATTGCACGCCCAATTTTTTCATTCTTTGCAGCATACTCTTTTTTCTCTATGAAATTTTTTGCCATAGAAAGGCGAGTTAATGCCCCCTCAAGTAATAGTTGAATTAGCTTATGGGGATCCGCTTCCATGACTTCCGTTTGCAAGCTAACTTGACTGTATTCCTTTGCGCCTTTTGTATACATACTCATACCCTCAATTACTACATAAAGGTAAACGGCCCCAAACTGGATATCTTTAACATTTAATTGAAATAGATGCTTTCATCTCAGTCAGCCTACGCCATAGCGGTACTAAAACCCACCAAAAGCGGCAACCCTGTGCCCATTTCCTATTGAAAATATTTGCCTAAAAACACTCTAAATTATTGATAAATATGAATAATTTTTAATGGCATAGGCTGTGCTTATAAGGAAATATCATACTAATCGCTTTTATCGTAGCGAAAGGATTTACCCATGGCATTTAGCAACAGCGCAAATCCCAAGCAAGACAAGCTCAGCCGAAAAAAAATAGGCCTGATCAACGAACTAAAAAAACAAGCATTTGTGCTATTTGATGATACCCCAAATAACTTGAACCATTCGGTGCGCCAAGATGCCCTGAAGGGAGCAAAAGGTTTCATCTTGCAGGCCCTAGAAATTGCCCCCTTAGATGGTGACAGTCTCAACTTACTGGCACGTATTGAACTTGAATCTGGACATCTAAACACGGCTCAAGCCCATATAGAGCAAGCATTAATCGAACACCCCCATAATGCTGGCTATTGGTACAGCGCCGGCCACGTGGCATTGGCCATGAGTCGTTTTAACGATGCCGAAAAAGCCTTCAAACAAGCCATATCACTGGCACCTAATCAAACTCGTGCGGAAGTCAGCCTCGCCTATACCTTGGTGGAACAAGGTCGCAAAGTTGAAGCGTTTCAGTTATATCGCCAGTTAGCCAAAACCAATGGGAGCGATGCTCAAATTCGTAGCCGTTTATTACATTGCGCTCAAGGTTTAGTCGCCGATTATTACGATGTTGAATTAGAACAGGACTTAATAAGCTACCTTAGTTGGGACGACTTAAACTTAAACCAGCTCTCTCATTTATGTTGCAGTGTTTTGATTTATAAGTTTCAACTAAATCATCAAGGTAGCGCCGCATCATTTAATGATATGGCTAATTCAGTTTTATTATTAAAAACGTTACGCAACACCATTATTAAAAATGAATTACTTGAGAAGTTAATCATTGCGTTACGCCAAGAGTTATTAAGTCATGCCAGTAAAAAAGGCCGCTTGATTAATCAATACGTACCACTGTGTGAAGCATTGTGTCAGTATGCATTGAATAACGAATTTTTAATGCCATACACTGAAGCTGAACGCTCAATGGTGTTGACATTAAAAATCATGATTGAGCAATCACTAACCCAAACCAGCTGCACGCCAACGGACATATCCGGCGCTCTCATGTTATTTGCCATGTATGAGTCTTGGTACACCATTAACAACCATAAGGCCTTGTTTGATTTTCATAATGACAGCTGGCCTGCCATTAGTTTTGATATTAAACAGGCTCATGACCGCTTGTTGCATGACCAACATTTTGAGTTCACCGCACTCACGCCTATTTCACAAGGTAACCCCCATGAAGTCAAAACTCAGTATGAGCGCTTCCCTTACCCACGCTGGCAATTTTTAGATAACAAACATACAACCAATTATGGGCGTGCGTTACAACATGAGTTTCCTTGGGCGAAGATTCCAGAGGCTATTTTATTGCAGCCTCTCAACATTTTAGTGGCAGGGTGTGGCACTGGTCGCCATGCACTGAATGTTGCGAAATACTTTTATCAAACTCATGTCACCGCATTGGACATCAGTGAAACCAGTTTGAGTTACGCTTATAAAAAATCAGCTGAGCTAAACATTGATAACATTGAGTTTTACTTAGCGGATTTAACTCAACTTGCCAAGCTTGATCAAACGTTTGATATTGTTGAGTGCTCTGGTGTTTTGCACCACATTAAAGATTATCAAATAGCTCTAAAAGGTTTGTTAAGTAATTTAAAACCCAATGGTTTATTAAAACTATCCTTGTATAGCAAACGAGCACGCACCCCTATCTACCAAATAAGAAAAGCCTACAAACATGGGGGCATTGAAAAAAATGAACAAGACATCCGTATTTTACGTCATGCTATTTTTGCGGATGATAAAATTGAAAACAAACACCTTGTCACGGAGTCAGATGATTTTTACAGCATGAGTGGCGTGGTGGATTTACTGCTGCATGAATATGAAATTGGATTTACACCTAGCACGATCAAACAGCTATGTGATTCAAATCAGCTTGTGTTTTTAGGCTTTTCTAATCTGGATTCTCAAACTAAAGCGTCTTTCAAACAGTTTATCGGGGCTGATTACGCGCTCAACAACTTAGAGCAATGGGAATTGTTTGAAAGTGCTTACCCCAGTACTTTTAGTTCAATGTTTCAATTTTATTGCCAATACAAACCGCAATTAAAATCCATGAGCTAATAACAGCTTATCTCATAAAAAAAACCCAGTTAATCTTCGATTAACTGGGTTAAATTTAGACCGCTATTATTTTAATTTTTTATTGGGGTGCACCCATATCTAACCACTCTGCAATTAGCTTACGCTCTTGCGGTGTTAGCATGTTTTTATGCTGTTGGAATATGTCCTGTTTAGATTGATCCACTTCCAGTGGGCGGAAAATCCAGTGATTATGATCTGCATCCTCGGCAAATACATCAAAGAAGTTTGCGCTACTAATGGCTCCTAAAGGATTCATTAATGCTTGTCCGTAGCAGCTGAAGCAATCATTTTCAGGTTGCATCACAAATGGTGCTTCCACATATCGACGACAGTGACTTTCATTTACTTCACTGAACGTTGACGCTAGATACATATAAGTGCGGTTATTGCTGAACAAGGCATCATATGAGGCTAAGCCTTCTACTGGAGAAGTAAAGTCACTTAAATCTAAGCTGGTAAAGCCGCGGTTATCATGACAATCCACACAGCTGTTGCCTGCTTTGTTACGAATCACATTATTCCATAATGGTTTGATGTGTTGTTCATAACTAATGGTCGCTACACAATCAGATGCATTATTCAGTTCACAGGCAGCATTCACTGGGGAGGCTGTTGTCAGTTCTGCGTATCCTAAAGCAATTGTGTTATTGCCTTGCATCGGACTTGGTGTCCAGTAGTCGTGATAACGCATCACCGGCATCAACTGTCCGAAGTTTTCAACTGCACCATACAATGCTTGCGCCATTGTTTGACCGATAGACTGTGCTTGAATCAACGTAGATGCATTTGGGTATGGACCCACTTGTTGCGCACCTGCATTGATAGAAGCGGCTTCACTGGTGACATCAAAGCCATTAAATTCTTTTTGCTCACTGCCAGTCACTTCTAACCAACCTGCATAACGCTGCATATAAGTGTAAGGGAAGTCGCTGCCCGCCATTTGTGAGCGGTCATGATTTAACGCTTTGGCTTGTGCGTTCACCACTTCAAAGGTGAATAGTGTGTGCGCTGGCATTTCAAACATCACAGAGCCATCAGGTTGAATGGGTGCATAACCGCTTAATACCGTGGCCCCTTCAAGATTTTGCGTATAAATACGAATGAAACGTTCACTGCGCTGATCCATCGGCAGCAACATAGGGTTCGCCATATTCGCCAAGCCCAGCACACTCATGTCTTCACCGTTAAAGTCATAAACTGAACGAATATGCACGGTTGAGGCTAACGGTTGAGGCTCAACAGGATTTTCTAAACAATCTGGTGACTCATTGTAATGTTCCAGCGTGTCCTTAAGCGCAAGTGCAAAATCGCGATCATCATTATCAATACTGCAATTAACCAGCAGAGTTTCTGACATTAACAACGCACTGGCGATTTCAGTTGGCACAAAGCCACCATTGGCCACATTCAGTTTTGCCGTTACCCAGTGCTTGCCCAGAATATTCCATGCATTACCTTGACTTGGTTCGCCAATCATTTGATACCAGGTGGTACCACACAAAGCTGTGTTTTCATCAGCAGGCCATGGGTTATTTTGGCTTGGGTTAGATGCAAAACGGTTATGGTTTTTCCAATACCCTTTACCGTAACAAATACCATCACCTTCTACTGGATCAACTGGATCAACTGGATCAACTGGATCAACCGGGTCAACTGGGTCAACTGGGTCAACTGGGTCAACTGGGTCAACTGGATCTACTGGATCAACTGGGTCTACCGGATCAACGGGTTCTACTGGATCAACTGGTTCTACTGGATCTACCGGATCAAGATCACAGAACTTCTCTTCTTTATACGTGACGATAAATGAGGTGATCTTAGGGTCTTTGAAGAAGTTATACTCAGTGCCTTCTCGTGAAAAGAAACTAGCACCGGTTAAATCGTCACCCACAGGGCTTTGTGATACCGCGCGAACCGCAATGGTAAACTCTTCACCGCGTAACGGGCCAATCACACCACCGTCAGTGTTATACCAATATTGGTAATCACCAATGTAATGTTGGCTGGTTGCATCAGCATCAACGATCACTAACTCTTGACCGTCATCCGATAAAATCACCTGATCAACCGGCATACCTGCTTCATTTAGATTGCCTTCAGTGAACACCTCAAAGTACACCTTGTTGTCACTTTGCCCTGCTGCATCTTTGTTAAAGAAGAAGTAAAGGAAAAGGTCACCATCATTAATTTGTCCACGAGTTTTGATTGCATCATTATTGCTGTAACCAAGGGCGGCATGATTCGCTTTTGACTCATAAAAGAAGATATGAGCTGAGCTATCTTTTGGCTGAGGCAGTGCGTCATTAAATTCATCCGCTACCGATGTTGGGTGCGCGGAATAACTGTAATAGTCATAACTTGCATCAGGCGTATTTGCACCTTGGAATGAGGTGATGTGGCCTAAAAACGCATCTTTAATCAACTTGTTTGGATTGCCTTCACTTTCAACTGCAGACCAAATAGAAAGTTTTTTACCTGGCACACACACTTGCTCATCAGCAACCGCTTCAATCATCACCGTATCGGGTTCGCTCACGCTTTGGCCGTCGCTTACCGTCAGCTCAATCACATAAAAACCTTTTTCTACTAATAACAAAGTAGGTTGAACCGATGTGGCATCCGTTAGGATATTGGTTTCACTTTCAACAGGTGAGCTGATGACTCTCCAACTATATGTAAGCGCGTCACCGTCTTCATCTGAACTGCCGCTGGCATCAAGCATCACCGTATCACCTGCATTCAGGCCAAACATATCCAAACCGGCATTGGCAATTGGCGCGTGATTTTCCGGTTCAACCGGATCAACAGGATCAACTGGGTCTACCGGATCAACTGGGTCTACCGGATCAACTGGATCAACTGGATCAACTGGATCAACTGGATCTACCGGATCAACTGGATCAAATGGATCAACTGGATCAACTGGATCAACTGGATCAACTGGATCTACTGGATCTACTGGATCAACTGGATCAACTGGATCAACTGGATCAACTGGATCAACTGGATCTACTGGATCTACTGGATCTACTGGATCTACTGGATCAACTGGATCAACTGGATCTACTGGATCTACTGGATCTACCGGATCAACTGGGTCTACCGGATCAACTGGATCTACTGGATCTACTGGATCTACTGGATCTACTGGATCTACTGGATCTACTGGATCTACTGGATCTACTGGATCTACTGGATCAACTGGATCTACCGGATCAACTGGGTCTACCGGATCTACTGGATCTACCGGATCAACTGGATCTACCGGATCAACTGGATCAACTGGGTCTACCGGATCAACTGGATCAACTGGATTAACCGGATCAACAGGGTCTACTGGATTAACCGGATCAACAGGGTCTACTGGATTAACTGGATCTACAGGCTCAACTGGCGTTTGTGGTTCAGGCTTTTCAACGGTTTCATCAAACTCAAGATTGTCACCTAGATTTGGATACGCCAACGCAATATCAGTATAAACACGGTTTTCACGGGCCTGGAGAACTGGCATACGAGTATTGTTTTTAGGGTCATATACCCAAATACCGTAACGGGCATTAACGCCGTTTAGGTCATCTTCTTCTTTACACAAACGATATACACCGTTGTCCCCTTTCATGCACTGAGACCAGCTCACCAATAGGCGATCGGTACCATCACGATAAGGCCAAAATGCACTGCTCCAGCCTTTCGTCTCAACAGCGTCAGCGGCTAGTTTGATGTCACCGCCATTTAATGGCTGTGTTTTTAAGAATTCGTAAACAGGGCCGTTTTCAGCGGTTGACTTTGGTCCAACCAACTTAACAATTTGACCACCCATTAATGGGTTTTCTTTATTTTTAACGATGGTGAACAAGTGACCATCACCACCTTGAATCACGTCGCTAAACACTAGGTCGGTTAAGTTATTCACTTGATCATTGATAAATAGCGTATCAAATAACGGAGTGCTGTCTTCGCCATTAGGCGCACTGCGATACATCTTAGTCGCTTGAGGCGCACTGCCTGTGGTTAAGTGATTGCTAGAGGTATCAACCCCCATAAACACCATATAACCATCTTTTAAGGTGGTGGCTTTAAAGTTGTTGTTTGGATTGTTGCTTGGCACTAACTCAAGAGACTCACCATTGCGGTCAATGCTGAATAACGCACGAGTCTGGGGGCCATTACGGTCTGAGGTAAATACAATGAAACCATCATTGGTATAGGTTGGGTCACTATCGTTACCCGCATTAGCTTGCTCAAGCGGTGCGATGATGCGGCGCACAGTTGCAGCTTTAAAATCGTATTCGTATAAATTCCAAGTATCATCAAGGCGATCCGTGCGCGCACTGAATACAAGATACAAACCATCGCTGGATACACTTAGGTCTTTAACATCGTATTGCACACCGGCAAACAATTCAGCCAGCACTTCTTTTTCAATTGAGTTACTGGTGATGCTGTCACGCACATACAATTTAGCACCGGGCTGAAATGAATTGGATTCATTCAAGGACAAAGCTTGCTGCTGCGATTCAATATCCCGCGAAACATAAGCAAATGGTGTGGTTGAAGCAATGGCTGCTTCTTGACCACTTTCATCACCCACTTGAAGCTCTTCACCACAGGCACTCAAAAGAGTGGCAATGGCCAACGGCATAAATATTTTTTTCTGTACAAAACTCAAGTAAGACATGAGTTTAACTCCCCTATCATCATGCCCTTAGTGTGGCACTAGTTGAGTTACAGAAACGGTATACGGTCACAATAATGTTTCTAAGTATTTAGAATTAGATAAAAAATGTTACAGAACGTGACTGAGTTCAAATCTCAGATGTGAAGAGCAGCAGTGGTAAGTGTTTACTCAGGTTTTACAAGAAAATTTGAGGGTTTTTTAGCCTGTACAAAAAACAAACAAAAATCACTTTAGCGCCTGTTTTTTAATCAAACAGGCACTAAAATAGTGATCGAAATACGATCAATTTACGACTTAAGATGGGAAAAAACTAAACGTATATTGCACCGCAGTCGGACTCACATCATCCTGCCCAAAATTAATGCCGCTAATTTTTTGTAACATTTGCTGCTCTAATTTTGGATGGTTCAATTCACTGCTTTTCAGTTTTAACTTCTCAATATTGCCGTTTGGTAAAATCACAAACTCAAAGATGAAACGACCACCCAAATCTGGGTTTTGACGCAACGCCTTTGTGTACAAAGAATAAACAGCCCCTTTGTAACGCTCTAGGGTTCTGCGGATACTTTGCATGTCACGTTTACTGTCTTTTTTCGGGTCATAGTGATATTCAGCGGCATCCGGCAACGGAATATCCATCAGCGGGCTTTCGATATCACCAGACACATGGCCCACCATGGCCGCACCTTTTGCGTTTACCGTAATATCACTGGCTTTTAAACCGCCACTGGTGCTGTCCATATTACTTTGACCCAAACGGGAGCGACTACTTTGCTGCACACTACCGCTATTAGACGTAGTGATCGTTTTTTTCTGCATGGTGGATGCATTAACAGAATTACGTAACGCACTGAGCTGCTGTGACAATGCGGCCATATTTTGCAAACTGGTGTTTGCGCCTTCTTTTGGCTTGGCATCTTTTTTCACATTCTGAGTTTTTTGCTCTTTCACTTCACTTGGCGGCGGCGGAGTCTCCACCACTTTAGGTGCTTCTAAAATCACCTTAGTGACGATTTTCTCTTCCACTTCTTCTTCAGCAAAAAAGTGCGGCATAATCGACATAACAAACATAAACGCAAAAATAGGAATAATAATGCGCTTAACAAGGCGTTTAAACTTTTCTTGCTGCTCTGCTTGTTCATGCCAAGGCAGAACCATGTCCAGCGCCAAATGATCCAGCCCAGCCGCTGACATTTCATTGCTTTTTAACGTGGCAACACTCATGGCTGACCTCCGCTGGTAAGGGCACTGCCCACCACCTGATTAACCGCCAATGCGATATCACGGAAGTTTTCTTGGCTACATGTGGCCATCACGCCTTTTAAAATTAAATACGGTACATCTTTGTCACCCATGATGGTGACGGAGCGTCCGTTTTTCTTTTCAAATTCAGTCAGTTCACCTTTTTCAATACCACGCTGCTTCAACACTTG
Source organism: Bermanella sp. WJH001 (assembly GCF_030070105.1). Taxonomy (NCBI): domain Bacteria; kingdom Pseudomonadati; phylum Pseudomonadota; class Gammaproteobacteria; order Oceanospirillales; family Oceanospirillaceae; genus Bermanella; species Bermanella sp. WJH001. The sequence goes on along the minus strand of NZ_JASJOO010000006.1, from coordinate 300,550 downwards.
CGCCAGTTGCTCAATGGCTTTGCCTTTCGCTTGCTCAACGGTTTTAATATCCACAACGTTTTCATCACCGATACTAATAAACTCATCGCCAATGGTAATCAGCAGTTCATTTTGAAACGAACCGGTGGCTTGCGAATCTGGCAACGTGATAAAGGTGGCCTTTTCAATTTCTTGGCTATCACCACTGTTCATCAATAGAAAGAATACCAATATGGTAAAAATATCCATTAATGACACTAAGTTTAAGCCAGCTGCTTTCTTTTGGGTTTCGCGGCGATCTAATACGGTACCTTGAAATGCCATATCGCCTCCTACTTCTTACTGGCGTCGCCAAGGGAGATTTGTGGGAACAATTCAACCTCAGCTAAGCTAGCAGCCACAACAGTTTGATAGGATTTAACCGTATCCATTGTGGTAATCAATGTTTGGTACTCTAAATCACTGGACGACAATATAAGCGCATCTTTTTTATCACTTACCTTGTTTTTGATTTCTTTTAAAACCATTGCCAGTGTTTGAAAGTCTTGCTGCTTGTTCTCAAGCAGTGGAATACTTTTTACCAAAGAACCCGTTGGGAAAAATATCTCAATACCACTTTTACGTACCACAACTTCTAGCTGTGATTGCTCTAAAGATGTGGCTGATGATCCGCCGGATAATTCTGGCAGATTAATTTCCATTACCGTGATCTTAGTAAACGTCATACTCATCAACAGCACAGGCACCAGTACTATCATTAAATTCATGAAGCTGGTTACGTCGATGTCGGCGTCATCTGTACCTTGACGTTTTATTTTAAAACTCATGATTCAACCCCAGTTAACGTGGATTATTTATCCTTAGGTAAACCGGCTTGAATCGCACGATTAAGCGTCATTACGTTTAAAAATTTCACACCTGCCATTTCAATACTGCCAATAATGGCATTGGTTTTATTGGTTAACAGCGCATGACTAATCAACAAGGGAATAGCCGCGATTAGACCAAATGCAGTGGTGTTCATCGCCACCGAAATAGACAAAGATAACAATTTGGATTTTTCAGCAGGGTCAGCATTGGCCACCGCTGTAAACGCTGCAATCAGACCAATAATGGTACCTAATAGACCAAGTAGCGTTGCCACGTTTGCCAGTACCGCAAGATAACCTGTACGCTGCTCTAAACGAGGCACGGCTTCCATCATGCCTTCACTCATAGCTTGCTCAACATCCGCGCGCTGCTTGGTGACTTTCATCATGTCTAAACCACAACCAATCATGCGTGATACAGGGGCATCATTATCACGGGTGAATAAGGTCATTTTATCGTGATCGTCTGTGCGCAATAGCGGCAAAAAATCATCAAATGCTTTAAGGTTGCGTGACTTTTCTGAATTAAGAAAACGCCAGCGCTCAACGGTAATAGCGACCCCGATGGCTAATACCAAGGCGATTGGATATATAAACAAACCACCGTCTTGAAAGAATTTTGCGATTGATGAAAAAAAGTCCATAACTTTTTACCTATAAAGAATTTCTATCTATTAAATTGTTTAAGCAGAATACCTGCTGTGTTCGTTTTGCAGTGCCGCGGTGAGCACTACCTACCTTCTAAATTCATTTCGTCATAAATACGCATGGAACGCAGCATCACATCGCGATCTACGGTGTCGATGCTTTTTTCGTATTTATCTTCTTCTTTGCGGTACAAGTTTTCAGTGCTGCCTGGACCCTGCCATGACATAAAGTAACTCACCGCTGGTTGCTCTTTATCACCCACAAACTGACTTTCCAATTTAATTGGCTCGTCCCCATAAACACTTGTCGTCACCAATAGGCTTAGGGTGCATAACATATGTTTCACATTTAACCCTCCGTACTGCCCATCAACACGTTAGGTGTCGTTTTTTGTTTGGCATCAATAAAACTGGTTGTAATACCGGTTCGTGCTTGAATTTCATTAAACCAAGCCACCGCTGTTGGATTTTTGTATTGAGTCAAAAACAAATACGCTTCGATGTGTTGCTGTGCCTTTTTTGGCTGATTTAAATATAAGTCATACAAAATACCTAAATTTAAATGGGCTTCTGGGCAGTCTTTCCAAATACTCAGCACTTGCGCCAATGAATTTTGCGCCACATCAAACTCCCCCATTAAACGTTGCGCTTTTGCTAAAGCGATGAACGCATTAATGTTTTCAGGGGTGATTTTTAACGCTTGTTTATAATGATCTTGGGCCAGCTTATATTGCTTTTCTTCAACCGCAATATTACCCAGCAACACCCAAGGACCCGACAACGACGTATCTTTTTGCGTAATCACTCCCAACTTTTGTTTAGCCGTTTTGTAATCTTTATTACGCATGGCTTTTTTGGCTTCAATAAATAACAGCACAGAGCCCTTATCAATTTTACCTTTCAGCTCTAAATAAGGATTAAGCATTGGCTCATACACCACGGCTTTGCCTTGCTCATCATATGCCTGCTTAGGGATAAAACCCTGGGTTTCTTTTAATTCAACTTTTTGCCCGGCCAATGGAATCTGCATTTTACTGGCACACGCAGCCAGTACTAATGCACTGGCAATCAACAATATCGGCTTAACGAATTTCATCACCATACCTCGCTAATTCTTCTTCTTTACCAAAACGCACCGGCGATAAACGCTTCATAGCATCGTAACTTTTAGAGATCCAATCGTTGTAATGACCATCCCAACCCAGCTCAATGTTATTTTGATGTATTGTCGCCGCCAGCTGCGCAAACGGCTGTGCTTGTTGCGCAATAATATCTAAATACATAGCCGTATCTTGTTGTGATAGGCCTTGTGGCACAGGTGCCTTATTAAGCTCCAAGCTAAACGTTTCATAAAGCTCTGCCATTTTAAAATTAGACAGGGTTACAAACTCTAAAATCCCGTAAGACGCCGCTTGCTCGTAACGAATAGTGGCATCTTGTAGATAGCCATTTTTCTTCGCCATGCTTTTATCAATCGGTAAACGTAATGAACGTCGATTGAATTCCCAAGCAAAGTAATCACCATATTTTGCATTTGCCCATGCGCCTAACCATTGGCTACGCTCGGTACGATCCGCACCACCATCAGCATCACCTGCTATGACGCGACGCAACCAATATAAGTGGCGGGTTTTATCATTGGTTTTTTCGTATAGGTCAGCCAAATGAAAACGGGCTTCCATACGATTTGAGAAAGGTTTTTCGTATTCATGGGCATAGTCTTTATAAAACTCGATGGCTTTTTCTAGCTTGCCAATTTTTTCGTATAAACCAGCCGCAATGAACAAAGCGTCTTGGCGAACAACAGCGTCTTTATCCGTTTTATATAATTGCGTATAAGCTTGGGCTGCTTTTTGCCACTGTTGATTTTTTTCATAGGCAAATGCCAGTTTACGCGGAAACTCCGCTGCCAATTCATGATTCGCAAATTGCTTTTGTAATTGTTTTAACTCTTTAATGGCGTTTTTCCACTGGCTTTCGCCTAGCATTAATGCAACCGCATCATATTGAGCAATGACTCGTATCTTAGAAGATGGCGCCAGTTTTTTAACACTTAACAGTTCATTAATGGCAAGTTGATTATGTTTCGCCTGCCTATGCAGCTCTGCTTTTTTATAAATAGACGCGGCAATCTGATTGCTTATGTCTTTATATTCAGCACTGGTTTTCGCTACCTTCATATCTTTTTGTAAGATATTACGCTGGGTTGTGTAGTTATTTTGAGCAAGCTGATATTCCCCTTTTTGGAAATACGAGTGGGCCAAAATACCATAAGCGGTTTGTTTCAAACTTGGGTTAAGTTGCTTGTGGTTTTTAATTAACCCGTTTGCCACATCAATGGCACGATCAAATTGTTTCAATGCAAACAAGGCTTGAGCAGCATTGGTTAACACCGCAATAGCACGCTCATCTTTATGAAAGACATTGGCAAACTGCAACATGCTATCTACCGACTGCTGACGCCATGCTTCTTGTTTTTCAGCCGATGCTTTGGTTTGTTCTAAAACTTCAGAATGTTTGCGGTATGCAATTAAACTGGCATACGCCGATTTATTCGCTAGCTTTTTATCTTTATTGACATAAGCAACCGTGGCGTATTCTTTAGCGGCCAGATCAAATTGATTATTCTCAAAGTGCGCATCGGCTTTTTTATAACGCAATTGCGCCACTTGTTTATCATTCACAAACGTTTGTAAATAGCGCCCGTAATAGTCAGTGGCTTGCAGTAATGAGGCTTGGGCAAGTTCGGTTAAATGCTCTTGCTTACTGCTTTTGGATTTTTTAAGGGCTTGCTGACCTTGGCTATGAAAATGGGCAGCCAATTCAACATAATAGGTTTTAAGCTGTGAATAAACCGATTGTTTTTGATCACCGTGTTTGGCTAAGTACTTAGAATCAGGGGCATATAAATCCACAAAATCTTGTTTCTCTTTTAATACAAGTTTAGGGAAACCGCCCTTCACATACGCGCCGATTAACTGACTATGAAACTCACTGGTTCGCACATCCATAGGATACAGTTTTATAAATTCACGATATGTGGCAGCACTGTCGTCATAGCGGGATTTCTCTAAATAGAATTCAGCCAGTTCACTAAATAAACGCCATTGATAAGGCTTACCTTCTATTAATTCAATATCAGCAATGGCTTGCGCGCCGCCCAAGTTCACTAGGGCTAAACTCATACTGTGTAAGGCGTCTTTCACTAATGGCTTTTCTGTCACCGTTAGTGCACGACCATTTATCTCAGCCACAAGTAAGCTATCTAATACAAATGCAAAGTGATCAAGGGACTTATTGTAATTACCTAATTTATATAACGACCAAGCCAACATGTAGTGAGCGTTTAAGGTTAATTTGCCAGAGTCTTGTATGGTGGTTTGGCGATATGCTTTTTCAGCTTTTGAGTACAAATCACGGCTAAAGTAAATATCCCCTAAGCGGAAATAAGCTTCTGAAATAGCAGGATAATACGGATGGCGTTCAACTAAACGCTCAAGCATTTGACGCGCGTTATTGGTTTGCCCTTCCATGTCATAGGCTTTAGCAAGTTGATATAACACTTCGGCATTGTCTGGACTATTTGGGTATTTTTCTAAAATATCCACATAACTTGCAATGGCGTTGCGGTAATAACCTTGTTTAGGTGCTGCATTGACGTCGGCTTGGTTGGCATCCCCTTCTAGCATATGCACACCGGCAATACGGCGTTCAATTTGCTGTTTTAAATAATCGTCATCAACCAAATCAATAAGCTGTTGGTATTCGTTGCGCACTTGTTCGTGGTCAAGATTATTAAAATCTAAACCCGCTTCGGTCTCAATGGTATCACCCTCAAGATCAGCAATGGTGCCTTGAGAGCTGCAAGCAGACAAACTAATGGCCACTGAAAGTGCAACGAGTTTAAACCCCGTATTCACTGGATTTTGTCTCCTCATGGTTGCTCTCCTGTATTTTTCATTCTGTCGTCTTCAATATTATTTAACGTTTGATCGTACAAGCGGGCCTTACCTAAGCGAGCTTGAGCCCAGTAATAACGCATACGCTCTTCGTGATTATCTAACTCTGCATTAACAACGATGCGCATCACACGCTCTAGCTTTTTAATTAGAGCATCGGTCTCTTGCAGTTTTTGTTTAATTCTTTTGTGCAGTTTTTTGGCCCAGCGCACATTTTCTTCTGATTGACGATAAGGCTCTTTAATCGATTTGATTTTTAGCAGCTTATCTTCTAAAAACGTAAAACTTTGGTCGGTTGATTCTAGTAACGCAGAGAAACGCTCTTGCTCTTCTACATCCAGTGTCATGGTGTGTAAACGTAAGTCACTGATTTGGTTTTCTAGGGTTTCTTGTTGCCCTTGCGCTTTAAAAATAAAATCACCAATACTTTTACTGGTTAAACCTTGCTGACGGTATTGAATAATCAACTGATGTTCTAAGGCTTGACGACCCCAGTAGGTCAAGTTATTACGCAATGCATATAAATCACGCAATTCTTTAATCACACTATGAAACGGGTTGCTAGACATCAGCTCAATCAAAAACGGGGTAAGTTTGTTGTAATCTAAACTGGGCTCACTGCCATACCAGTCGGTTTCATCCATCATGGCTTCAAGGTTCACCACAAACTCTTCAGGAATGCGCTGACCTGCAATCACCGCCCGTGCTTTGGCGATAGAATCCACACCACCAGAAAATGCTTTTTCAGCTAACAAATATTGCTTTAACGCACTACGGCTAGCCCCTTGCTGCTCATATAAATGTGCCAGCAATACTTTTGCCTCTTGTACTTCTGCGATACTGATGGAGCGACGATCTAATGCCTTTAATGCTGGCACTGCTTGAGAAAAACGTTTAAGTTTTATAGCCGTCCAACCATAACTTAATAACGCACGGTTACTGTACAACCCAGTTGTGCGCACATTTTGTAAGTGTGCCCAAGCGCCTAATAAATTATCGTTTTCAATCTCTATGTGTGCCAGTGCCTGTTTCGCGCGATCAGCCAGCACAGCAAATTCTTCTTCTTTATGGATGGCAGAATAATCCACCACTTTTTTAAGATTACGTTTACTGTCTTGCAATTGGTTATTTCTTAATTGCGTGATGGCTAAGTTAAATATCAGATAAGGCTCGTACGCACTGTTCTTGGCTACTTTTGATAAACTTTTTTCAACCGTATCCAAGTGCATGTTGCGAATATTAATGAGCGTTGCTAGATAATTAAATTCTTCCGCAATTTCATTAGGTACATGACCTTGAATGCGAGCTAGATTGCGCGAAGCCGCTTCTATCTCGCCTTTTTGGTAATACAATTTAGCAAGGTAATACCAAGCTTTATTGGCCGTGGATTCGTCAACTTGACTGTTTAGTAAATCATTAAAAATCACCTGAGCATGATCAGGCAGCCCGTACGATAATGTCATACCGCCTTGCAGCAAGCGTGCTTCATCGGCGTTTTGTTCTAACTCATGGGTGGCCTTTGCGTATTCATAGCCAATTAACGCGGCAAAATAATTTTGTTGATAATAATCAAACAAAATGGTGCCGTATTTTAAATCTTTAACCGTATTGGCCAGCGCCAATGTCGGCAGCAACAAACAACTTAATAACAGCAAGCGCGTCATAACCATTCTCCTGCTCACCATTGCTTAATGGTAAACACTGGCTTTTGCTTGGCGTAGTCATCCACAATGGCAAGCTCAATGTATTGGCTACCCTTGCCTTTGGTAAATTGCAGTTCCGTGGCGCGCTTGTAGGGACGACCGTTTGGTCCAAGGCCGGTAAAAAAAGCAGATAATGTATGCAGGCCGTTATTTAGGTTGGTCATGTGTAGGCGCTGAATGCCTCCACGGGCCAAGGCTTGACGCTGCTTATCACTGTATAAGTGGCTCGCAATGATGTTGCCATCAAGCTTGATTTTAATGCTTTCTAAGGTGAAAAATTCACCACTATCTACCGACACAAACACACTTGCCTGAGTACTGGATGGAAACAGTAGCTCTTCTTCCATTAAACGCAGGTCTTTATTAAGGTCTACCACGTTGGCTTTTAGTTGCTGAATTTCTTTTGATAACTGCGTCACCGTGGCCAATGCTTGCTTTGCACTTTCTTTTTTGGCTTGGGCGGCAAAATCAATCGATTGATCAGACGCGAACACACCCAACGATAAACACGCCAATACCACGAAGGCCCACTGCTTAATTTTTGACCTATACATAAAACGCCCTACACCCAAGGTGTGATTAAATAACTTTGCGCATTATCCTGCTGATGTCACATATTGATGCTTTTTTAATCAACACCAGCAAAATCTAAATAGGCCGGCATTATCCGGTGTTTAGTTTTGAAATAATCAGTACGGGTTCAAATTCTGAGAGGCTGTTACAAATCTTTTTGTAAGAAATTCAAGATTTATTATGTAAGCGCTATTGTTTTTTTGTAAAAGTGATGGGCGTCACACTCTGTAAGTGATCACTATGCAGGATGTTCCCATGGATATGCGTACAATGCTTGCCATTCTTTCACGCTGTTATTTGTGTCTATCACTTGGGTGCCTATGTTTCGTTGTTGTATTTACCTTCTTTTTCTGGCGGTTTGCCCGCTAAGCTTTGCTGATACCACACCATCCTCGCGCTCCATTTCCGGCACGACATTAAGCAATGAAAGCGCCGTGCAATTGTCCGTCATTGATACCTATCTTGAGCTGCATACCGGCCCTGGGCGGGGTTATCCAATTTTTCATGTGATGGAGCAAGGGGAAACCGTTTATGTGCACAGCCGTCGCACCAACTGGTTTTATGTGAGTGATCGCCGCAACCGCCAAGGCTGGGTCAAACAAGAAGGTTTAGCGCGCACACTGGCACCAACCGGCATGCCTGCCGCACTACCTAATATTCAACACGGTGACTTTTTAGCCCAACAAGGGCGTGTGGGTTTTAGCCTTGGACAACAAGGCAGTGCAGATACCGCCACCGTTATGGCCGGTTACCGCTTATTAAGTTTTGCAGGAGTCGAAGCCGAATATGGGCAAATTTTTGGCAATCGTATTGATGGCACCAGCTACGGTGCAAGTTTGCTGATCGAACCCATTAAAAGCTGGTCTTTCACTCCCTTCATATCAAAAGGCTATGGCAGACAAGAGTGGAAAGAAAAATCCAAACAGCAAGTGGGCACGAACAATTCATTTAACAGCCGATATGAATACACCGGGCTAGGTATTAACTATTACATTGGCTACAGCTTTGTAGTGCGCGCTGAATACCGAAAAATGTACCTCACTGGTGAGAACGATTCCCTCTCTAATAGCGCATGGCGTTTGGGTTTCAGTAGCTTTTTTTAGTTAAACACGTATTGAATAGAATTTAGGTAAATTAGTTATGACCATGTTTCGAATCTTCACTCTGCTTTCATTGGCATTAAGCTCACTGGCAAACGCCAATGAAGCAAATAACCCTGAAGACAGCGGTAATGTACAAATCAACCCCATACTAGTGGTTGAGCCAGACAAACAAGAGCGCGAGCAATACGAAGCGCAAATTGATACGGAGTTTTTTGAATTAGGTGCCTATGTGGGCATCATTGGCATTGAGGATTTTGACTCGCCATCGGTATTAGGTGTAAAGGCTTCTTTTCACGCAACGGAAGATTTCTTTTTACAAGCGAACTTTGGTCAGGCCGAAGCTGGCACCTCTGCCGCCGAAATCACCAGTGCCGCCAACTTAGTATCACAGCGCGATTATGAATATTACAACCTGCTTGTGGGTTATAACTTATTCCCAGGGGAAACCTTTATTACCCAAAACCTGACACTTAATAGTGCTTTTTATCTCGTGGCAGGTATTGGTAATACCGACTTTGGCGGCGATAACCATTTCACCATTACCTATGGTTCTGGATACCGCATCATTTTAAGTGATTGGCTAACCTGGAACATGGATTTTCGTAACCACACCTTTGAGTCAAATGTGCTGCCGATTACTAAGCGTGTGAACAATTTAGAGTTCACTGTGGGCCTAACCGCATTCTTCTAGGATGCTGACCGGTCACAAACCATGAGCGGCGTCACAATTTCTTACAAAACTCACACAAAAGTATAAGAAAGACTGCAAAACTGGACGTGTATCCCAGTTTTTAAGGGGGGCAATGACTACACTAGCTTCATTGTTAAATTACGCCATTATCCAGTCACGAGGTCAGCATGAATAAGTTATGTTTTTCAGTATTTGCATCTGGCTTATTACTTGTTGCTCAATTTGTGAGCGCGAATGCCCCTTCTGATTACGACACTATTTGCCAGTGCGTAGACCCATTCAATGGCGTTCGCCAAATCCCTGTAACCATCCGTGACTTTACCGATGCCCACCCTGATTTCGAGGGCACCACAGGTTATGAGCGTGGCATCGTAGAAAGAGACTTAGGAGCCGATGGCCGCCCCGTTTATGCCAAAGAGGGTCAATACAGCTTAACCACTAACGGCAAAGAAGCCTTTAACAAGTGGTATCGTAATGTACCCGGTGAAAACATTGCCTTAAACAAACAACTAGAAATGCGCGAAATCTCTCCTGGCTTTTGGGAATACAGCGACTCTTCATTTTTTCCAATTGATCATGAAGGTTTTGGCAATCAAGGCAACAGCCATAACTACCACTTCACATTAGAAACCCACCTTAAGTTCTTTTATGTGGAAGGCGGTACATTTAGTTTTCGAGGTGATGACGATTTATGGATTTTCATCAATGGTAAGTTGGCTATCGACTTAGGTGGTGTACACGGCGTTGAAGAATCCATTGTGTATTTAGACGACATTGCCGCTGAGTTAGGCATTGAACCTGGCAATACTTATTCTTTTGATTTGTTTTTTGCAGAACGTCACTTAACAGAATCAAATTTTAAGTTTCAGACAACCTTTGAATTGCAGTGTTTATAATCAATATAAAAAAGTCACAAAAAAGGGAGATCAATTGATCTCCCTTTTTTGTGACTGATAAAAGAATAGAATTATTTAGTTTCTAAATAAATTCCGTCTTTTTCAATACGAATCAAACGTTGTTTATACAAGGTACCAATGGCTTGTTTATAGCTATTTTTACTGCAATGAAATTTTTTCTTAATGTCATCAGGTGCACTTTTATCACTTAACGCAATGAAGCCACCTTCTTGGGTTAACTGTTCAAGCACATCACCCGCCAGCCCTTCTACACGGGCAAAACCTGGCTTTTGCAGCACAATCTCAATTTTTTGATCTTCGCGTACACGCTTAATGTAACCCGTTAATTGATCACCGCGGTTTAGCGGTTGAAACACATCAGAGTGATAAATCAAACCCCAATAAGTGCCATCAACAATCACTTTAATACCCAGATCGGTTTTTGGGCCAACAACAATGTTAACTTCTTCGCCGGTTTTATAGGCGTTGGTTTCATCTGTGTCGTATAAAAATGTGTCCAGCTTGGTGGATGCCGTTAAGCGATCCGAATCATCAAGATAAATTCTAACCAGTACTTTGCGGCCTTTTTCTAAGCGATTATTTTGCTCAGAAAACGGCACTAAAATATCACGCTGTAACCCCATATCTAAAAACGCCCCTACAGGGCTTTCATCAACCACATTCAAATAGGCAAAGTCACCAACCATGGCCAGTGGGGTTTGTGTGGTGGCAATTAAACGGTCTTCACTATCACGATAGATAAATACTTTTACGCTATCGCCAATTTTCATCTCTGGGGTGGTGTATTGTTTTGGCAATAAAATTTCACCGTGCTCGCCACCGTCAAGTTGCAAACCACGAGGAAGCTGACGCAAAACGGTCAATTCATTAAAACGGCCAATTTCTAGCATAACGCTCTCTCTGTTGTTAAGCATTTGGCTTTGGCGTTAACTGATAGACCCGTTGAAATAATTCAGGTAATCCGTTTTGGGCAAAGCGTGGTTCATGTTCAATAATATTAGCGCTCTTAAGCTCACGTATCGCGTAAGTCGCTTGATAATGCTGTTTTATTTCGTCATCACTTAATGCAAATGGTGGCCCTTGCATTAAGGATTGTTGGTAATCTAATGTAATTACGCATTGCTGTGCATCTGGACAAAGCTGCATGATGTGTTGAGCGTATATCGCTCTCATATCTTTAGGCAATGCAATCAAAGCGGCACGGTCATAAACCCATTGAATCTGGGATAAGTGCATTGCCGTTAATTTAAAAAAATCACCCGCATAAATCGTCAAATTTTGGCTTTGGTAACACAGGCCACCTTCCCATTGCGTCACATTTGGCTGTAACCCAAGACGTTCAAATACCGCCTTTACCGCGTCATCACTTAACTCATTGGCCGTCACTCGATGACCATGTTGTAAAAAAAAGTCGATGTCTAAGGTCTTACCGCACAGGGGTAAAAAAACATGTAAGTTATCTTGCTGATTACAAAGCTGTGGCCATAACGTCACCAACCACGGATGAGGCTTGGGTAAATGAAATCCTATTTCATTTTTTTGCCATTTATTCAGCCAAAACTGGGCTTCCATATTAGGCCTCTTTCACTTTATATTCGCTGCGCATTAATGCCACCAGTTGACGATGATGCTCGCTGTCACAGGCATCTTTCATGAGGATGTCCCAGTGCCAAGGCACGCTCTTTTGTAATGGGCGAGTTGCTTGCTCACGATACTGCACAATCACACACATAGGCCACACTTGGTGAGCACGCACATCGACGTTTAACCACTCACCTGTAAACCTTAATCGAGCCTTGCCATTATAAAATTGCCACTGGCGCGAACGGCTAAACACAAAGTCATGATCATAAAGCTTTTTAAGGTATCGAGCTTGAATTGCCATAATGGGTAACAAACACAAGATGACACTTATGTGAGCGTACACAGTGAACACCCAAACATAGGCCAATATTAACGCCCCATGAAGGCAATATTGGCCACGCACCAATAAAGGTGATGGGTTAACGTTTAGGTTAACTGGGTTGTACACGTTTCAGAATGATATCAACGATATCGGCATGGTCTTGATCTTCTGGGCGACCGTTTTGCATAAACCACTTAAATAGATCTGGGTCTTCGCAATCCAGCAATTTGCGATACTTGGCTTTGTTTTCTTCGCTTAAATCGCTATAGGCTTCTTCTAGAAACGGCAGCAATAATACGTCTAGCTCTAACATGCCACGACGGCTGTGCCACCATAGACGTTTCTTTTCTGTGGCCAATTGCTCGGCGGTCATTTGTGAGCGATCTTCTGACACAGGCACCTCTTACATACTAACTGGGTAGGGTAATTTGCGGCGAAGTATACCATTGGCGTCTGAGAATTGGGAAAGCCAATGGCGCAATTGACGCTGTTTTATGGAATAAAAGGTTTCAGCATTGGGGGATTTACCAATAGGGTTAATCCCGAGTAAAATAGTCGGGTTATTTATTAGGAGTTTTCCATGGCTGACATTTGGTCTCAATTAGTATCAACCACTGAGCAAAGCCCCTCTTTTGATTGTGCCCTTTATCCAATCGAAGACCAGCAAGTCATCTCAGTTGCAGGCCCTGATAGTAAGAAATTCATGCAAGGCCAGTTCACCTGTAACCTTAACGACATTTCCCCTAGTCAGTTTCGACTAGGATCTTGCTGCAACGCCAAGGGCCGTATGGTCGCCAGCTTTACATTATTGCAGCAGCAAGAAGCCCACTACTTGCTGAGCTTAGATCGCTCTATTGCTGATGCGTTGCTCACTCACTTGAAGAAGTACATGGTGTTTTTTAAAACAAAGATGCAAGTGAGTGAAACACTAATGGCGGGAATTCAAGGGCCCCAAGCCTATGAAGCGCTGGCCAGCGTATTTTCTCAAGTGCCCAGCGAAGAGTTTGCTCAAGTCAATGAACATGGCCATACCTTGGTTAAATTACCCCATGGTGCTGGTTTTCAGTTATGGCTCGCACCCGAGCAGGCTAAGGCCACTCTCACCGCCCTTTTAAGTAAGTGCACACTATCTACAAACACCCTATGGAATGAGAACCGTATTCGCCATGGTATTGGCCATGTGAGCGCAGGCACTCAAGAGGCATTAATCCCGCAAATGATTAACCTCACTCAAAATGGTGGCATTAGTTTTAATAAAGGCTGTTATACCGGACAAGAAATCGTTGCCCGTATGCAATACCTTGGCAAACTAAAACGTCACATGTACCGCATTGGATTTGATGCCCAAGTGGCCATCAATAGCGGTGATGATGTATTTGTATCTGGGCAAACTAACTCGGTTGGCACTGTGATTGAAAGTGTGCGTGTAAACGCTCAACAACAAGCACTGGTGGTGCTTGAGGACAAAGCATTACCTCATTTAGCTGAGGGTGCTATTTTTGCTGGCCCAAACCAAGCAATTGCCAAGGAGCTGCTATCCTTACCTTATGATGTCGTGATTGAGCAGCCAGAATAAGGGTTTCCTAAATAGCTGGCCAGCCATCCCAAACAAGGACAGCCCATGGCCAGCATATTAGAAACCATTGCTACTGAACTGATTGATCAAATCAAACAAGACACACTCGTCTTACCCAGCTTGCCTGAGGTGTGCTTACGAGTACGGGATGTCGCAGAAGACATTGAATCCAGCATTCCTCAATTAGCCCAGATCATCAGCCAAGATGCCGCTCTTGCAGCCAGAGTCATTAAGGTGGCAAACAGCCCCCTTGTTCGTACCCCCTCTGAGGTCACCGATTTAGTGACCGCGGTGAATCGGTTAGGCATCAACTTCACATCCAATTTGGCCATGGGTTTAGCGATGGAACAGCTCTTCCAAGCCACCAGTGATGTGGTTGATCGACGCATGCGCAGTATTTGGCAACAAAGCTCAGAGGTGGCATCTATTTGTCATGTGCTGGCGAGCCATTACACCAAGCTTCACCCTGATCAAGCCATGTTAGCCGGATTAATCCATAAAATCGGCGCGCTACCGATTCTCACCTATGCCGAAGACAACAATGCGCTGTTAAACGATGGCTTTGCGTTAGATAAACTTATAGAGAAATTACACCCGTTAATTGGCAGTCATATTCTAAAAGCCTGGCGTTTCCCTAAAGAGTTATTAAATGTGCCGGGACAGTATTTGAAATTCGACCGCGAAATTTCAAAAGTGGATTACGCAGATTTAGTGACCGTGGCCGTCTTACAAACCCATGCCAATAGTGAGCACCCATACGCCAAACTTGATTGGAGCACTATTCAGGCATTTGACCGTGTGGGTCTTTCACCAGATATGGACATGGCCGAGGCCATCGATATAGATGATGATATCTCTGGTTTGCTCTCTTAAACGCCCACTGAATACACGCTCACGCCCATACCTGCGTAGCTGAAAATCTCGTCTATACTTGAAATAGTGTCTAGGACAGGGATCGCTCCATGGCGGATAAAAAAGAACGTTTAATTGATCAAGACCCTAATTCAGGTGATGAGTCTGAGGTACCTGCTGGTATACCTTTTTATAAGAGCCCGACGTTTGCCCTTGTCATAAAAATCAGTCTTGCCCTTGGCATCGTCAGCACCTTAATCACCGGTCTGCTGATTACCAACTCCCGTTTAAGCAATGTAGAGGAGTTATTCAAAAATACACTGACCCAGGTTACTCAAGTCACAGAACAACAAAAAGTCATTGTCGAAAATATTAAAACCCTCACCAAAGAACATAAAGCGTTAGTCGCTAACGTGGAAACGTTAGACCTAAGCAGTGCTCAAGGGGAGCTTAGTCAGGCCCTTAAAATTCTAGATACTCAAAGTAAGGCCATTGATAAACAATTGGCGGTAACACGTAACGGGTTAATCAGTTTATCCAGAATGATTCAAGGCAGCCGTGTCTGGCAAGAAGACTACAGTGGCCAGTACAAAGTTTTGTTTGATCAAAACAAAGAAATCAAACAAATGATTAAAGATTTACGTGGTATTCAAGAGGTGAAACGTGAAGAACCACAATATATTGAAATGGATTTTTAATACCTCTACCCGACTTTTTTCCTTACAATGACCAACTTATTTTCAAAGGAATAAGTTGGTCATGCGTTCTGACCCTACCTCGCTCGCGTTAAACACAATTATCTTGAAAGAATGGCAAGGGGAAAACTTCCGAGCAGTTAATCAGTTCTATCGCCGTCAAAAACATAAAGGCAGCGCCAGTGGAGATGAACGGGTATTTGTTATTGAACACGACTCGCAAATTATAGCGGCCGTCAGGCTAGTGCCATATGAGGGGTATTATTGGTTACGCAGTTTATATGTTGAGCAAACTCAACAAGGTAAAAAGCTCGGCTCACAATTATTGGCCTATTTAGATCAGCACATTACTCAGCCTATTTATTGTTTTCCCTATTTGCATCTTGATCATTTTTATCAGCAAGCTGGTTATCAGCTCATTGGCGAAGATAAGATGCCACAAAGTATTTTACAGTTGTACACCCGTTATAACCGAAAAGGCCAAGGTATTCTTGCCATGGCAAAAAACACCCAATAATTCCGCTGTATTTTTTGCAGCATCACCAAGCCCAACAGTAAACACTTGTACGCCGAAATAACCGACTTTCCACCACTTTTATAGACATTTTGTGATTGCTCAAACTGCAGGTAGAATAGCGCCCTCACTGCATTCTAACTGTACAATAAAACATAGAGATCCAACTCATGAGCCAAGCGAACCGTTTAAGTCAAACCGCAGCTAAATTACAAAGTCTGCCAGAATTCATGCGCAGCTTTGCCATGAGTAAAGCCTTTGGTAGTGTGATTAAATACGCAGGTCATTCAAGTGTGCGCTTTGAAAAACTGAGCCAAAATGAATGCATCGTTAGCATTAAAAACAAAAAGAAAGTACAAAATCACATCGGTGGTATTCACGCCGCGGCCATGGCACTTTTAGCCGAAACCGCCACCGGTTTTGTCTTTGGCATGAATGTCCCTGACAGCAAATTGCCTCTTATTAAAAAAATGAACATCGATTATGTTAAACGCTCAACCGGTGATATGCGTGCGGTAGCCACGCTAACTGATGAGCAAATTAAGAAAATCCAAACCGAAGAAAAAGGCGAAGTTGTGGTTTCAGTTACCATTACGGATGAAGCAAACGTTGAGCCTATTAACGCCGAAATGACTTGGGCTTGGACCGCTAAAAAACGTTAATACCCATTTTCTGTTTTCAAGTATCCATACTTGATTTAATCGCGCCAAAGGCAAGTACTTTGGCGCAGTTATTCTTTTTTTCCTATCATTGCACGCCACTTATTATTTTCGTGTCTTAATTTACTACTACAGTGGCCAAATTTCACATGGGTGAAAGTTCATTCATTCTCTTTACTAAATGCAGTGCGAAAAAGATCGCGAAGAATCTTCTCGCTCATTCCAACCATAAAAAGAGAACGCCATGAATAAAGTCACGATCAGTGCATTCGGGCTCTGTGCAAGCCTTATATGCAGTACAACACTCGCCATGTCGAAGTCACCAGCTTCTGAACCCGCCCCACAACCTCAAGCCCAAGGCTTTACTGGGGATGTGAATGCAATGGCTCAACAATGCTTTTCAATCCAATCACCCAGTACTGGCAATTATCTAACCAAGTACACCAAAGGTGGTTTAATTGACGACGGCTTGGGTTATCACTTTGTTAACACTGCAAAAGACAATGCTACTCGCTTTTTTATGAAACCCACCTCATTTGGTAAGTACTTAATGACAGATGTAGATGGACGCTACTTTGCCAGTCACTTACCGGCTGAAATCAGTGCAGGTCGTTACGCAGGTGAATTTGCAGAGTGGACCATTAGTAAAGAAGGCAATGATCGTTATAGCTTACATGGCACGGCGCTGAACATGAAAGTACGTGCCCGTACTGACAAAGGCACCATGTATTTTTTCGATTTGTTAAACCCATTTAATTTCAATAGTGAAAATACATTTAAATTAGTTGCTCAAAACAATTGTACTGATTTCCCAGAAGTCACCACAAATGTTCAAGGGGATGTGAACGTATTAAAAGGCAATGTGAACGAGCCTATTCGCGGTTTTGTTGATCCCCATACTCACATTACTTCCTATGAATTTATGGGTGGTAAGATGATGGCCGGTAAGCCGTTCCATCGCTGGGGAGTTGAAGAAGCCCTTAAAGACAGTAAAGATATTCACGGCCCCAATGGCTCGTTGGATTTAATTGGTAATATTTATACCTTCGAAGATCCTAACATGCGTTACGACACCCGTGGCTGGCCTGAATTTCCTTGGTGGCCCAACCACAAACAAATGAGTCACTCAGGTTATTATTACAAGTGGATTGAACGTGCTTATCTTTCAGGTATGCGTTTAATGGTCACAGACTTAGTTGAAAACGAAGTGTTATGTAATGTGCAAAAAACCATTAATCCAGCCAGTTGGGTCAACCCAAATAGCTGTAACACCATGGACAGCATCCGTTTACAGGTTCGACGTTTACATGAAATGCAGGCGTATATAGATGCCCAACAAGGTGGCCCAGGTAAAGGCTTTTTCCAATTAGTGTCAAGCCCTGAGCAAGCACGTCAAGTCATAGCCAACGGTCAACTTGCTGTACTAATGGGGGTTGAGGCCAGTGAAACCTTTAACTGTGGATTAAAAGATACGTGTACAATTCACACCATCGAAACGCAATTAAATGAGCTTTACGATTTAGGTGTGCGCACCATTTTTCCAACTCATAAATTCGACAATAAGTTAGGCGGTTCGGCTGTTGAAGATGGCATTATGAACCTTGGTCAGTTTTTATCAGGTGGCCGTTTCTTTGAAACAAAAGAATGTGATGATCACACCCAGGGGAAAAACTTCACTTCTGGCTTCCCTCTTATTGGGCAAGTACCCGTACTTAAAGAGATCCTAAATGGTATTGGTCTGAATCCGGTATACGATGAAAGTATCGAGCACTGCAACCATCATGGTATTTCTGATTTAGGTGTGTATTTAGTGAATCGTATGATTGATAAAAACATGCTAATTGAGTTGGATCACATGAGTAACGATACTGCTACTGCCGTAATGGATATTGTTGAAGCCCGTAACTATTCAGGTGTGATTACCTCCCATAGCTGGATGCGTGATGGTAAAAACGGCGTGGTGCATGATAATACTCGCCGCTTAATTGAAGCCGGTGGTTTCAGCACCCCATATAATTCTGATGCTAACTCTGTCGTAGGCAGCATTAGCCGCTACCTTGATATCGTTGAACAAACCCCGTATCTAAACGGTGTGGGTTTTGCCACTGATATGAGCGGTTTAGGCGGTCAAGCGGGACCACGTTATGATACCGATACCGATCCACTTAAATACCCATACACTTCCGAATTTGGTTTGGTATTTGATAAACAAGTCTCCGGCAATCGAGTATTTGATTTAAACCAAGATGGCATTGCCCATTACGGTTTAGTGGCTGACCACTTACAAGACATTCGTGAACAAGCCCCGCAACGCATTTATGAGTCGGTGATGAATTCAGCCGAAGCCTATCTGCAAATGTGGGAGCGAGCAGAAAGCAGTACGAACACCGCTCACTATGATCCACTTAATTAATCATATAAGTTAAACAAAAAAGGCGCTCACTGAGCGCCTTTTTTGTTTGTGCTGTGATCACTTACCCAGTTAAGGAACTATTCAACAGTATCTATATCAGATATTAACAACATAAAAACATAGGACATGTCATGCACAGGATTGCAGCCCTCATCGCTATACTTTTTTTAACCGCTTGCGCAAGCACCACAGGTTACCATCCCAACAGCCACTTCAATGGTGTCAAATATCAGGATGCCAGAGTCAAAGATGTTTATGTTTTTTACCCAGGCACGCCCATACCTGCTGAGTTTGATCAGCTCGGTCTTGTCACGGCAACAGGTGATCAAGGCGCTAGTGATCAAACGGTTATTTCACATTTAAAAATAAAGGCGTTGAATGCAGGGGCTGATGCCATTATTGAAGTGAATAGACGTATAGAACCAAGAGAATCCGGATTAATCTTTGAAGATGACAAAGACAGTTATCATGCTATTTCTTACCAAGGTACGGCAATTCGTTTTAAGGATATAGAATCCCTACCAGAAAACATTAAAGTGCATATGCAGTCACCGGATTACCACGCCCAACAGGTTGTACGCGATGATCGCGAAGCAGAATCAAATAGCATGATGTTTGAATTGATTTTTTCGATGTTATTAGGTGTTGCCTACCTAGTTACCCTTTAAGTTTTTTAAATCACTTATTCATTTAAAGCGACTATATTTGCTTTTTTGAAAAAATTAAATTCCGTCGCTGTGGCGCTAGTATAAGCGCCCATCATTCTGGTAATAATCAAATCACCATCTTTAAGTTTTGGTAGCATGATATTTTCATCAATTACATCAATACTGTCACAGGTTGGCCCGGCTAAAACCGAAGCCACTTTTGGCCCTTGATTATGTAACGCGTCAATTGGGTAATCACCATGGTCAAATAAAATACCGCTGAATGAACCGTACACACCGTCATCTAAATAATACCAAGGTTTACCACTTCGCATAGCTTGCCCCATGACAGATGCAACACTCATAACCGCAGGGCCAACTATAAATCGCCCAGGCTCAGCTATTAATTTTATTGTTTTATCAACGTTTGCGAGGGCCTTACGTATCGGGGCGCAAAATTCAATAATATTAAACTCGTCATTATCATATGCAATGGGAAAGCCCCCACCGATATCAAGGTTCGATATACGAGGTAGGTTTTCAACCTTTACTTTTTTAATCAATTCGATACAACGCTCTATAGCAAATACATAACGCTTGGCATCTTGAGTTTGTGAACCCACATGAAATGACAATCCATTAATAATGACCCCCAACTCTTGGGCTTTACGTAAAATATCCATGGCACTATCGACATTACAGCCAAACTTTTTTGATAAGTCCGCAAAGGCGTCAGCATTGGGAAAACTTAATCGTAACAACAATTCTACCTTGTCTTTATAAGGCAAAAACTTTTCAAGCTCATTCAAACCATCAATCACAAAGCGCGTGCAGCCATATGCCATGGCATGTTGAATATCTGAATCTCGTTTAATTGGATGGGTATGAATTGTGTTTTTGGGATGAACACCTTGGCGTTTAACCATATCGACCTCGCCATTACTGGCAAGATCAAAACTGGCTCCTTCTTGTAATAATGTTTTGACTACCACATCGTGTGGCAATGGTTTTAAAGCAAAGTGTAATGTCACATTTGGTAAGGCGTGTTTTAGTAACTGATATTGTTCACGAACCACTTGGCAATCTAACAATAAAAGTGGCGAGCCATGCTGCTCAACTAACTCTTCAATAATTGAGGATTGAGTCACTGACAATGGTAAGTGACGAACACCTACGCTGGCTAAAAAGTCGATATTTTCATATTTCATAAATAGCCCTCTGCAATAAATCACCAACTACAATGAATCACGACAAACAATAATTAGCAATAAAGCACAGAACAATAAAGATACAAGGAAATCATATGATGTTTTGATGAAGGCAAACTCTAACCCTAGGCAGGGTTAGAGCTTAAAAGCATATGTAAAGCACTCATAAAGTACATGATGCTGCAAGATTACAAATACATTACTTACTTGAATTTCACCACTGCACGATAACGCGCCTTGCCTTCACGCACATGATCAATTGCTTGGTTAATGTTTTCTTTATCAAACAATTCGATCTGAGGTTTGATGCCATGGCGCACTGCAAACTCTAACATTTGCGCAATCACCGCAGGGCTGCCCACTGGGCTGGCTGATACGCTACGTTGAGCCAGCATCATTGGAAACACACTCAGTTGAAGTGGTTCAAGCACGGCTCCTACAAAATGCAAACGCCCTTTAGCTCGCAACGTGCCCATATACGCATCCCAATTAAGCGATACATTTACAGTTGATATGATCATATCAAAGCTACCAGCAGCCGCTTCCAACTGCTTGGCGTCTTTTGAATTTAATGTTTTATGAGCACCAAGGGCAATGGCTTCTTTTTCTTTATCTGGGTTAGATGTAAAAGCCGTTACCTCACAGCCCCACGCATTTAAAAATTGCAATGCCATGTGCCCTAAGCCACCAATACCAATCACCGCGACACGAGCAGTGGGTTTTAGGTCGTATTGCACCATAGGGTTGTAAACCGTCACACCACCACAAAACAAGGGGCCGGCATAACTCATATCCAGTTCATCCGGTAGTTTCACCACGGCGGTGCTTTGCGCACGAACCTTATCAGCAAAACCACCGTGGCGACCAATAATGGTTGGGCTCGATGTACCACACAAATTATGATCACCAGTCATGCAACTTTCACAGTGATTGCAATAGGCACTGTGCCAGCCAAGACCAACACGATCACCCGCTTTTAAGTGGGTCACATTTTCACCCACCGCGCTCACAATACCCGCCACTTCATGGCCAGCCACTAGAGGATATTGGCTAAAGCCCCATTCGTTATCCAACATACTGACATCACTATGACAAACGCCACAGTAATGGACTTCAATTTCAACTTCTTGGCCACCAAGGTCTCCCGCTTCATACTGAAACGGCTCTAAAGGCCCTTTAGCCTGTTTTGCTGCAAACGCATTAATCATGGGAATTCCTTATTTTGGGACAATCAATCATAGAAACGGGAAATTGTGCTCATTAAAGCTTGAGTTCTAAAGCCTGGCTATACCTGCATATCGAACGGCTTGTTGCATGAGTGGGCACCTAACATTCAAGTACGTGGGGAAATGGCTTTTGGATTGGACAAACCTTGTTCGACAATACCCAAAAGTCACGACAAATTAACGTTAAAAGGCAGATATTCTCACCACTTTTGCTGATTTCTGGTAGAATTCGCGCAAAATTTATACTGGTATTTGCCCTTGTTTACATCGTTCGATTTGCAACCACCGCTGTTAAAAGCCATTGAAGCCTTGAGCTTTAAAACACCCACGCCTGTTCAAGTACAGGCTATTCCTGAGGCTTTGCAACATAAAGACCTGATGGTGTGTGCACAAACCGGTAGCGGCAAAAGTGCAGCATTCTTGCTACCTATGCTTAATCAGCTCATTACTAAAGATGCCCCTAATTCTAAAACCCGCGCATTGGTATTAGTACCAACTCGTGAACTGGCTCGTCAGTTATTAAAACAAACTGAAGCCTTGGCTAAATTTAGTAAGATCCAAGTGGCATCCATTACTGGTGGCCAAGAGTTTAAGTTTCAGGCCGCTTTGTTTCGCAAAAACCCTGAAATTATTATTGCTACCCCTGGCCGCCTGCTAGAGCACATGGGTAAAAATGAAAATCTATTAGAAGACGTTGAAGTATTGGTACTTGATGAAGCGGACCGCATGTTAGACATGGGCTTTTCTGAAGACGTACTAAAAATTGCCGCACAGTGTACCCAAGCGGAACGTCAGACCATGTTATTTTCAGCGACGCTAAAACAAAAAGGCATGTATGAAGTGATTCAAACTGTCCTTAATGACCCACTGAATATTATGGTCGACAGCTTTAAAGGCGAACATGAAAACATTGCTCAGGAAGTCATGTTAGCCGATGACGATAAACACAAGCAGCGTTTATTAACCTGGCTACTTGCCAATAAAACGTTTCGCCAAGCCATTGTTTTTGTCAACACCAAAGTAAAAGCCGAAAGCCTTTACCACTTTTTGGAATACCACAATATCAATGCAGGTGTTCTTCAAGGTGATATGACTCAAGATGAACGTAACCATGTCATGGTTCGCATGCAGCAAGGTGGCTTTGATGTATTAGTTGCAACCGATGTTGCGGCTCGAGGTCTTGATGTTAAGAAAATCGACTTGGTCGTAAACGTGGATATGCCACGCAGCGGCGATGATTATGTACACCGTATTGGTCGTACTGGTCGTGCTGGCGAACAAGGCTTAGCGGTATCGTTTGTGGACCATACGGAATGGAACCTTAAATGTGCGATTGAGCGTTATTTGCGTATATCAATGACACCCAAAAAAGCCAAAGGTTTAGAGGGCAAATACAAAGGCCCTAAGAATATGAAATCCAATGGCAAGCCTGTTGGTAAGAAACCAGTCAAGAAAAAAGACGCTAAAAAAACCACGGCTAAAAAGAGCACTAAAAAAGTCGCTAATGGCAAAAAGCCTGGAGCCAAAAAACCTGCAAGCCAAAAACCAGCAACGCCACGTTTTGGTGATGGTAGCGCCCCATTTAAACCTAAAAGCAGTTCTTAAAACGGCTTTTAGACACTTACTCATTTATGATTTGAAAGGTTTGATATGAAATATTTCTGGATGACAGTACGTTTTGTTTTAGCCAAAATGATTTTATTGGCTGACTTTTGTTACCGCCCAAAAGGCACTAAAAGAACTGCTGAAAAACAAGCTGACCTAGATGAGCAATGTCAGCAACTAGCCCTTTACCAATACGCGGCTTGCCCTTTTTGTGTAAAAGTGCGCTGGTCAATGAAGCGTAACAACATGAAAATCAAATTATGTGATGCCAAACGTAATGAAGAGTTTGCTTACGAATTAGAGAATCAAGGTGGCAAACTTAAAGTGCCTTGCTTGAAAATCACTCATTTAGATGGCTCAAGCCAGTGGATGTATGAATCTAAAGATATCATTGCTTACTTACAAAACATTGCCGATGGCGACACTCGAATTCAACTTGAGCCTAGCCTAGCAAAAGCCAGCTAATCTCCTCTAAGTTGTAATAAAAAAACGCGGCCAATATTGAGCCGCGTTTTTTTTGATTTGAATAAAAGCTTCGGTTTATTCACTGATTTTTTAACAAGCCAATGGTTTTTCTCTATAGGCACCCTCCATCATTGTAAATATTAACAAGCGATTACTAGTCTTGACTCGCAAAGCCAAAAAGATGCAATAAACTTGTAAATAAATTAAAAATTGAAACAAATAAGGTAGTGGTGGCCATTACATAATTGGTTTCACCTGAATTCACTATCTCACTGGTCTGGTACAAAATAAGCCCAGACATCAATAAAACAAACATGGCTGAAACCGCAAGTGATAACGCCTGCATTTCAAAAATGAATGCGCCTAGGCCCGCTAAAAAACCAACCAGTATGCCGACAGTTAAAAAACCACCCATAAAGCTAAAGTCTTTTTTAGTGGTTACCACGTATGCCGATAATGCTAAAAATATGACTCCCGTGGCTGCCAAAGCGTTCATCACTATTGAGGCACCACCTGGCAAGCTTAAATACGCATTTAGCACTGGTCCCAGTGTCAGCCCCATAAAACCCGTCAGTGCGAACACAAACACAATGCCTAAGCTGCTATTTTGGAACTTGGTCACTGCAAACAGTAATCCAAAAAATCCTAGTAGCGTTAAAATAATGCCTGGGTGTGGTAAGTTAAATGCCATTGACACAGCGGCCATTGCACCACTAAATATGAGTGTCATCGACAACAATAAATAGGTATTTTTTAATACTTTATTTTTAGTTGTCTGAAACCCAACCTCATTACTGGCAGGCTGATTAGTTAACTGTGTACTCATGATTGACCTCCCATTAAGTAATGATCAAGTTCAAAATCTTCTGCTAAATAGCGATCACGCTTATCTTGTCTAAATTCTTGAATAGCATGTTTAATGCGTTTTGCTTTATTGCGTATACGCGAAATTCGTTTTGAAACCGCTAAGCTTGCTCTATTGGCAGCGCGGTCAATCGCTGGATACATATGCGACTGAACATCATCAATCACCACATCACTTTGCCCTTTCATTTTTAACAACACTTGGCAGCGTTTATCTTCACCGCCTTTGGGACCGTTAATATCGGATAATGTCACCTCGACTCGTTTTACTTGTTCAAATCGTGAGCCCAGTGCAAATTTAAGACGACGTTTCACATACTTTTTCAATTCGTTAGTCAAAGCGAAATGTCGTGTATTTATTTGAATCTTCATCTTGCTCTCCTATACCCCAGAGTTTTTTGAGTGGGGAGCTTTATCCTAAGCCGCTAAAAATATAAGATATATTCGAATTATTGGTAAAAATACTAAGTTTTTCCCGAAGAGTTGAATTTATGATTAATTTCAAGCATTTACATTATTTTTGGGTGGTCGCTAAACAAGGCGGCATCATGCGTGCCAGTGAAAATCTACACATCACCCCACAGACCATCAGCGGGCAAATTCGTCTATTAGAAGAGCAATTAGGTAAACCCTTATTTGAAAAAGTGGGTCGAAACCTAGAGATCACTGAAACAGGCCGTATGGCATTAAGTTATGCCGATGACATATTTTCATTAGGCTATGAGCTTGAAGAAAACATTAAGAACACCACCAAAGACCGCTCACAAATTTTAAGAGTGGGTGTTGCAGACGTTATCCCTAAATCCATTGCTTACCGCTTGCTTGAACCCGCTTTAAATTTAAGTGAGCCAATACGCTTTGTGTGCAAAGAAAACAGCTTAGAGGCCCTGCTAGGAGAGCTCGCCCTGCATAAACTGGATATCATCATTGCAGATGGGCCTATCCCTCAGCGATTGGGGGTAAAAGGCTACAATCATCCACTGGGTGAGTGTGGCATTTCATTTTTAGCTGCGCCTAAATTAACCAACACATTAAGCCGTGACTTTCCTAGCAATCTCACTGGCGCACCATTTTTAATGCCAAGTGAATTATCCCTCGTACAGGCTCAACTTCTACAGTGGTTAGATAGGCAACATATTTTGCCAAGAATCATCGGGGAATTTGATGACAGTGCATTAATGAAAACGTTCGGACAAGCAGGTGCCGGAGTATTTGTGGTGCCCACGGCTATTGCGGATGAGGTCGCCAGCCAATTTAACGTGAATATTTTGGGTAAGACCGATGAGATCCGAGAGCAATTTTTTGCAATTACCACAGAGCGACGTCTTACCAACCCAGCATTAATTGCAATCAACCAAGCCGCCCGCGATTGGTTAAAGTAATGTTTCAATCTACAAAAAAGCCATGATCATTTCCATGACCATGGCTTTATCAATACCACGACTTTAACCACTACGAAATCGCGATTAATTCCACATCAAAAATTAACGTCGACCCTGGTGTGATTAAACCAGCATTTCGATTGCCATACGCTAAACGACTAGGGATGAACAAACGTGCTTTTTCACCCACAACCATTAACTGCAGACCCTCAGTCCAGCCCGGAATCACTTGATTTAAAGGAAAACTAATAGACTGGCCACGGTTAACAGAACTATCAAATACGGTTCCGTCGAGCAGTTTGCCGTGATAGTGAACGGTTACTGTACTATTTGCTTTTGGGTGTTCATCACCGGTACCGGCTTCTAATACTTGATACTGCAAACCAGAAGCCGTTGTCTGAACGCCATCAACCGTTGCGTTATGTTTTAAAAAAGCCTCACCCTCTTCAATACTGCCGGCTGCTGCGCGTTTGTTTTTAAAATGACGCCATGTGAAAAAGAACACAACAAGCGCAACGGCGATAAAAAATAATGGAGGCATTGTGGCTTACTCAATCAACTTAAAACAACAGTTTACCTGAGAAAGTGAAAATACAAAATTGTATACATTCTAATTTTTCTGGCTGCTGCAAGCGTGGTGCATGATGAGCGATCAATCTTCAAATAACACACCCACTTTGAGTTTTTCAGCACGATAAATTTCTTCACCATCCACTTCCACACTGCCAGAGGCCACTGCAATGATCATTTGTTTGTTTTTTAAACTGCGATCAATGCTGATCTTAAAGGTCACCATTTTTGCAGTGGGGCGCACTTCACCAAAAAATTTCACCCCGCCAATCCCTAGAGCACGTAATTTACCGTGATGGCCTTTTGCCGCCAAAATAGCGCCGATACTTTGCCACATGCCTTCGATACCTAAACAGCCTGGCATGATAGGGTCACCCGGAAAATGGCAACGAAAAAACCAAGCATTTTCATCCACCGCCATTTCAGTCATCACCTCCCCTTTACCATTGGCACCACCATTAATATCTAAATAGCGAATATTTTGAATGATGCCTAATTCATCTATCGGCAGTTTGATTTCGATACCTTGCGCAGCAAAATGATCCAATAATGCTTGAATCGGCATATTTTCAATCACATCAAGCGTAGTAGCAGTTGAATTAGGTAAGGAAGGTAACTGGCTCATGTACGACGTCTTTTTATAATGAAAGTGCGCGGCACTTTACGGGCTTTTTGTGCCTTAAGCTTAACCCATCACACCACGGATTTGACTTTACGTAACACCACTTGCCATTGAGCTAAGACTTATTGTCGACTCAGCCAGACCTCTAAACCTTGTGCGTTAAGCAACACATCACTGGCGATGACTTGAGAATACTCACTTGGTTTAAGGTCTGTTTGATGTTGAGCAAGCTCGTCCATTAAATAGCCTAGCAGCTCTTTATTCAGAGCTTCTAACCACTGTTCTCGGGGGATAGTTTGTTTTACCCGCAACGCCATCTCCACATAGACATCTACCAATTTAATCAAGCGCGCTCCTAGTTCTTGCGGCTTAAGTACCATGCCAAAGTGCGTCAAAAACATCCGCTCAGGTTGATAACTCAATAATCGCTCAATGGACGCCTTTAGGGCATCAGGGTCAAATTGCACCGGCGTAGTGGTTGGAAATATAAACGGTCCTTTAGGGCTGTTTAACTCTTGATAAGCCAAGCCAAAGGTATCACCGGTAAAAAAACCGGCACTTAATTCATCATAAATACAATAATGGTGTCGAGCATGACCTGGGGTATCTAAAAACGTCAGGGACCGATTGCCCAATTTTAATGATTGGTTATCTTCAATAATGAGTATTTGAGAAGGGTCAATGGGCAGTAAATCCCCGTAGGTCTGGTTAAACATCGCCTCACCATACACAGCGGTGGCACCAGCTTGTAATTTACTAGGATCAATCATGTGACGCGCCCCTTGCGGGTGTACCACCAATTGAGCATGGGGCAATGCTTGCATTAATAAACCGGCCCCTCCTGCATGATCTAAATGCACATGGGTTGGCATCACATATTTAATGGCATTGGTCTCTAGGCCGTGCTCACTTAAGAATTCAAAAATCAGCGGGACCGTATCTTTTGTGCCGGTTTCGATGATGGCAATCTCACCCTCATTCACCATCACATAACAGGCAGCCATTTGCGCGCGCTGGAAGGCTGTATCCAATACATAAGTGCCCCACCCTAAATATTCTGACCTCTTCATAATGCCCTCTTATTCTCTTTATGCTGACACGCAATTGACGTCACTATGCCCAATAGAACCCTGAAACACCATGAGCATAACAATCAAACTATTAGCTTAATCCTGCCAAGCACCAGCCAAGAAGGTAACTAATACACATTATTTCACATTCAGCCTATGAAATTGTCGCACTCTATCTACTTCGCCCTTCAGGAATAATGGAATTGGCCTATAACTTATATAGATAGGGAAGTAGCCATGAATGCATTGATGCCACTGAGTAAACAGCAAATTCGCCATGTCGTATTTTGGCCAGTGGCTTTGCTGTGTCTTTTTTCTGCGGTTGTCATCTATTACGGTTTGCATGCGCTAAACCAACAACAAAACCACCAGCAAATTGCCGCGGTTGAAGATAATCAACAACAAGTGGCCAAACAATACACAAAACAATTTGATGAATTAATTGTCGCTCGCCTTGAACAGCTCATGGCGCAAAAGCAACAATATATTCAAAATTACCTCACTCAAATTAATAAACAACTTATCACCCTTGCTAACTCCACCATGAGTCAAGTGGCATCTCAGGCTTTTCGTATCACCTATCGCAGTTATCTTGCTGAGCGTGAGCCTTTTACAGATGACCCAAGCGAAGCCATTACTCAATATTATCAGCAGCAAGTACCTAGTCGGGCCCACCTCAATGAAATTGGCCAAGCTTTACAATATGATTTTGTGATCAATAACGAGCAAACCCCTAAACAGCAATTCAATGAAACCGATGTCGATACCAGCTATAGCCGAGTGCATGGTTTGTATCATCCAATTTACCGCCACTACATTGAACAATTCGCATTTGAAGATTTATACATTGTAGATGCCACCAGCGGTGACGTTATTTATAGCGTGGCGAAAAACAATGATTTTGCCAATAATCTTTGGCAAGAAAAAGCCGCATCTTCGCCCTTAGCAATCAGTTACAAACATGCGTTAAAATTAAAACCTGGGCAAAGTTTATTCAGTGAATTTAGCGAATATGTACCTGCAAATAATGCTCTTAGCGCATTTATGAGCACACCGATCGTAAGCCAAGATCCATCACGAAATACCATTGAGGCTATTTTAATTTTTCGCTTACCCGCAAAAGCATTCGAACCATTATTACAAGTTCAAGGTTTTGAACGTGCCCATATTTATATGAGCAATGAAAATCAAACCTACTGGGTAAGCAGCCAACCATTACAAATGGAACAACAAACATTATTTAAACAATGGATTGACAGTAACCCCCAAACTGCATTCAACATAAGCAAAAATAAAAACGATGAAAATCATTATATGGCCTATCAACCTATTAAATTATTTGGCCTGAATTGGTTACTGTTTAGTGAATTATTACTTGATCAAAATCAGCTTATTAAACACTCGGCAAGTCTTGCTTTAGACAAGGACTCAACAGCCAGTGTTAACAATAGCCATATTTTATCCCTCAGCTTGACAGCGATATTTATTGGATTGCTTATTTGCTTATTCATTGGTTTTTTATTGACTCGCTTCTTCAGTGCGCAGCAAAATCAGTTGAACACCAACCATAAAAACAGTGATCAAATAAAGTCCACATTATCACAATTAGATTTTCATAAGGCTAAACAATATTTATCTTCGCTCAACCAAACCCAAACAGATGCACAAGATGAAAGCCCTATTTTAAGTGCAATGCACATTAATGAAATTATCCAGTCGATTAAGACCCCCATTACCGCTGCGAAAAGTGACAGTGATGATTTAAAAATATATCGAGATAATTTCACGCAACAAGTGAGTCAAGGCCAGCAAGTACATCAAACCATAAGCCGTCAACAAACTGAGCTTCTGCAAGAGCTTACACGTCACGAATTAGCACACAAAAAACAAAATAATCTTGCTCAACAGGATCCGGCAATTGAAAACAAAGCAACATCCCCTGCCGCTGACTTTCAAAGCCTAAGTCAGAAAAGCCATAAAATGCTTGATGATAACCAAGTTCAAGTCCATCAATTAAGTGATGTACTTAGCAACGCCAGTGAGCAGGTAAATAATCTAGCTAACAGCAGCCAGAACATTGTGAGCGCGTTAGATACCATTGCCAGTATTGCTGACCAAACCAATTTATTAGCACTTAACGCTGCCATTGAAGCGGCACGAGCAGGAGAACAAGGACGTGGGTTTGCTGTCGTGGCCGATGAAGTACGCACTCTTGCCAATCGAACCCATCAAAGCACCACCGAGATAAAAGCGGTCATTGACCAGCTACACAAGGACTCACAAAACTCGGTTAAAGCCATGAATGAAGCAAATCAACTTGTTCATAATAGTGAAAATTTGGCAAAAAATGTCAGTGACATATTTGAGCAACTTGAAGCCATCGTCAAAATTTCGCAACCCAGTCAAACCGCTGACGACTTTCAACTTGATCAGTTAACTAAAAGATTTGAGCAGTTGATCCATCATACGCAACAACAAAAAATAGTATTAAATGAACTGCATCTGTTGGATGAAAAAATGGCAGCGAGCACACAGAAAATTCATTCAAGCCTTACTCAATTTAAATGGTAAGGTTTAACCATTATTTAGCCATCGTGGTTAAAATATTATGCGTACTGATCACACCTTTAATAATGCCATGTTCGCTGACAAAAATACGGCGAATGCCATGCTGCAACATCACATAAGCGACTTCTTGTAAGTTGGCATTGCTGTCAATTTGAATAACCGAGTCGCTCATAATTTGGTTAACGGTACAGTTTTCATCGGCCTTACCCATCATGGCGCGCATAGTTTGAGCATCATAATGCTGCCCTACAAATTCAGAGTAAACTTCTTCTAGTAATTCACCTTTTTCTTCAAGGCTTTTACTTTCAAACGCTAAAATATCACTCATAGTGACCACTCCCACTAAACTGTGGTCACTGGCAATAACTGGGGCCCCGCTAATTGAATTTTTCATAAAGAACTCAGTTAGTCGTTTGATTGACCAACCTTCATAAGCCATCAGCACCTGTTTGGTCATAATGTCTTTGGCTGTTAAGTCTGTTTTCATTATCAAGGCCCTTTTATTATTGCGCTGTGAAATAAATGTTCCCGTAATATGCACTGGCTTTGGCTTTGCTATCATCGGTATCACTCATGATGGCAACGGCATCAATATAACGATAGGCCTCTTCATTGGCTTTGTCAGATCCTTTATCGCCATATAATGCAATCATATCTGCATAAACGTTACGTTTTTCTGTTACCCAAGTACTCAGCGGATCTTGTGGCGAGCGCAGCGCTAACATCCGCGCATTACTGCCTGCATAGGCGTTGTCCCAAATACTGCCTGTTGCTTGGTTACTTGACCAAACATAATTAAGCGCCTTGGTTTGCCATATGAAAAAACCACCGCTTTTTACAATATATAAACGCGCAGCGTAATCATCACCTGCTTTGCTGGTTTCATCCATTTTGGGTAAACGGTTTTCAATGCGCCATGTCCAGTTTAAAAATGGTGTTTTTTTCAAATCTACTTTTATTTCTTTGGCTAAACCAGAGGCGGATTGATCGGTTTGTGCATGCAAGACCGTTTGATCATCTAGTTGGGTTATTGAATACTGGGTTTCACCTACAAATGATTTTGTTTCCCAGCTATCAAGATTTTCTTGGCTAAATTGAGCAATGTTGAGCGTTTGTGCAACGCTAAGGGAGGAAAATAAGATTAACGAGGTGGCGATTAAAGGTTTCATGCTATATCCAAGTTTGTCTGATTCAAGTTGGATAGCCTGATACCAAAATAGTTCAGGCTCAGCAATGGCGCAATCAGACTCTAGCCTATTAAGAGGTGTTTGAGTTGCTGCACTGTGGTTAGAGTGTGTGTATTTCTTCGCTCTAAATCTTGCTGCAAGGATTTGATAATCCACATCATTTCAGCATGATTAAAAAAGGTCTTTTCTAACATGGGCAACAAGGTTAATGCCTGTTCGTATCGTCCTTGTTTTACGTGTTGCTCAATCAATGCAATCATTTTTATTCTCATCTATCCATAGACTGTTTATTGAATGTACAAGTAAATGGCCAATAAGGCAAAAATCTAAGACATTAATTATGCTTTAGCATCTTATTTACGCTGACCATCAGGCCATTGTAATCCACATCATAAGTAGCAACATCCACAAAACCACAAGAAAAATACAACTGTTTTGATGGCGTGTTCGATTCAACCACTTGTAATGTGATGTCCCCTTTTACATGCATTAATGCATGATTTAACAATAAGCGGCCAATGCCTTGCCCCCTTGCACTGGGGGCAACATATAAAGACTGCAGTGTGTTTTCACTAATGGCACTGTACCCTTTTATGATCCCTTGCTTCTCATAAACAAAGATCTTCGCCGCTAATAACGCAGATCGCCTTTTGTCATCTTGCTCCAATGGCAATAACGTAAATGTCTTTGCCTCGAACCTAAGCTCATCTAATTTAGAGGCATTGTAAATAGCCGCTATGGCCGAAAAATCAGATGCAGAATAATCTCGAATCATTTAATCATCCGTTTCTAACATTAATTGATGAACCCTGAAGCATTTTGCAAATAGTGGCAAGTTTAACAACATTGTTAAACAGAACAGCTTGAGATGTGAGTATATTGAACGCCGTGATCGGCCCATTGGATACCCGCTTTGGTGGGTAAAACGATTTTGTTGGGATTTTTTAAAAGGTTAATAATAACTCTTAGCGACATCCTCACTCCCACAAAGGTGGGAGCCCATGAAGCCGCTTATCAAAAATATAATATGTGAATTAAAGGTTCGCCCCCAAAATCAGTTCTCGAAAAAATTTCACCACATCCACATAATCATCAACTTTTATTTGCTCATTAATGCCATGCATACGCTCCAGTGTTTCAGGTGTAAAGCGGTTAAAGGCAAATCGATAAATGCTGTCACTTAAACCTGTGTAGTGTTTTGCATCTGTACCACCTGTCACCAAGTAAGGTGCCACGATTAAACTCTCATCCTGTGTGACACGGTAAATGGCATCTTTTAACATGGCAAAACTTTCATTATCACTTTTTGACACAGATGACGGCTCACCGGCAAAGCCCCCTAAAATCGATACTTCTATGTCCGAATTATCGATCACATTTTCAATGTAGGCCTTGACGCTTTCACCGCTTTCTCCTGGCATGATGCGAAAATTCACCACTGCACTGGCTTCACTTGGCAGTACATTATCTTTGCTTGAACCTTTTGCCATCGTAACGGCGGTGGTGGTACGTACCGCCGCGTTCGTGGTTTTAGAGCCGGACAATATATGTTCAACCAAGGGTTCGGTTAACCACATATTGGCAAAAATGGCTTTCTCAACCCCACCCATGGCCGGACCAATGGTATTAAATAATTGGCGACTGTAGGCCATGTTAGCTGGAAACGGATGAGCCTCAATATCAACAATGGCTTGGGCAATCACGCCTAAGGCTGTGTGTTTTGGTGGCATTGAGCTATGCCCACCCACAGCTGTGGCTTTAAGCTCTAGGCTCACATAACCTTTTTCGGCGATGCCCACCAAAGCGACAGGGGTTTGCATGCCCGGAATAATGCCATCACCCACAATTGAGCCACCTTCATCCAAGATGAATTGAAAATCCAAGCCCCGCGCTTTCAATAAGGCACTGATTTTCGCCGCGCCGTTATCGCCGCCAATTTCTTCGTCATGACCATAGGCTAAATAAATATCGCGCTTAGGCTGATACCCTTTTGCTAACAGATCTTCGATGGCCTCCATTGAACCCAGTACGCCCGATTTAATATCCACCGCTCCGCGCCCCCAAATAATGCCGTCATCAATGGTGCCACTAAAGGGCTCGTGTACCCATCGATCACGGGTTTCAGCATCCACAGGTACCACATCTTGGTGACTCATTAATAAGATGGGTTTAAGTGATGGGTCAGAGCCTTGCCAGCGATACAATAGTGACAACTCACTCACCATTTCAAGTGATAGGTTGGCATGTAATTTAGGGTAGTTTGTCTTTAAAAAGTGATGGAATTTCGTAAAAGCATCACGCTCTACCTGACGCTCATCCATGTGGCTAATGGTTGCAAACTGAATACCCTGAGATAAACGCTTTGCCACAGCATCCACATCAATATCACTGTTATCAATGGCTGGCGTTAAGCTCACGCTTGGGCTATTAAAGGTCAAAGTTTTTATGCCCATAATCAGCAATACACCCAGTAATAGCAGAAACAAATACGTTAGAAATTTCACAGGCTCAATCCGTTCATTATTATTTTGCGACACAATGTGCCCCATTTGAGACATGGGGAACAGTGCCAAATAGGCCAGTCTCCTTTTGCTAAAAACACCTCAGGTCTGTTGAGGTTCTATCGCATCAGGTATGATGGAATCTAATTACACATAAGCAACATTGACCATGGCCAAAACGTTTAACTCACAGTTCATATCCTTACAGCTTGCCGTTTTAACGGTCTCAGACAGCCGCACAGAAGCCACCGATACCAGCGGCCAATTGCTTGTCGAACGCTTACAGCAAGCCGGTCACATACTGGCAGACAAAGCCATTGTGGTTGATGACATTTACAAAATTCGCGCAACCCTCTCCCAATGGATTGCCAGTGACACCA
Organism: Bermanella sp. WJH001; assembly: GCF_030070105.1. Classification (NCBI taxonomy): domain Bacteria; kingdom Pseudomonadati; phylum Pseudomonadota; class Gammaproteobacteria; order Oceanospirillales; family Oceanospirillaceae; genus Bermanella; species Bermanella sp. WJH001. The sequence continues at coordinate 265,199 of NZ_JASJOO010000006.1, read as the reverse complement.
TTCAAGGGGTTTTAATCACAGGTGGTACCGGATTTACCGGCCGTGACAGCACTCCAGAGGCGGTTCTGCCTTTATTTGATAAAACCGTGGATGGTTTTGGTGAGTTATTTCGCCACATCAGCCACAGCCAAATTGGCACCAGTACCATTCAAAGTCGAGCCGTGGCTGGCCTTGCTAATGGCACCATTGTTTTCTGTATGCCTGGCTCTGGTAATGCTTGTGCCACCGCATGGGATGAAATTATAGAATCGCAGTTAAACAGTACTCATAAACCCTGTAACTTTGTTTTACAGCTTAAAAATACCAATAACGAACAATGCGATAGCCGAGGCTAAAATGTCCTTCACCCATATTAATCAAAATGGCGAAGCCAATATGGTCGATGTGAGCGAAAAAACGGTCACTGCCCGTATCGCTCGCGCTGAAGCCTTCATTGAAATGACACCTAGCACCCTAGAGATGATTGTAAAAGGGGAGCACCACAAAGGGGACGTTTTCGCGGTGGCTCGTATTGCCGGCATTCAGGCAGCAAAACAAACCAGCCAATTGATCCCTCTTTGTCACCCTTTAATGTTAAGCAAAGTAGAAGTCCGCTTTGATGTGCAACCGCAACATAATCGTGTGCGCATAGAAACCCTGTGTAAACTTGCAGGACAAACCGGTGTTGAAATGGAAGCATTAACCGCAGCATCGGTTGCCGCACTTACCTTATTTGATATGTGCAAAGCCGTCGATAAAGCCATGTGTATTACCGGGGTTCGCGTACTAGAAAAACAAGGGGGTAAGTCAGGGCACTTTGTGGCAAACGCAAAAGGCCATCAAGCATGATCCGTGTATTATTTTTTGCACAATTACGTGAGCAACTTAACTGCCAAGACCTCAATTTACAACTTGATACCCCTTGCACAGTCGCGATGGTCAAACATGCGTTATTGCAACACAACGCAAAATGGCAAAACTATTTAAATCTCGACACCATTTTATGCGCCGTTAATCAAACCATGGTCAACGACCAACACATGGTGAGCGACGGCGATGAGGTGGCATTTTTTCCACCGGTCACAGGTGGTTAATATGTCGGCGATCATCAGCATAAATGTACAAACCCAAGATTTTGACGTGGCACACGAATACGCATGCATGCGCCAAGACAATACACAAGATGGGGCCATTGTTTTTTTTAGTGGCTTAGTTCGAGACCTTAACCAAGGACAAGATGTCAAAGGCTTATTTTTAGAACACTACCCAGCCATGACTGAAAAATCCCTAAAGGAAATTGTCGATCAAGCATGTGACCGTTGGCCCCTATCACGAGTACGATTAATTCACCGTGTAGGGCAATTACACATTAGTGATCAAATTGTATTTGTGGCGGTAAGCAGTGCTCACCGTGAAGCTGCTTTTGAAGCTTGCCACTTTATTATGGATTTTCTTAAAAACCGTGCGCCCTTTTGGAAAAAAGAAACCACCGCAAACGGCGATACTTGGGTGGCCGCACAAGCGAAAGACAAGCACGCATTAAACAAGTGGCAGGGCGATGAAAAATAAAAATTTTTCAACTTTGCTAATGGGCATGCTGTTAATGCTCTGCTCTACTTTAAGCCATGCAGAAAATTTAAACATTGCCGTTGCGGCAAACTTTAAACAAACATTAGAAGCCCTTAAGCAGAGCTTTGAGAAAAGTTCACCCCATACCATAACGATTATAAGTGCTAGCACGGGTCAACTTGTACAACAAATATCCCAACACGCACCGTTTGATATTTTACTGGCCGCGAATACCGCACACCCACAGTTACTTTGGCAACACATTCACGAATCACGCAATTTAGATTTAGCTGCTTTAAGTGTTTATGCTAAGGGAAGGTTAGTGTTTTATAGCAATATTGATGTAAACCAAACACAAACAATCAATGATATTTTAAACGATGAACGCTACAAACGCCTAAGCATTGCGAATTCAATATTGGCCCCATACGGGTTAGCCGCCATGCAAACATTAACCTGTTTAAACCAGCAGAAATGGCAAACAAAATTGGTTATTGGTCAAAATGTTGCACAAGCACTTCAATTCATTGACAGCCAAAGTGTCGACGGCGGATTTGTGGCACTCTCTCAAGTGCTAAAAAAAGATCCCACCCGTATTCGGTATGTGGATGAAGGTTGTTATAACGATATCAATCAAATGGCTTTACGCTTGAATAATAAACCTGCCAGCTTTGATTTTATGAATTTTTTGAATAGCCAAGCTGCTCGTAGCATCATTGAAAATCACGGCTACTATTTACCCAATTAATTGGACATTGTATGGATGCTTTACTGCTTACACTGAAACTGGCTTTTTTTAGCACCGCTATTTTAATCGTTATCGCAACTCCCATTGCTTGGTTTTTAGCACACAGTCAATTTAAAGGTAAATTCTTAGTTGAAGCATTAATTGCACTTCCATTAGTTTTACCTCCTACCGTTTTGGGGTTTTATCTATTAATTGCATTAGGACCTCAAGGTCCTGGTGGTTGGATTGCACAATTATGGGATGAGAGAACACTCGCGTTTAGTTTTACAGGACTATTGATTGGCTCAATCATTTACAGCTTGCCATTTGTGGTTCAACCATTACAGAACGGCTTTAGCTTGATTGGAAAAAAACCATTAGAAGTGGCCTACACCTTAAACGCTTCATTTAAAGATGCTTGGCGTACCATTATTTTTCCACTGGCCAAGTCCGCATATATCAGCGCAGCCACATTAGGTTTTGCCCATACCCTTGGTGAATTTGGGGTGGTACTTATGATTGGCGGTAATATTCCTGGTGAAACCCAAGTGATCTCAATTAAAATTTTCGAACACGTTGAAGCACTGCAATATAACGACGCTCACATTATGTCGGCGATCCTATTAAGTATTTCATTTGTTATGCTTACTGTCATTTATGCTAGTCGTAAAAATGCAAATAAGGCTGGCATGCTATGAATTTAGATTTAAACATTAAACTGCAAAAAGGTGAGTTCGTGTTAACGGCCAATTTAAGTATTAATTGGCAACAACCGAGCACCCATGTCATCTTTGGTAAAAGCGGCATTGGTAAAACACACTTATTACGCAGCATTTGCGGTTTAGAAAACCCTCAAGGCACCATCACATGGCAAGATGGCCAACACATTGAGCACTGGCTTAATAGTAAAAATAAATTTAGCACCCCTTGTTCACAGCGTCACGTGGCCATGGTTTTTCAAGATCACCAATTATTTAATCACTTAAATGTTGAGCAAAATTTACGGTTTGCGTTTGATCGCTCACCGGCTGAGCGAACAGATTGGCAACATTGCATTACTGCTTTAGAGCTAGGTGATTTACTTGCTCATCACGTGCACGAGCTCAGTGGCGGTCAAGCTCAAAGAGTTGCACTGGCTCGGGCGATATTAAGCAAACCCACTTTATTGATTTTAGACGAGCCGCTTGCCTCATTAGATTGGCAGGGGAAACACGATATTATGCGTTATATCAAACGCTTAAATCACGAATGGCAATTACCGGTTTTATACGTCACTCATGATATTAATGAAGTATTGAGCTTGGCTGACCATATCATCATGCTCGAAAAACAACACAGCACCACTGTGGTTAATCAACCTCGTGCGTTAATTGATGTATTACAAGATGACCTTCACCCTTTTTATGGTCTAGGTAAAAGCAGCATCTTAATCAGTGATTCGCTGCAAACCAATGAAAATGGGTTAATGCATTGTCATATTGGTGAGCAGGTTATGCGTTTACCCATCACTGATTACATGCCAACAGATAAACCATTGCGATTATGCATTGCAGCCAGCGATGTCAGCCTTGCTTTAAGCGCTGCACAAGACAGTAGTATTATGAATATTCTACAAGGCAAGGTGTCGCGCATTGAGGAAACCCCAAATGGCCAATATCTCATACAATTAAAAATTGCCGATCAGTATTTATTAAGTGAAATTTCCCAGTATTCATTTGAACGCTTAAATATTGAAATGTGGCAAACCCTTTACGCTCAAATTAAAGGCATTGCTTTACAACAAAGCAAGTAACACTTTGATGAAAAGAATGAGAGCCTTATGACACATATCATCTCTTGCGCACAATATGATTATTTTGAAATCGCTTGTATGCACCGCTATGAAGTTGAGTTAACGCTTAACAATGGTGATGTGGTGATTGGCAAGGCACATAATGTAAAAGTGGTAAAAGATGGCGATGTTAGAAAAGAGGTTTTGGATTTGGCATTAATAAACAACCAGATTATTAACATAGAGCTAATGACCATTCATAAGATGCGCGCTATAACGGATAACCCTCATTTCAAAGTCATTCAGCTAGACAAGAACAACTCTTGTAATTAGCTGGGTAAATACTCTTTCAACGCCTGATCACATTCGGGCGTCAAAATAATCTGCTGTGCTTGTGGATTGTTATGATATTGATTCAGGCCCATACGCTGCACCCAATACATCAACAAAGCTTGGCGTACTTGTTGCGTTTTACGATATCCATGACTGGTAAGCGGCATGTCGTAATCTAATGCAATAATGCGAGCGCGATTCTCATCTAACCTTGGGTCCGGCATAAACTCAACGTTTAACAGGTTGTGCCAAACCTCATCTTGAATATCAAACTGGTCTGCACCATCCAACAATTGTGCAGGTGTGTCAGGCTGAAAGCGACTCAATACAAAATCACGGTAGCCCTGATTGTTTTCACAATAACCACGAACATGCCAACGCATACCGTCAAATACCAAATGGTGGGGTTGGATAACACGCTCTACGAAATTAGGGTTTGAGACCGATGCATATCCAATCTTTAATCTCAATTTTTCGCGGATGGCTTGTAAGATAGGACGCACTAATGCAGGTTGTAAATTCCGATTAGGCAACTCTAAACTGGATACGGTTTCAGTATTGGCCATATACTGCATGTATTCTTGCAACGTGCCATTTGTAAATTGTGCCAGCATATTTAAACCGGCCTGATAACTATCACTGGCACCGTGATATTGAATATTTTCAGGGTAAAGGTTTTTATACTTTTGAATAACATGCTTGGCGAGCTTTTCGCCTAGCTCAAATTGTTGTGCAAGGTGTTTTGGCTGAATGCGCCCTTCCCAAATTAAAAGCAACTCTAAAAATGCAAAACGCTTTTGATCAATGACAGAATTACTTTCTTTTTCGGTTAAGTGACTCGCCATACAACATCCTTTTAATATAGAAGATTCAAACTATCTTGATTTAATCATCGCTTAATTCAAATGCCGTTTGTGGGATAACCGCACTGTCGGCGTGTTTATCTTTTTTGGCCTTCGGTTTTTCTATGACAAGGCTTTTTGCTTCGTCATCTTCAAACTCAAGTTCAGCGGACTCGGTCACCTGTGACGATAATTCTTTTTTCGTGCGCACACCTAGGTCTTTGAATTTATGGGCTTGGCTTATTAAGTTACCACGGCCTTCTTTAAGTTGGCTCCACGCTTTATCGTAGGTTCCTTGTACGGTATGTAACTGGGCACCGACTTTCTCCATACTTTCGACAAAACCGACTAACTTGTCATGCACTTTTGCAGCTTGATCCGCTAACTGTTTGGCGCTCTTATTTTGACGCTCAATACTCCATAAGCTGGAAACCGTACGCAAACTGGCCAATAAGGTGGTTGGCGTTACCACCACAATACGTTGCTCAAACGCGTCATTAAATAATTTATCATCATGCTCAAATGCAATCATAAAAGCCGGTTCAATTGGCATAAACATGAAAACAAAATCCGGACTATTTACACCTGGTAATTTAGCGTAAGACTTATCGGCCAGCGTTTTAATGTGCATACGCACCGCATCTACATGTTGCTTTAGAAAGCGTATACGGTCTGCATCGTTTTCTGCATTGATGTAATCTGTGTAGGCGTTTAAAGATACTTTAGCATCCACCACAATATGTTTATCTTCTGGTAAGTTAATAATAACGTCTGGGCGATAACGCGTACCCTCGTCATTATTAATGCTTTTTTCACGGGTAAATTCTTCACCTTGGCGCAAACCGGATTTTTCCAATACGGTTTCTAAAACTAGTTCGCCCCAGTTACCTTGGGTTTTCTTTTCACCACGTAACGCCCGCGCCAATGAGGCCGCTTCTTCTGTGATTTGCTTATTTAAATTATGTAACTCGCCAATTTGAGCTTTAAGAGCAGCACGGTCTTTACTTTCTTCTACGTAAACGTCATCTACTTTTTTACGTAAGCCTTCAAGTTGGTCTTTAAATGGGTTTAATAAACTACTCAAACCTTCTTGTGAGGTTTGTTTGAATTGTTTGTTTTTCTCTTCAAATATTTTATTAGATAGGTTTTCAAATTCTTGACTCAATTGGGCTTTATTGGCTTGCAGCAATTCAAGCTTCTCTTCAAGATTTTGCTGATCTTTTTGACGCTCCACTTGTTCTTGGTTGAGCTGGGTTTTTAGGTCACTCAATTGGGTATTGAGCGTCTCTATTAAAGCTTCTTTTTGCGCAAGCTTTTGCACATCCAGTTCACGTTGTTCTAATGTGGCTTGTTGATGCTTAAGCTGGCCTTCGGCTTGGCTTAATTGGCTACGGTTTAGTTCTAATTGAGTTTGAGCTTGCTGCAAGCTTTGTTGCACTTGCTGAAGCTGCTGCTTGCTGTTGTCTGCTTGATTTTCACTTAAGGCAAGCTGGGTTTGAACCTGTTGTAACTGATTGCGGTATTGCTCTTGGTTGTGAACCAGCCCTTGGTTAACTTGCTCCAGTGCCTGTTTTTCTTGCAAAAAGGCTTGGCGTTGTTGGGCAAACTGGCGGTGCATAATAAATACACCAGTGGAAAATGTCGCGATGATGGCAGCGTAAATAGCAATTTCGATGGGCATAACAAAGGCTCAGCAGGTACAGATTAATAGCTCAGCTTACCAAATGTGCTCGATTGGCACTACTAAGAGCATATGAATTTCACATACCTCGAAGAATAAAAGCCGCCCTTGGCATGGCGGCTATTATCATAGGTGACCTCTAAAACGGTACGTCGTCATCAAAGCCGTGACCTGGCTGTGACTGATCAAACGCTGGCGCCCCTTGTTGAGCCTGTGCGCCACTTTCAATGCGCCATGCTTGTAGACTAGTAAAACATTTCTCTGGCTTGCCAGGGGCGTTCCATAGACGTCCAGATAGGTTGAAGTGCACAGTGATCTCATCACCAATGTTGTAATTATCCATAAGTGCACACTTGTCTTTGATTAACTCTAAAGCGACAAAATTTGGGTAATCTGGGTTTTCGCCATCACCGGTTAACTGGATGACAAACTCACGCTTAGTAAAGCCGTTGTTACCGTATTCTGTGGTGGCACCGATGGAATGAACAACACCCTGAGCTTCGAAAGATTTAGACATATAACACTTACCTTTTATTTAGAGGCACATCATAGCATTAAGCCACACCATGAAAAAACCCGTCATTAAGACAGCCCTTATCTGTAATTGCTTATTAGCCTTGCGCGCTTAAATTACTCATGACTGTATTTTTCAGGCTTGATGATTATGAGCCTTGGGGGTTTGTTTTTTAGCTTGAGGTCGTCAAGAGGGGCGGCTCCAGTGGCAAAATGGTTCAGTTATAAAACAGGAATAAAAAAACCCGCCAACTAGGGCGGGTTCAAATACACTCGAATCGATGAGTATGTTCGGTTACGCTTCTTGCACGCCAAATATGGCACTGGCATTTAGGCCGTGTTTTTCCATAATTTCGCGCATGCGTTTTAAGGCTTCTACTTGAATTTGGCGAACACGTTCACGGGTCAAACCGATCTCATGGCCAACTTCTTCTAGTGTGCTGGTTTCATATCCCCTAAGGCCAAAACGGCGGGAAATCACTTCACGTTGTTTTTCAGTCAGATCATCAAGCCATTGGTCAAGGCTTGAGCTGATGTCATCGTCTTGTAGGACTTGGCAAGGGTCACTAATGGACTCATCTGCAATGGTATCTAATACCGATTTTTCACTGTTGTAACCCAGAGGAGAGTCCACCGAGGTGACACGTTCATTTAAGCCCAGCATGCGTTTTACATCGCTCACTGGTTTTTCTAATAATTCTGCTATTTCTTCAGCACTTGGCTCATGGTCTAATTTTTGAGTCAATTCGCGGGCGGCGCGTAAATACACATTCAATTCTTTAACAACATGAATGGGTAAACGGATGGTACGAGTCTGATTCATGATGGCTCGTTCAATGGTTTGACGAATCCACCAAGTGGCGTAGGTTGAAAAGCGGAAACCGCGTTCTGGATCAAATTTTTCAACCGCGCGAATTAGGCCAAGATTACCTTCTTCAATTAGGTCTAAAAGAGTTAAACCGCGATTAACATAACGACGTGATATTTTAACAACTAGGCGAAGGTTACTTTCAATCATACGTTTGCGGCCTTTTTCGTCCCCTTTACGAGCAAGGCGTGCAAAGTGTACTTCTTCTTCTGGAGTCAGTAGTGGCGAAAAGCCAATTTCATTTAAATATAACTGAGTTGCATCTAGGTTTTTCTGCACTTCCGTATCTTGTGCAATTTCTTCAATCACTTCTTCTTTTTCTGCCGTTTCTTCTTCAGCGTCTACAAGTGCTAAGTCAGAATCTGCTTCGTTTTTTTTAAGTCCCTTGATAGCTGCCATAGCTAATTGCCCCGCCAATGTTTATTTGTTGTTATGTTGTCACTTTGCTTTGACTATTCAAAAGCTGTTCCAACTTTCCAACAAAAAAAATAATTTTTGACCCAATCTTCTATGGCGATTTCATTATTTCGCCCTAGGAAGATATTTCAATGGGTCTACCGGTTTCCCTTTGTGGCGTATTTCAAAGTGAAGCTTCACTTTATCTGTGCCACTAGATCCTATTTCGGCAATTGTCTGTCCAGCTTTAACTTCTTGGTTCTCTTTGACCAATAATTCTTTGTTATGTGCATAGGCACTTAGGAATTGGTCGTCGTGTTTTATGATTACCAAGTTGCCGTATCCAAGTAACCCACTACCTGCATACACAACTGAACCGGCCGCTGCCGCAAACACAGATTCTCCCAAGGACCCGCTGATATCAATCCCCTTGTTGGTAGGTGCTTTCGTTGAGAATTTGGCGATTACCTCACCTTTTGCAGGCCAGCTCCAATTCAAACTGCCTTGAGTAACCACCTGTTTTGGCGCTTGCGGGCTATTTTTATAAGCACTTGGGCCATGGCTATTTTTTGTACTCTTGTTTTTCGTCAAACTTTTGCTACTGCTTGAAAAATCACTGGCTGAAGCATATTCACTCTGACGAATGGTGAGTTTTTGGCCTGGGTAAATGGTATAGGGGTAAGAAATGTTGTTAGCACTTGCTAACGCTTTGTAATCCCAGCCATAGCGCCATGCAAGGGAGAATAAGGTCTCGCTTTTTTGCACAATGTGAGTGTTTCGATCCCCTGAAACAGGGTCGAATTTTTGCTCAACCGAGACAAAACCAGCGCAGCCAGAAAGCACTGCAAGCATCACACTTATGACGATTAGCGCAGGTATTTGAGTGAATACCCTAATTTGATGGATTTTTTGACACTTGAGTATTTGCACTAGGCTCTCATCCATTTTCTTTTTTGTTTTAATAGGTATGTATTCTCAAACATTACCGCTATATTTGAAAATCGTCTAAAAAAAAGAGTTAGTTCACATTTCGTAACACTTCTTTTCAGTCTTTGCCAATTTTCTGCTGGCAAATTTGCTATTTGTAGTCTTTTGACTCGGTTAACTAGCGTGTATTTTTTATACTATTTTGTGTTTTTTAACAGTCTATCCATAACAAACACAATAGAAAAGCCAATGATAACGGCTACGATTGCCAAGATAATCTGAGGATCTTGGTGCAACCACGGCCACACTGGGGTTTCAATAAATGGCACCTGATCACCAGCACTATTAGTGCGATAGCTTAATACTGCCTTCCAAGGCCACAACTTCACTAGGGCACCCAGCATAAAACCGCTTAAAACGGCCATGGTGGCACTATGGAAGTGCTGTAATAACCAAGATAACACCCGCGAAAATAACATGATGCCCACAAGGCAACCGCTAGCAAAAATCCCTAGGCTAACCAGATCAAAACTTTTCACCGCCCCGATTATAAAACCGTACATCCCCATTAGTAATAAGATGAAACTGCCAGAAATACCCGGCAAAATCATGGCACATATGGCAATGGAGCCGGCAAAGAATAGGCTAAACGAGGTGACTTCTATTTCAGTGGCTTGAGATAAACTAATAAATGCCGCCACTATGGTGCCCAAAACAAGCAGTAAAATACGAGCCGGATTCCAGCTATCCACTTGTTTGACCACATAGGCAACAGACGCTAACACCAGACCAAAGAAAAACGACCACAACATAATGGGCTGAGTTTCTATTAAATAATGCAGCACTTTAGATAATAAAATGATGCTAGTAGCAGCACCAAAAAGAATACTTAACAAAAACGTGCCGTCGATTTGCTGCCAAGCGGCCTTGATGCCTTTTTGCTTAAGCGTAACCAAGGTATCCCAGCCCACACTTTTAATGGCACTAATGAGGCGTTCATAGATACCGGTCAATAACGCAATGGTGCCACCCGATACGCCAGGGACGATATCTGCCGCTCCCATGGCCATGCCTCTAAAAAAATTACCTATCATGTTCTTCCTTAGTACCGCTTTTATTGGTTATCACAGTTGCGGTTATTATTTTTGAGTGCCACTAAGCATGGGTACAAAGTTCACCGGCTCAATTATTTTTTTGGTTACACCATCTTCTTCACGAATTAATAAATGCAGCATTTGTTTACCATCAGGGCCCACTGGCATTAACAAGCGACCACCAATTTTTAACTGTGACACTAAATCCATGGGAATGGTTTCAGGAGCTGCACAGGATAAAATGGCATCAAATGGGCCTTCATCTGGCCAGCCCCAATTACCATCAGAGTGTTGAAAGCGCACATTATTTACTCGCAATAATTGCATACGCTCTTTTGCTTTTTTCTGTAAGGGTTCAATGCGCTCAACGCTATACACTCGGCGCACCAACTGTGACAGCACTAAAGTTTGGTAACCGCAGCCCGTGCCGATTTCCAAGACGTTATCCAATTCACCGGCTGCCAAGATAATCTCCGTCATTTTTGCAACGGTATACGGCTGGCTAATGGTCTGACCATAACCGATGGGCAGTGCGGTATCTTCGTAAGCTTTATGACTCAGTGCCTCATCAATAAATAAATGACGCGGCGTATTGGCCATGACTTCAAGTACCTGTTGGTTCTTAATGCCTTTTTCTTTTAAACGGGTAATTAAACGATCCCGCGTGCGTTGGCTGGTCATGCCGATGCCTTGTAATTGCAACGGTGTCATAACAATACTTCCTTCAGCGCATCTATGCTTTCGTGGCCTGTCATATCCACTTGAATAGGTGTAATCGAAACCATGTTGTGAGCAATGGCATAAAAATCCGTTCCCGGGCCCGCATCCGCACCTTTACCTTGTGCGTTAATCCAATAACATTCTTTGCCACGGGGGTTTTGTGCATGCACCGGATTATCACTACGTTGGCGATGACCCAATCGCGTGATTTGTGTGCCAGCTAATTCAGCATATGGTACATCCGGCACATTAATATTTAATAATGTGCGCGGGGCTAACTGTAAAACATGCAACTTGGGTAAGAGCTCAATCAATACTTGTGCTGCGGTTTCATAATGATGTTTGCCTGCCAATGATATAGCCAAAGGTGGTAAATCTAGAAAACGCCCCTCCATGGCAGCTGCCACGGTCCCAGAATAAATCACATCATCGCCTAGATTTGGGCCCGCATTAATACCGGCGATGACGCGCTCAGGAGGGTAAGGACACAAGGTATTTAACCCTAGATGCACACAGTCAGTGGGCGTGCCATCAATACTGATGGCACCATCGGCTAAATATAAAGGGGATAATGGACGCGTAAGTGTTAACGAGTTACTGGCTCCACTGCGATCACGATCGGGGGCAATCACTTGCACATCCCAACCCGCTTGCTGGCAAAACTGTCTTAATACGGTCAGGCCTTTTGCATGAACCCCGTCATCATTACTGAGTAATAGTTTCATCAATTCTATTCCAAGGACTCGTTTTCAATATCCCGTTGAGCCTGCGTGATCACGCCTAACTCCCGTAAAACTGAAGTGGCAAAGTAACCCGAAGCTAAATTAAAACGCAGCACCAATGTGCTGTCATCAAGCCAATGCCAAAATAAATCCGGTAACAACATTCGCGTGGCACGTCGCTCTTGTTTCATGCCTTGTTTTTCTAAGCCTGCCGCTAATACAGGAAACCGTTGTGCTTGCTCTTGCTCAAGTGCAAGAAGGTCTGTTTGGCTTAGACTGTCACCCTTGCCCCATAACGCACAACTTGGATGAATACGCTGTTCACGTAACCGCGTACGTTCTTCAGAGGTATTTTCTTGAATAAAACCGCGTAAGCTGCCAGCAAAACCAAACACTTCACCATTAATTGGAGTGTCCCAACAATTTTCTTCAATCCGTTTTGCCAACATATTATTAAACAGGTATGAACGGGCGGCCGACATATACATGGAGGCTTTTTGACGATTACGTGGACGCTTGCCTGTTTCAAATAAATGCTGAGCTTGCTTCAGGTTTTCAAAGTCATGACCAAAACGCTGCTCACCAAAATAATTGGGCACACCTTGGTTGCGAATTAACTCCAATCGCTGATTAATGCTAGCTTGATCACCCTGCACGTTGCGCAACACGATTCGAAATGCATTACCCCCTAGAGCACCGCGTTTTAATTTCACACCATAATAACCTTTGGCTAATAGCGTGAACTCTTCTTTAGAAAATAAATGAGTAAGATCGGGCTCAGTATTTTTAATCGGTAGACTAAACCATTGTCGCGTAACAGCATGGCGATCTTTTAAACCTGCATAACCTACATCTTTTAAATCTAGCTTGGCATGATTAGCAAGTTGACGGGCTAACCATTGTGTATTGGCACCACGCTTTTCTATTTGCAAATATAAGTGAGGGCCACTTTCATGCAGTTTACGGTTGGTGATTTCACTTACCAAAAAATCTTCATCAAATGTGCGAAACTCTGCGGTCACATCCAGTTTTGGATAAGCCGTTGGCCAATTTACGGTAAAATCTGTCATGGCATTGCCTTAGGCTGATGGCTTGTGATCGAGTTTATGAATTAGGGCCACCGCTTCTACTGCGATCCCTTCTTTTCTTCCTACAAAACCCAATTTCTCGGTTGTCGTGGCTTTCACATTAACCTGATCTAAATCCAGTTTTAAATCTTGAGCAATGGTGGCACGCATGGTTTGAATATGTGGGGCCATTTTTGGCGCCTGCGCCATAATCGTGATATCCACATTATTAATGGCATAATTTTTTTTCTGAATTTCGGTCATAACGGTACGCAACAACACGCGGGAATCTGCGCCTTTGAATGCCGGATCGGTATCTGGAAAATGATGACCAATATCCCCTAACGCCGCCGCACCTAACAACGCATCACAAAGCGCATGTAATGCTACATCGCCATCACTGTGTGCCACTAATTCACACTCATAAGGAATGGCCACACCGCATATCATTATGTTGGCATTGGTTTTAGGTTCTGAAAACTTATGTACATCAAAACCATGGCCGATACGAAAAGTCATCATTGTTGTTCCTGTAAAAACACTTGCGCCATCATGAGATCATCGGGACGAGTTACTTTTATATTGCTGGGATGACCTGCCACCATCACGGGTTGATAACCACAATATTCTAGGGCACTGGCTTCATCGGTAATATTATGATTATCTGAAATGCAGGTTTCGATGCAGGTTTTTAATAAACCAATTGGGGCCATTTGTGGTGTTAAAGCATGCCAAAGATTGTCACGTTCAACCGTTGTGATAATACGACCATGTTCATCACATCGTTTCATGGTGTCGCGTACCTGCATACCTAAAATGGTACCTTGTGTATTACGCTGCTCAAACAAGGCTTGTAAATCCTGTTGGCGAATACAAGGGCGAGCCACATCATGCACCATTACCCAGTCACTTTCTTTCGCACCGATTGACAAAAGCTTAGTCAAACCATTGAGTACTGACTCAAAACGCTCCGCGCCCCCTGAACAGGTATCAATTTTTGAGTGTTGCGAGATTTCTAACTTTGTAAAAAAGTCGTCATGCTTTGCTATGGGTAAAATAATTTTTTTAAACGCAGAAAACCCCAAAAGCTGATTAAGGGTATGCTCTAAAATGGTGTTATTTAAAATCGATAAATACTGCTTAGGTCGATCAGCCTGCATGCGTGAACCAATGCCCGCAGCGGGCACAACAGCGTATAGTTGATCACTCATGTTTGTTATCCGGGTCAACAATAATAAAGAAGGTTTCGTCTTTTTTTATCATGCCTAGCTCTTTGCGAGCCTTAGCTTCGATACTGTCCATACCCGACTTAATTGACCAAATTTCTTCTTCAAGTACTTGATTACGAGCCTTACCTGCACGATTCAATTCAGCTTGATTTTCAATTTGATCTTTCAACGCATAATTGGCAAACACACCGGTTTCATCAAACCACAATTGATATTGCAGCCAAATAAAAACCACCAGCGCGAAGGGCTTCCAAGCATGTTGTTTAATTGAGTCAACTAAGGCCATATTATTATCGTTATCAGCGGTTTGTATATTTAAGTGTTATTAAATTGAGCAAGCTGTCACCCCATATAAGAATGAATCCATTGGCCATCTGCATTGGATACCTGACTTTAAAGGTATGACATTTTGATGGGTTACCCTCGTACCTCGTTAACCCATCCTACAATCTTTTACATAAAAAAGGGAAACCGCAGTTTCCCTTTTTTCGCTTTCGCGATCTGGCATAAGAGCGTCACCGAAACAGGTAGCTCTAAAACCGTTAACGAGGCCTGTTGTGCGAGGCAAAAAATCTTTTTAACAAAGCACAAGCCACATAGTTAGGTTTTTATTGGCCTTTAACTTCAGAAAGACCGTTATATACCGCTTTATCACCTAGCTGCTCTTCAATGCGAAGCAGACGGTTATATTTAGCTACACGGTCAGAACGACATAGAGAACCGGTCTTGATTTGGCCTGCACATGTACCAACCGCTAAGTCAGCAATGGTAGTATCTTCTGTTTCACCTGAACGGTGAGAGATTACCGCAGTGAAACCCGCGTCTTGTGCCATTTTGATTGCTTCAAGAGTCTCAGTTAGAGAACCGATTTGGTTGAATTTGATCAAGATAGAGTTAGCGATGTTTTCTTCGATACCACGCTTAAGAATTTTAGTATTGGTTACGAATAAATCGTCACCTACTAATTGTACTTTTGCGCCTAGTTTTTCAGTTTGATATTTCCAACCAGCCCAGTCACTTTCGTCTTGGCCGTCTTCAATCGAAACGATTGGGTACTGATCACATAGCTCAGCTAGGTAGTCAGAGAATTCTTCAGCAGAGAATACTTTACCTTCGCCAGCAAGATCGTACTTACCATCTTTGTAGAATTCAGAAGACGCACAATCCAGTGCCAAGGTGACATCTTTACCAAGCTCGTAACCGGCGTTTGATACCGCTTCTTTAATAACCGCTAGGGCATCCGCGTTAGATGCAAGGTCAGGTGCAAAACCACCTTCATCACCTACTGCTGTGTTCAAGCCTTTTGCTTGCAGTACTTTTTTAAGGTTGTGGAAGATCTCAGCGCCAGCGCGTAGGCCTTCACCAAATGATTTAAAACCAACAGGCTGCACCATGAACTCTTGGATATCAACGTTATTGTCAGCGTGCTCACCACCGTTGATGATGTTCATCATAGGTAATGGCATAGAGAATTTACCTGCTGTGCCGTTTAGTTCTGCAATGTGCTCATATAGCTCAATGCCTTTTGCATTAGCAGCGGCTTTTGCAGTGGCAAGAGAAACAGCAAGAATGGCGTTTGCACCAAATTTTTCTTTGTTTTCAGTACCGTCAAGCTCGATCATTTTTGCGTCAATTGCGCGTTGATCCGTTGCATCCATACCCAATAG
This sequence comes from Bermanella sp. WJH001, assembly GCF_030070105.1. Lineage (NCBI taxonomy): Bacteria > Pseudomonadati > Pseudomonadota > Gammaproteobacteria > Oceanospirillales > Oceanospirillaceae > Bermanella > Bermanella sp. WJH001. The sequence goes on along the minus strand of NZ_JASJOO010000006.1, from coordinate 249,094 downwards.
TGCTTCTTTGATTGCACCATTGATGTGAGCGACTGCATTTAAAACACCTTTACCCATGTAACGGCTTTTGTCGCCATCACGTAACTCTAGTGCTTCACGAGTACCAGTAGACGCACCTGAAGGGGCACACGCTGTACCAAAAAAACCACCTTCTAAAGAAACATCCGCTTCCACAGTTGGGTTACCACGGCTGTCCATGACTTCACGGGCTTTAATGTTAATAATTTTAGCCATTGTGAGATTATCTCCAATATTTAATCAAAATCGTTAATCGTAAAAATTTATGCTTTGCCAGCTTGTTTGATCGCAGCAGCAATAAACGCAGAGAACAAGCCGTGGCCGTCTCGAGGCGTTGATGTAAATTCTGGGTGGAACTGACACGCCACAAACCATGGGTGATCAATTACTTCAACCACTTCTACTAAGCTGCCATCCATAGAGCGACCGGCAATACGAAGGCCGTTTTTCTCCAGGGTTGCTAAGAAGTTGTTGTTCACTTCATAACGGTGACGGTGACGTTCAACAATCACTTCTGCACCGTATGCTTGTGCTGATAGAGAACCGGCTTCAAGGCGACATTCTTGAGCGCCTAGACGCATGGTGCCACCAAGGTCGCTGTCTTCACTGCGTACTTCGGTTTCGCCTTCGGCAGTGGTCCACTCAGTGATTAAACCTACAACTGGATTGGTGGTTTTTGGTGCAAACTCGGTGCTGTGGGCATCTTCAAGGCCACATACATTACGGGCAAATTCGATTACCGCGCTTTGCATACCAAGGCAGATACCTAGGTAAGGTACTTTGTTTTCACGGGCGTATTGAATGGTGCGAATTTTACCTTCCACACCACGGTTACCAAAACCACCTGGAACCAAGATGGCATCTTTGCCTTCAAGAATTGAGCAACCATCACGTTCGATGATTTCAGAATCTATGTATTCGATGTTTACTTTGGTATGGTTTTTAAGGCCAGCGTGATCCACCGCTTCAATCAGAGATTTATAAGCATCAAGCAATTCCATGTATTTACCAACCATGGCGATGTTGATTTCTTTCTCTGGGTTCAGCTTGGCATCCACCACTTGATCCCACTCGCTAAGGTCAGCGGGCTCGCACTCTAGGCCAAATTTCTCGACCACGTACTCATCTAGGCCGGTTTGACGCAATAGATCAGGAATTCGATAAATGGTGTCGGCATCTTCTAAAGGAATCACCGCGCGCTCTTCTACGTTGGTAAACAACGCAATTTTACGCAGTGAGCTTGAATCAATGCGATGGTCAGAACGACACACTAAGATATCTGGCTGCAAACCGATTGAGCGTAACTCTTTAACACTGTGCTGTGTCGGCTTGGTTTTCGTTTCACCTGCAGTGGCAATATACGGCACTAACGTTAAGTGCATAGATAACGCACGTTTACTGCCTAATTCGACTTTAAGCTGACGCACAGCTTCTAAGAAAGGAAGAGACTCGATATCACCTACCGTACCGCCAATCTCAACCAACGCAACATCCGCACCTTCTGCACCTGCATACACACGACGTTTAATTTCATCCGTAATGTGAGGGATAACTTGGACTGTTCCCCCTAGGTAATCGCCTTTACGCTCTTTGGCCAATACGTCTTGATAAATACGACCTGTGGTGAAGTTATTACGACGACCCATGGTCGTGCGAATAAAACGCTCATAGTGACCAAGGTCTAGGTCGGTTTCAGCGCCGTCTTCGGTAACAAATACCTCACCGTGCTGGAATGGGCTCATGGTGCCTGGGTCTACGTTGATGTAGGGATCCAGCTTGAGCATGGTAACTTTTAGTCCCCGTGCCTCAAGGATAGCGCCAAGAGAAGCGGAAGCGATGCCTTTGCCCAATGAGGACACAACACCACCTGTGACGAATATAAAACGAGTCGACATATATAGGTGAATCCGAAAAAAGAAGTTGGATTTGTGCGTAACGAGATGGCGTTGCAGTCTACCAGAGCATGGCCCTTGGGTAAATTAAGATTGCCCCATATTCAGGCATATACACATATTTTTACAAACTTTCTCGTTACACCCTGATAAATGGGCCTCAGAAGCGGCGAACATAAATCACCACACGCCGATTTGCCGCCCTGTCTTCTTCTGTGAAGGCCTGTCCTTCTTCAAGTTTAGCCTTAGGACGAGAATCTGCGTAACCAGAAGCCTTTAAGCGCTCCTTATTAACACCTTTACCCATGAGGTATTTCACCACATTGCTGGCACGTGAGGCGCTTAGCTCCCAATTTGAGGGGAAACGCTCTGTGCTGATGGGCACATCATCAGTATGGCCTTCGATTTCAATCAAATGGGTGGCTGAACTGGTATCTTTGATGACCTTGCTAACCTCTGCCAGCATGGGCAAGGCTTCAGGCTTGATGGCGGCACTGCCGGATTGATAAAGAGAGAAGTTTGAGAACTCTACCCTTACCCCTTTCATGTCGATATCCACCGTCACGTTATCTTGCATATCGTGCTGCGCAACAATGTCATTAAGCGCATCTTTAATATCGTTAAACGGGGTTTCGGCTTGCTTGCCTGAAATAATACTGGCCAAGCCTTCTTTTAATGCCTCTATCTTGCCTTGGTTTAAGTCAGACACTGAAAGAATCATAACAAAAAACGCCAATAACAAGGTTATGGCATCCGCATAGGTGACCAACCAGCCTTCACCATCGGCATCAAACGTGGCCCGGCGACGTCTTAAACCTCGTTTGTAGGCCTTATCACTCATTGGCTTCAACTATGGTAAAGCGCTTAGTGGGTTTAACATAAGCGTTGAGACGGTCTTGCATCACAAGGGCATCTTTCTTTTCGGCCAGCAATACAAACCCATCTGTGATCAGTTGATTACGGAAATATTCCTGCTCTTGTTTTTCGGTCACCTGGGCAGCGGTGGGTTTAAATAACAAATTGGCCAATAACACACCATACAAGGTGGTGATTAACGCCAAGGCAAGACCCTTACCCAAGTTCGCCATATCATCACCCATGTTATCAAGCATGATGATCAAGCCTACGATTGTACCCACCATGCCAAAGCCCGGTGCATACACTCCCATGGTATTGAGGATTTTGCCTTCTAAACTTTGGCGCTGCCAATGACTGTCCATGGCATCCCCCATAATCACGCGAATATCACTTTGCTTGTAACCCGAACCCATTAGCTCCAAACCTAACGCCAGAAATTCATCTTTTTTCTCTTGCTTGGTTAAACTGTCCTCAAGGGCAGAAATACCGCCGTCACGATAAATACGACTAAATTCCACAAAGCGTTTTACTAAGTCACGTAAATGCCCTTGGGTGGTTCGACTTGCCGCTAATGTTTGAAACATGGCTTTGATGGCATGCATCACCTCTAAAAAACTAAAGCTAATCAACGACGCTGCAAAGGTACTACCAATCACCATCATGGCGCTGGCAAGACTGATAAACATCATGTAATTATCAGTGCTACTGATAATGGCCATAATAAATAAGCCAATACCTGCGGTTATGCCAATTAACGTACTAAAGCTAATCATGATTCAGCCTGCTTTTTAGCTTGCAACTCATCCATCGAAAATTTACCCGTATGAATGTACTCACGCAGTTTATGCACAATGGCTTTACGGGCTGGTTCAATGTCTTTTGCTGCTATTCGTCCCTCATAGCGTTTAAGATCTTCTTGCGCTAAAGCTTTGAGTTTTGGTGTAAGCGAGGATAAAACATGGATTTTAAACTCATCCGGTGTGCCGCAAATGGCACGCCCAATAAAACTACGTTCCACTTCACGTAAGGCATTACTAAGAATTTGCCTTGGTGTTTTAGCAATATCCGCAAAGGTAAAATATTGTTGGCGCAATTTATAAAAGGTATCGGGCTTATCTTGTTTTAAACGTTTTAGCACTTTGTTTTCTTCTGTTGAATTCATGTTATCTAACATATTCATCAGCATGTGTAGGCCATCAGCGTTTACATTTTCAAAGCTTGGAACCTTAAGTGCCGCTTTTGCTAAGCGATCTGCTACATCCTTAAAGGTATCAAGAGGGAAGGTTTCAAACTGGCCAAGTTCGGCAATCACTTGGGCTTGGCGTTTTTCATTGATTCGATTTAAAACCCTTGCAGCTTGTTGTGCTTGCAACTGACTAATCACTAAAGCCTGGATACGTGCATCTTCATGCTGCATCAAATACAGCACTTGGCTGTCGTTTAACTTACCTAAAAATTCAAACGGATGAGATTTCACTTCATCTGTTTCTTGCACCGCTTTTTGCAACAACTGATAAAAGTCTTGGGTATCTTGAAATTGCTGGTCTTCATCAGGAGCCTGATCCGCTAAATGAGCCATGATACTTTGCAGTTGCAGTTGTTCCACATTAGGAAAAATAGAACGAAATAAACTGCGCCCTAATACCTTGTAAATAGAGGCCGCCATTGGGATTTTTTCTTCTTGGCTTAACAACTGATCCATGGTGCCTTGCACATGTTGAGGCTGGCCCAAGCCTAAAGAGATAATCTCTTGACGTGTTTTTTGCATTATCTGTTTATTATCTGGGCCTTCTTGCTCTGCTGGCTTGGGGTTTTCAGCGCTGAGTTCCTTAGGCACAGGTATGGCCGCTGGTAAATCATTAGGTTTATTCTTTTTACGTAACGACAAAATAATCAAACTAATTAACAACAAAGCAAGCAGACTCAACAAGCCTAATAATAGCGCGTTAAAATTTTCATCCATCCAGCTTTGAGCAGGTGCAGCCTCATCTGTATAAGGGGAGGCCAAATTAGCCATTTCTTTTTCGCTGATGGGTAAGGCAGAAAATTGTGTTTTAACAATCTTTAATTCATCACCACGTAAATCATTTAACGCCGCTTTTTGATAAACAAGATTTCTTAAAAAAGCCTCTTGCTCAGAGCTAATACTTTCTTCAACCGCAAGGGTCACTTTTAATTTTGCAATGCGATTAAATACGCCTACGGTTTCCTCCGTTGAGCCATTACCATTCTCATCATCACCTTCACCGTTTTGCCACCTAGGCTGACGCTGCTCATTTTGAAGGCGTTCAATTTGCTCACGCATAAACTGAAGCTCTGCGTCTTTTTCTTTATCACCAGGAATATCAACAAACGGCAAACCAGGCAGGCTTTCCACTTGTTCCGAGTCATCTGATTCAACCGAATTAGGAAAGGTTAACTTTGGTAAAAAAGTAGGCTGATATGCCTTATTAGGTTTAGTTTCTGGTTTATTTTTTTTCTTGATCACCTGACGTATTTTTTCAAGCCTTACATTCACATTCACAATAAAGCGGTTATGCCCTAAGTAAGATTGTATATCGCGAGCCAAGCTTTCTTCTAAGCGGGATTTTAATTGAATCTCTTCAAGGTCGTCGGTTTTGGTTTGCACTTCTACCGGACTATTCGCTCCTTGAACCATTAGCGAAATACTAATTAGAGCAAGGCTTACTAATAAATATTGTCTCAACATAGATGCCCCTTACTTCACGAGTTTCAAACTCTCTTTAACGTCCGTTAAAGAAGGGTCTAATTGTAATGCTTGCTGCCAAGAAACCTTGGCGTCTTTTTTTCTGCCCATCTTGTAATAGATACTGCCCTTCAGGGCATGAGCTTGCGCAGACGATGGCACCAGTGACATGGCTTTATTGGTTTCTTCTAATGCTTTCCAGTAGGACTTACGATAAAACAAGGCTTGGGCACTTAACATATGTTTGGTGGCATCTGAAAATAATGAAAGTGCTTTTTCGTTAAAGAAATCTTTTTCTTCTTCAATGCTATCTGGCGCTTTTCCTTTTTCACGCTGGGCTTTCATTTGCTCGGATATTTCAGGCATATAGGTTTCACCACCGACTGGTAAATCCATGCTAAAAATAATGTCACTCTCACCCGCATTTAACATCATCATCACATCATAGCCTGGGCCATGGCGGTGAATATTCACTAGACCATGATTATTTTTTGCGTATTCGGCACTGTCTACGGTTAAGGGGTCCACGTCTTTATCTGGCTTTTGCGCCACAAAGGGGTCTTTTTCCATAGCAAATTGCTCAATGGAGCAGCCAGCTAAAACGCTAATTGAGATCAAGACTGGCAATAAAATGGTTTTCATATTTTATTCCTTAAAAGCGATAGCCAAGTGTTAAATCTAAACCTGCACCACCAAACTCTGAGCTGTCCTCATAATCTGAGTTGCTATCCCATTCCACTTCTTCTTTGACTAAATACACAGCTCCTATGGCCATAAAGCCGTTGGTCACAAAGGGAAACTCCAATCCAAACTTCATCATTAAGCCGTGGCTGCCACTAAAAAATGCTTGGCCAATACCCACATAGGCCTTGGTATTTACCCAGTCTTTCAACGCTGAAATGTTGACAAAAATTCGCCCTTCTAAATTAAAACCGCTGATATTAAATTCATCGGTACTTGAAAAGTTACGGAAGTATTCAACCCCCAAGCTGTATTCCACATCTTTATTTAACGTGGTGTACTCGCGGCGACGGATACCAAACCCAGTTACACCACTGAGTGACGCATCCTCTACTGCCCCCACACCATCTCGTTCAGCCGCCAGCCCCCAAGAGCTGACCACCATTTCTAATTCAATGCTTTCAAATTCAAGCTCTTCTTGCTCACGGGTTGTTTTTTTCGCGTATTCTTTTAACCAAACCAGTTCGTTACTTTTTGCACTGACTAGACGTAAATTTATGGTGAATTTTTCTTCGTGCACACTGGCACTCCATAACAGGAAGGCATCGGCACGCACTTCTTTGGATAAATTACGCAAATCTTGGTTGCTTTGAGCACTTTGACTAATGAGCATGCGGGAATCTTCAAAGTTCACTCGAGTGGTGCGGCATTCAATACAGTCGATCACTTCAAAACGACCAAGGCCCATGAACTTACCAAGTAGTTTATTCTCGATCATCAGGTGGACTTGTTTGGGGATTTTTCGGTGAAGGCGATCGCCATTAAAATAAAAGGCAATGCGTTTGATATTTTTATCAACGTCTAACAATTCTTCTGGTACTAAAATACTTTCGTCATCAAGAAGCCGAGAAAAACCAGCATACATGGTAGGCGGTAAGCCAAAACCAGGAACATCCGATGTGACAACTCGCGTTTCAGACACAGAATATGACGAATATATGGCGCAAACTATAAAAAATAGTGCCGATAAAATTACATATTTATATGAATAAAGTCCGTTATTATGCTTCATCCTTGGCATCATCCATTTTCGCCATACACTTATAAACAAAGCATAGTCCAAGCATCAGCACACGCTATGTTTAGTTTTGAAAAAGCTTTAGTTTTTAGTTAATAAGCCGATAGCCACAACATAAGAATAGAAAGTTAAAACAGGATGATAATGTCATTACGCATATTTATTTGCTCACTGCTAATGTGCACAGTTTCGGCCATATCTTGGTCGAGCGATCAAATTGTGGAGGGATTAGTGGTAAGTGCCTTAGAGCAGCGCGAAGATGACGAAGAAGCTCCGTTTGATATCCATTCAAGTAATAAAATTCACAACTGCGGTGGCAAGCCTTCCAATGTTTATCGGGTTTACAGTGAATATGATGCGGTGGCACAAAGGCGTTTTTTGTTAGCCCTTGAGGCTTTCAAGAGCCGCTTGCCGCTGGCCATTATCACCAACGGCTGTGAAGGCAGGGTGTTAAGAGTAAGTACCATTCGGCTCAGCCGTTAATCTTGATATAAAACATCGGTTTTAGCCGCTAAAATAAAATCATTTTTATGCAAAGCATTTATCGAATGTGTCCACCATATTACCGTGACGCGCCCCCACTGCAATATCAGATCGGGATGGTGGTTTTCATCTTCTGCTAACGCGGCCACTTGATTGGTAAAGTTCAATCCTGCTTGATATGTAGTAAATTTAAATTCACGGCGTAATTTTTGTACATTATTCTCTGTAATTATTTGCCAGTGAGGCAAAAACTTTAAATACTCAGCGCACTCTTGCTCGGTTACTTTGACCGAGTCACGATTACAAATTTCACAATGTAAATCCGTTAACATCACTGCTCCTCATAATTCACCCATAAAAAAAGGGGCCGAAGCCCCTTAATTCATCAACGCATCGATTAAACTTAGTTTACTTCTTTCGCATTGATTTTCGCATACCACTCTTGTGGGCCAGTTTTATGAACAGAAGTACCGTTCACATCAACCGCAACGGTAACTGGCATGTCCACAACATCAAACTCGTAGATAGCTTCCATACCTAGGTCTGCAAAGCCAACTACTTCTGCGTTTTTAATGGCTTGTGATACCAGATAAGCGGCACCACCCACTGCCATTAAGTAAGACGCTTGATTGTCCTTGATTGCATCAATGGCAATTTGACCACGTTCGGCTTTACCGATCATGCCCATTAAACCGGTTTTTTCTAGTACGGTACGGGTGAATTTGTCCATGCGTGTTGCCGTTGTTGGGCCAGCAGGACCAACTACTTCTTCACGAACTGGGTCAACCGGACCCACGTAATAAATGAAACGATTCTTAAGATCAACTGGCAGCTCTTCGCCTTTTTCGATCATATCCACCATACGTTTATGGGCGGCATCACGACCGGTAAGCATTTTACCGTTAAGCAAAATGGTTTCCCCTGGCTTCCAGTCTTTCATTTCTTCACGAGTAATGGTGTTTAAATCAACACGACGTACGCTTTCGCCTACTTCCCACGTGATTTCAGGCCAATCTTCTAGCTTAGGCGGTTCTAATTTAGCAGGACCAGAACCATCTAACTCAAAGTGCGCGTGGCGCGTAGCCGCACAGTTAGGAATGATAGCAACGGGTTTATTGGCCGCGTGTGTTGGGTAATCGGCAACTTTAACGTCTAACACAGTGGTTAAACCGCCTAGACCTTGTGCACCAATACCTAATTTATTCACTTTTTCGTATAGCTCTAAACGCAATTCTTCTGAACGATTTTGCGCACCACGAGCTTGTAATTCTTTGATGTTAATTGGTTCAAGCAAGGCTTCTTTGGCGATCATCATGGCTTTTTCAGCCGTACCACCAATACCTATGCCTAACATACCTGGTGGACACCAGCCCGCACCCATTTTAGGAATTTGCTCAAGTACCCAATCTACAACCGAATCAGACGGATTCAACATGGCAAACTTAGACTTGGCCTCAGAGCCGCCGCCTTTTGCAGCCACGTGTACATCAACAGTGTTACCTTGAACTAGCTTGGTATGAATAACCGCAGGAGTATTGTCTTTGGTATTAGTGCGCTTACCGTCTGGGTCGGCTAATACCGATGCACGTAAAATGTTATCAGGCAGCAAATAAGCACGACGCACGCCTTCATTGGCCATGGCTTCTACATCCATAGTGGCGTCTTCAAATTTAACGTCCATACCAATGGTCAAAAATACAGTAACAATACCGGTATCCTGACAAATTGGGCGGTGACCCATGGCACACATACGAGAGTTGATTAGAATTTGAGCGATGGCGTCTTTAGCGCCTTGGCTCTCTTCTTTCTCGTAGGCTTCTTCCATCGCTTTGATGAAGTCCAATGGGTGGTAATAAGAAATATACTGAAGGGCATCAGCAACACTCTGGATCAGATCTTCTTGCTTGATCACAGTCATGGCAGGGTCTCTCAATAATCAATTGAATAATAGTTGTGTGGGTATTGTAGCATGGTGGCTTAAAATGACGTAACCGCCAAACGCAGTTACCACCACCATTTCATGGTATTTGTGTCTTCTGGCTCTTCTTGGCTTAAGTCAATGACACGACTATCGAACACTTCTTCTAGCTCATCTTCGCTAAGAGCGCCTTTCGATTTAATAAAACGGCCACCTTCTGGCAACATGCGTGTGGCTGCTAATTCACTATGAGCAAGGTCCGTTGAAACCAACATCAGCGGGCCATCACCCAAAGGCATGTCTTCTTTTAAGGTTTGATGTTCAAGTTCAGGAGGATCAATTTCACTATAACGTAAGAAATAAACCTTATCGGCTTCAACCGACAGATTCATTTGTGCAATGCGCGATAGATCAAATTCAAAACTTTCGGTGGCAATGCCTTCAAGACCCATCAATGGACGACGCATCACCACTTCATATTCACCAGGTTCAAGCTCAAACCAGGTATAGCCATTTGCACGGATATTAAACACGCGCTCGTCTTCTAAATAAAAACTAGGGGCTTCAACTTCGTCAGCCGCCCACTGACTATTAGGGCGATAGACATACAGCAGTGCTTTATTTTCATAATCCCAGCGATTGCCCACCTGTGAATATTCTTTACCCGAAACGGTAGCAATATAAGCACCAAAATTGTGCCCTAGGGATTGGTAGATATGCAGACAACCAGACGTATTAATTAGTACGAATGTTGCAAAAATCATTGTTATTATTTTTATCATTTCTAGACTCTATGCGCCTCTTAACGGTTAAGAGGTAACACGCTTTAAATATTCCGGTATGATGACATAATTACAAAAAATAACAAAATAAGTGCGACTGGAATTTACATCATGGAACGAATATTAATAAAAAGTGGCAAGTTTCTGCTGTTAGTACTCCCCGTATGCTTGTTACTGCCTTTTGCCCTCGCTGAAGATAACATTCGCATGGGTGAAGATTATTACGGTAATGATATTCACGCTGCTATATTAGAAGCCAAACAAAACGACCGTAATGTAAATTACTCTAATCGTTACTGGTACAACCGCACTACGTCAAAATCATTTGATTTGCCTAAATTAGGCGTTCAAGCACTCGAACAAGAACGCTTAGAAGGCGCGCTTCAACCTACAGCCGCGGGTAAGGTGAGCACCCCTGATACCATACCCGATGAAGAACAAGCACAAACCCTGCAAAAGAATTTAGAGCAATCTACCCCCAACAAAGAAACGGCGATTACTCTGCAAGCCCCTCCTGTTATACCGCCCAATAACGAACGATTCATTCAGGAAATATTCCATGAATTCCCTCGTGGTGATACAGTGACCACCAATAACTTAAGTACCAGTGGCACGATCACCAGTACCCCAAGGCCTTAGCCTTACCGTCGCAAAAAATAAGAATAGATATTTATGAAGAAGTTATTATTTATTTTAGTATTCGCAAGCGCATACAGTTTTGGGGTTGAACCCATGGATAACTATTATGCAGATGACTTAATCGATGCGGTTAACCAAGCAAAAGAACGCCCCCATCATTATGACTACAGCAGCACCTATCGATATAAACGCACAACGGCACAAAGTATCGATTTAAATCGTTTAGATTTAAATGAACTGGATGACACGCGTTTAGAAATGGAAGGTGAAACCTCTGAATTAATACCTGATACCTCAGATGAAGAATTATTATCACTGAAAGATAGCAAACGTATTCCGACAGAAGGCAGTGCCCCTGCTATTCAGATACAAAATAATATTCCAGTGAACACCTATTACGAATCCAGTTATGGTAATCACTACAGCACAGGTGTGCTAAACCAAGGGGGGCTCGTTTCTACTCCTCGCCCTTAGCTTTAAGCCAACTCATGGCCTTTTCGGTGCGTGCTTGGCGCGCACCAGAGGCAATGGCAAATAATTTTTTATCCGCCAGCCAAGCCTGCGCAAGCGTTTCATCATAAACAGATAAACCCTCTTCAAACACATTACTTAACGTTAAAAACTGCTCAAATGCCTGTGCTAATTGTATATGCACCCAAGGCCCTGCATTCAAATCCATGCCTTTTAATAGACCAATAATTGACAGTGCTTTGGCAACCACATCCACCTGCCCGGCCCTATAAGCCGTATTCAAAATAAAGGCACTGGCTGCCATTAAAATATGCGCATCCTCAAGCACTCTAAATACTTTGCTGTACTGCGCATAACCATCGCCCTCTAAAACTTCGCAGCTCGCATGTTCTAGACTCAAACGACCGTGAGGAATATCGGCCAGCATTTTCATGGCGGGCATTTTATCTATTTTTACTTGGGTTTGATTCGTATCCACCAATACTGCTTTTAGTACCGGGCGAGCATCATGGGTTTGAATGCCGGTATCTTTCGCAATCACAAGTAACTGTTGTGCTAAACCAGCCATTGACACAAAGCTCTTTTCACCGCTCACCGTGCCATCTGAATAAAGTTGAGTTTGGATATGACGCGGATGATTTCCCTGCTGCTCTGTCACACACATGGCCGCCCATTGTGTTTGGTTTAATTGCGGCACTAAAGCTTGCAGCGCACAACGATACGCCACCGCAAACCCTTGGGATAAATTTACACAGCGCAGTCCAATATTTAACGCCACATCCATGCTATGAGATTTATCTTGTGATAAAACCGCATCAGAAAACTCATCAAAATGTTTAAAACACGGCAGCGCAAGGTGCGTTTCGAATCTGCTATCCATTTTTTCATCCAAAAAAAAGCCCATTAAGGGCTTTGTTGAATTCACGTCATTAAGGTTGTGCTGCGGGGGCTGGCGCCTTAAGTGCTTTGATTTCTTTTTCAAGTGCTTGAATCCTGCGCATTAATTGCAAGCGCGTAGCATCCATAGCTTTAATGCCTTTGTCGTGATCTTCTAGGGTTTTACCCACATTTTTTGGTAAACCTGACAAACCTGAATCCAATTTGGTCTCAAGCAGTAACACATTGGTTTTTGACTGCTCTAATTCACTTTTTATGGTTTTCACACTGTCTTGAGTTTGTTTGTTTGATGTACTGACACTACACAACAGTTTTTCAGTTTTATCTAACTCTTTATTCAACAAATCAATTTTGCCAGCGTGCTTGGTTAACAACTTACTTTGATCGTTTAATCGGTCCGCATTTTTGCTGATATCAACCTTATTTCGCTTATTAGCCAGATCCCATAATTTTCTAATTTCATGGTCTTGCTCACGCAATAAAATTTTCACCGCATCAACCGATAAATTCGCTTGTTCATCTGTTGATGTTAACTTCTCTTGTAAAATAGTTAACGCCTGCAATTGCAACTCTGATTGCTGCTTAACGCTATAAAGCTCCACCAATAAAGCCACACAAAAAACAAGGGCAAAAACCACTAATGCCCACAAAACCTTTGGCGCATTTGTAGATGTAGTATTTGATGAGGGTGGTTTCAGTTTACCCGCAGTGCGCTGACGACTGGCAATTTCCTCTCGGCTAAGTGCAATAGACGCTAACTGTTCTGGCTCTTTATCTTTATTCATAGGGGTTTACGATTATCTTGAGTTTTCGCTATTGTGGCAGTTAGTGGATTTTTGGCAAGTCAGTGTCTGTGTTTTGGTTAAATTGTTCACACAGAACAATTCATTTGTGCCGGTGATCAATAGAAAGCCATGGATTCTAGTGCTATTATTCATCCACCTATTTTTAGGTACTTATGATGTACACCTCATAAGTATTGATGATGAGAGTCCACACCAAAAATAACGGGAGCCCAACATGGCATTCGAACTACCAGCACTACCTTATGCAAAAGATGCTTTAGAGCCACATATCTCCGCTGAGACCCTTGATTTTCACCACGGCAAACACCACAACACCTACGTAACTAAGCTTAACGGCCTAGTAGAAGGTACTGAGCTTGCGAGCAAGTCTCTAGAAGAAATCGTTAAAACCTCTTCTGGTGGTATTTTCAACAACGCTGCTCAAATCTGGAACCACACTTTTTACTGGAACAGCCTAAGCCCTAACGGCGGCGGTGCTCCTACTGGCGCAGTTGCTGATGCAATCAATGCTGCTTTTGGTTCTTTCGAAGAATTCCAAGCTAAATTCAACGATTCAGCAGTGAACAACTTCGGTTCTAGCTGGACTTGGTTAGTGAAAAACGCTGACGGCTCTTTAGCCATCGTTAACACTTCTAACGCAGCGACTCCAATCACTGAAGATGGCGTAACACCTTTGATCACAGTTGATCTATGGGAACACGCTTACTACATTGATTACCGCAACGTACGTCCTGATTACCTAAAAGGTTTCTGGGCGCTAGTAAACTGGGACTTCGCGAACGAAAACTTCGCTAAGTAATTTAGACCCCAGTCTAAAATAAGAACAGGCCTTACGGCCTGTTTTTTTTTGCCCAAAATCCCGTACACTTAGCCAAATTTTGTAATTTGGCAGATAAATATGGCCCGTTTAGTTTTAGGTTCAAGCTCACCTTACCGTAAAGCCCTGTTAGAAAAGCTCGATTTAAGCTTTGACTGCGACAGCCCAGATATCGACGAAACCCCACTAAAGGGTGAACACCCTAAAGACATGGTGGCACGCCTAGCCAAAGCCAAGGCACAAGCCATTGCTGAACGTCACCCGCAATCCATTATCATTGCATCCGACCAATGCGCCACGCTCGACGGGCAAATCATTGGCAAACCCGGTGACTTTGAAAACGCATTTGCGCAATTAAGAAATGCCAGCGGTCGCACCGTCACATTTTATACCAGCCTATGTGTGTTTAATGCCGGCACCAATCAATACCAAGAAACTGTTGAACCCTTCTACGTTTACTTCCGCCAACTAACGGATAGCGAAATTGAGAACTACCTTAAAAAAGAAGAGCCGTATAACTGCGCAGGTAGCTTTAAATCGGAAGGTTTAGGCATTAGTTTGTTTGAGCGTTTAGAAGGTAATGATCCGAATACCTTAATTGGTTTGCCGTTGATTCAGCTTATTAAAATGTTGGATGAATTTGGGGTGAATGTGATTTGACGTTAGACGTTAGACGTTAGACGTTAGACGTTAGACGTTAGACGTTAGACGTTAGACGTTAGACGTTAGACGTTAGACGTTAGACAGGATGCAGGGGCTTAAGTATTACTGTCAACAATTTAAACATGTCAATTATGCCGTCATTCCGGTTGCGAGGAACGAGCAAACCGGAATCCATTTCTCGTTTGAATTTTGAGACTTTTTTTAACGCAAGTGCGTTGTTTAGACATGTTGAATTATTTAAATGGTCGCAAGATTCGCAGACTTTGCTAGCACGGTTTTTTCTTGTGGGGAAGTATCCCCACCCCCCTCTTTGCTCATACATCACACCGCTCGTCTCTTATGGGTATATCAAAACACTTTGGTTGTAGCGGTGCTCTGAAATCGCATGTTGTTATCGATACGGATTTGGTTTGCGGTTTATTGAGTGAAACTAACGCCGCGTTAACTGGCGCAATAATAATGGTGGCTGCATATGATTGTTAGAGGGCATTATTTGGGACAAAGTATCTCTATCGGTAAACTCTCTCGCAATTAATGCACCAATAGATTGTGCAAAACAATATGCATCAAATATCTTTGCGTGTGTAGCTGTTTGTTCGCTATAGCGCTCATGAATACTAGGAAACACTGATAGGAGCGGCTTTATTTTTTTAAGATGATCATAACCGGAACAATCAATAAATTTATCTAGCAGCTTTGATAGATCATGACCTAATTTTTTCGCCTGCGTCTCCGACAGCCCTTCTTTTAAGCAAATAAAACTCTTTAACAGCATCTCCGTGGCCATCCTACAATTCATTATTGCTCGTTTATTTGGTCTAGATTCCAGTAATAGGGATGTTGCTGATGATAATTCTTCGTAACCTGCGTTTAACAGGTTAATCCCAAACGTATCAAATTCTTTACTTTTACGAAGGTCATCATAGGCATACCCAAAATCAATGCAATCTGCCCAATAGATAACGTAATCCCATAGAGTTTTATTGTTTTTAGTAAGTGATGCCTTGGTATTGGAGGGCATATTATGGAGAGCTTCCAATGAATTAACTTCAATTTGCCCATAAATAAGTGGAATGCTTACAGACCAAAACTCAGAATCAAAGTAATATAAGCCTTGGTGAAAATGGCCTTGTAACTGGCTGCCTGGTTTTCCATTAAATTCATACCACCGGAATATAAAGTCTGCCTCAGCTGAAGGAATAGAAATGCTAATTCCTAATTTATCTGAAGCTAATGCGATTGCCCGAAGAGGCCTAAAGCTATGCTCAATATTACTTTTACTAAGCTCTTCATTAATATCAACCATCAGATCACTATTGATTTTCATGGAGCCCTCTAACATTTTAATCATAAGACCTTGCAAGCTTTAGTACCTTGCAAGGTACTAAAGCTCATTATCTACAACCTACATCTATTGCACCAATAAATATAAGTGAATTACAAAGTCGATTTTGAACCTACAGTAAACCAAGCCCGAAACGATAACACAATGCGCCATTTATCCGCGGCAACAACCAAAGCCTAATTAGATATATAAGATGCCTGCCGTGGATAGTTAGGCGCGAAGCGGGGGTTGGGGTGCAACCCCAAGAAAGAAAACCGTGCTAGCAAAAGCGTTGAATCTTAAAGCTATTCAAATACTCAGCAACATTCATAAATCGCACTTGCGGAAATGGATACCCACCTTCGCGGGTAAGACTAGATAAGCAACACTCTTGCAAAGCCTACGGAAATCAAGCCGTAAACAATAAAACTAATCTAAACACCCATGGTAAGCAAATACCACTAGATCAACCAAGCCTATCTTTGCTTTAAATATTTTCGTGGTTCTTTTTCATAAAGTCATTTCTTATTCACTATTTTGATTCATACAAACTAAGGGGATTTTATGGATACACGATCTGTTCGTGCCTCACGTCGAGTATGACAAAATCATTTTAAACTTTTGTTGTTTAGCCTCTGAGCCCTTGTCGCGTGCAAACACCCTCCTACATTATTCCCAGTAGTAACTACAATTCGGCCGCAGGTGCGGCCTTCTACAATTTTATAACAAGCACAAACCCTATCAATTTTATCGAGAACCAAACATGTATCGATAACACAATGCGATTTCTGAACACCACTACAACCAAAGCGTCTTATTAATATATGAGACCGAGCGGTGTGAAGTATGAGCGAAGAGGGGGTTGGGCAATTTCTTTTTAGGCAGCCCCAAAGAAAGAACCGTGCAAGCAAAAGCGTTGAATCTTGAAGCTATTCAAATACTCAGCAACACCCATAAAACGCACTTGCGAACACGCTGCAGCCACTTACATTTAAACCACACGCAAAACCTTGGCAAAACCAACAGCAAGTCAAACCTGTAGCGATACCAACCTGCGCCCTTTATCCACCGCATCACCCAAGCCTTTCGAGAATATATGAAGTTGGCGGTGGATAGTTAGGCGCGAAGCGGGGGTTGGGGTGCAACCCCAAGAAAGAAAACCGTGCTAGCAAAGGTGATAAATCTTGAAACTACTCACATACTCAGCAACATTCATAAAACGCACTTGCGAAAATGGATACCCGCCTTCGCGGGTAAGACGATTAAAGCAACCCCGAGAAAAAGAACCGTGCTGGCTTTAATTATCCTGATTGTAAAGGCTTCAAAAATTAACAGTGAACTAGAAACGCACTTGCGGAAAACTTAGTAGCTAGCAAGGGTGCGCATTACAAACTAAGAAGACTGCCACAACTGACAGGAGGATTGACTGCGCTTCGCGCCCGCAACCTAAAAACATAGGGGCGACTGCGTAGGTCTTGCCTTCAGTAATCAAAGAAACCCGATCACCCTGAGCGCGGGTTGAGCCTGTCCTGAGCTTGTCGAAGGAAGCAGTCGAAGGGCCGCCTGAGCGCATTTTATTTCAAAGCCATTTATTTTGAGCATAAAGAAAGCCCACATTTTCATGTGAGCTTTTCGTAATCTGGTGCGCATCACCACTATTGAAACCTGCAACACCCAACAGGAGGATTGACTGCGCTTCGCGCCCCCTACGGGCGACTGCGTCGGTCTTGCCTTCGGCAATCAAACCTACAGAGGATCTCACCCGCCTGAGCGCGATTACTCCTGCTGCTAAATTACAGGCATAAAAAAACCCAACTCGTTAAAGTTGGGTTTTTAGAATCTGGTGCGCTCAGGAGGATTCGAACCTCCGACCGCCTGGTTCGTAGCCAGGTACTCTATCCAGCTGAGCTATGAGCGCAAGACTGATAAATTAAAGATTATAAATAACCTTTCAAACTCTTTTAAAAACAGAATCAGTGACTGTTTAAAAAATGGTGCGCTCAGGAGGATTCGAACCTCCGACCGCCTGGTTCGTAGCCAGGTACTCTATCCAGCTGAGCTATGAGCGCATCGTTTGGGGTGGCAAATTATAGATAAACTAATATATTAGTCAACTATCGCCACTTTTTATTTTTACTCGAAGGTATTAATAAAAAGAGTTGTGATGGCGGAGAGAGAGGGATTCGAACCCTCGATAAGATTTCTCCTATACACCCTTAGCAGGGGTGCGCCTTCAGCCACTCGGCCATCTCTCCAACACGCGGCGTATGTTACCACTTCACAGAGAAATTAAAAGAAAAATTTCAATGAAATTAACACATTAGCGCAAAATCAATCTTCTGACGGATGATCTTTTTCTTTTTGAATACGTTGATAAATCTCTTCACGGTGAACGGCAACTTCTTTTGGCGCATTCACACCAATTCGAACTTGATTGCCTTTTACTCCCAATACGGTAACAGTCACTTCGTCACCAACCATAAGAGTTTCACCAACACGACGCGTTAAAATGAGCATTTCATTCTCCTGAACATATGATTTGCACTGCTTTAGCAAACCACTTTAATCCCCGCTTTGCTTTTAAAACGGGCATCCATAAGATTTATTATTGACCAGCTTTGGAAAATTAAAAGCCTCATATTCAACCTTTCCATAATATTTAGTTATGGAAAGCGCTAAATTAGAGGCTTACTGGCCGACGACCTAGGGTGCGATGGGTTTCCAACGCGTTCTTACTAGAAGGTGTCTAATCCTTGACGTTCTTCTTAACTACTTACTTATCGTTATCATCTAGATCAAAGGCTGTATGCAATGCACGCACAGCCAGCTCTAGATATTTCTCCGCGATCACTACTGAGATTTTAATCTCTGAGGTGGAGATAATTTGAATATTGATGTTTTCTTGGGCCAATACGTCAAACATCTTGCTGGCAACACCCGCATGACTGCGCATACCCACACCGACTAAAGATACTTTAGTGATGTCTTTAGCACCTGATACTTCACGAGCACCTAAGCTTTGAGCCACTTCACGTAAGATCGCTTCTGTTTTCACAAAATCGTTACGGTGAACGGTAAAGGTGAAGTCAGTGGTTTTATCTGCTGCCACGTTTTGCACGATCATATCCACTTCGATATTTGCCGCACTCACAGGGCCTAAGATTTTAGAAGCCACACCAGGAATATCTGGCACACCCAAAACGGTTAATTTGGCTTCGTCACGGTTAAATGCAATTCCGGAAATAACTGGCTGTTCCACTGATTCATCATCCTCTATTGTAATAAGGGTGCCATTACCTTCTTTACTGCTGTGCAATACACGCAGAGGCACTTTATATTTACCAGCAAATTCCACAGAACGAATTTGCAATACTTTTGACCCAAGACTGGCCATTTCAAGCATTTCTTCGAAAGTAATCTTGTCCATGCGACGGGCTTTTTCTACCACACGAGGATCGGTGGTATACACACCATCCACGTCAGTATAGATATGGCATTCATCCGCGTTTAGCGCCGCTGCCAGTGCAACACCCGTTGTATCTGAACCACCACGTCCTAGTGTGGTGATGTTACCGTCACCATCCACACCTTGGAAACCGGCTACTATAACCACTCGGCCTTCAGATAAGTCACCTTTAATTTTGTTTGTATCAATATCTTGAATACGCGCTTTCATGTGTGCGCTATCCGTCAAGATTTTAACTTGAGCCCCTGTATATGAACGAGCAGGTACACCCAGTTTATTTAGTGCCATACTCAACAATGCGATGGTGACTTGCTCACCGGTACTTACCAGTACATCCATCTCACGAGGAGTAGGTTGATCGGTAATGGCATTTGCCAGTTCGATCAAACGATTGGTTTCACCACTCATGGCGCTTACCGCAACCACAACATCGTGACCTTCATCTTTAAATTTCTTGATTTTTTTAGCCACACCTTCGATTCGCTCTACGCTACCGACTGAGGTGCCGCCATATTTGTGTACATACAATGCCATGGTTTCAGGCTCTTCATAAAGGGGACAAAATTTGGGCGCTAATTAGACACTAATTAACGCCGTTTTGGAACTATGCGAAATATGTAAAAACCATGTATTAAGGGTTATACCTTTAATTCATGGTATTTTTTATGCTTCACACTCCCGTTTAAAGGTTGGCTTGCGCCCATTGTTCAAAAGCAGCCAACGCTTCGGGAATACCCTCTGGTTTTTTGCCACCCGCTTGAGCAAGGTCCGGCTTACCACCACCACGACCATCAACGTATGGCGCAAGCTCTTTTACAATATCGCCCGCTTTTGCTTTACCAAGTAAATCTTTGGTTACACCGGCAATTAGGGTCACTTTTTCACCTTCATTACTGGCTAATAAGATCACACCACTGCCCAGTTTGTTTTTTAACTGATCCATGGCACCACGCATAGCGGGTACATCGGCACCGTCTAATTGTGCGGCTAAGACATTCACGCCGTTAATTTGTTTCGCGCCCGCTGCTAAGTCAGTACCAGCACCTGAAGCCAGCTTAGCTTTAAGCTGCTGCACGTCTTTTTCAAGTTGACGACTTTTGTTAATTGCCGCCTCTACTTTATCAAGGACTGTTTCACGGTTGGCTTTCACTTGCGAAGCAATTGAGCTGATGGTGTTTTCCATGTTGGCGATGTAATCATAAGCAGCTTCTGCTACTACCGCTTCAACACGGCGTACACCCGCGGCAATACCGCTTTCACTCACAATTTTTAAGAAACCAATGTCACCGGTGCGCTTAGCGTGAGTACCACCACACAATTCAACCGAGAAATTATCACTGCCCATGCTTAATACGCGGACTTCATCGTCGTACTTCTCACCAAATAATGCCATGGCACCATTGGCTTTAGCCGCTTCAATGTCCATAAGCTCAGTGGTCACGGGAGTATTCACGCGAATTTGCGCATTCACTTTCTTTTCAACTGCGGATAATTCATCGGCGGTCATGGCTTCAAAGTGAGCGAAGTCAAAACGTAAACGGTCGTAAGTACATAACGAGCCTTTTTGCTGTACGTGTTCACCTAGTGCTTCTCGAAGCGCTGCATGTAAAAGGTGAGTTGCAGAGTGGTGTAATGCAGTTTGTTGACGTTTATGTTCATCAACACAAGCACTTAAGCTGTCACCTACTTTTAAAGTACCCACTTTTACTTCACCGTGATGCAGGTGATTTTTCTGTTCTTTTGTTGTGTCGGTGACAATGAATTCAATGCCATTACCGCTCAGCAAGCCTTTATCACCAACCTGACCACCAGATTCGCCATAAAACGGCGTGCTATCCAACACAACCATGCCTTCGTCACCGGCTGTTAGGGTTTCAACTTGTGCACCGTCTTTAAATAAAGCAATGATTTTGCCTTGATTTAATAGACTGTCGTAACCGGTGAAGTCAGTCTCACCCTCTAGATTTAGGGTGTCGGTGTAATCCACTTTAAAGTTAGAGGCGGCACGTGCTTTGTTTTTTTGCTCGGCCATGCAAGCATCAAAACCCGCTTCGTCCACTTTTAGATTTCTCTCACGGGCAATATCTGCGGTCAAATCCACTGGAAAACCATAGGTATCGTAAAGTTTGAAAACGGTTTCACCAGCAATAGTGTCGCCCTTCAAATCGGCAATGGCGCTTTCTAAAAGCTTCATGCCGTGATCTAGGGTTTTCGCAAACTGCTCTTCTTCAAGCTTCAGAATTTTTTCAATGTGCGCTTGGTTTTTCGCAAGCTCAGGATAGGCTTCGCCCATTTCTTTCACTAACGCCGCTACCAGCTTGTAAAAGAATAAATCAGTGGCACCTAAAATATGACCATGACGTAATGCACGGCGGATAATACGACGCAATACATAACCACGGCCTTCATTAGATGGCATAACACCATCACTGATTAAAAAGCTGCAAGAGCGAATGTGGTCTGCAATCACCAATAAAGACTTGCTGTCTAAATCTTTGGTGCCAGTCACCTCAGCAGCCGCTTTGATCAAACCTTGGAATAAGTCAATTTCATAGTTGGCATGTACGCCCTGCATAATGGCTGAAATTCGCTCAAGGCCCATACCGGTATCAACCGAGGGCTTAGGCAGCGGCTCCATGGTGCCGTCTGCTTGGCGGTTAAACTGCATGAAAACGTTATTCCAGATTTCAATAAAGCGGTCGCCATCTTCTTCCGGTGTGCCAGGTTTGCCACCCCAAATGTGTTCACCGTGATCGTAAAAAATCTCAGTACACGGACCACAAGGGCCGGTATCGCCCATTTGCCAGAAGTTATCTGAGGCAAATTTTTCGCCCTTGTTATCGCCAATGCGGATTATTTTGTCTGCTGGCAGACCCATTTCCTTGTGCCAAATGTCGTAAGCTTCATCGTCATCGGCATAAACCGTCACCAATAGCTTTTCTTCAGGCAGGCCAAGCCACTCTTTGCTGGTTAGAAATTCCCAAGCGTATTTAATGGCATCTTGTTTGAAGTAGTCACCAAAACTGAAATTACCCAACATTTCAAAAAACGTGTGGTGACGTGCGGTATAACCTACATTTTCTAAGTCGTTATGTTTACCGCCTGCACGAACACAGCGCTGTGAGCTGGTTGCACGAGTATATGAACGGTTATCTTGGCCTAAAAATACGTCTTTAAATTGGTTCATACCCGCATTGGTAAACATCAATGTAGGGTCGTTACCTGGAATAAGAGAACTACTGGCTACAACTTCATGTTGCTTGCTTGCAAAGTAGTCAAGAAACGACTGTCTTATTTCTGCGGTTTTCATACTTCGTCCATCAGGCTGCGCGAACTCAAGGTTCGGGGCTTATCGTTGTAAAATAAAGTGCGCTAGTATAGCGACAATCCTGACGCCAGACGAGAGCTGGCTGTGAATAGTCGGACAAAATAAAGGCGGTATTTCGTTTTGTTACATAAATATTCTTGCAATAAATATTAGATAAAGCTAATTTAGATAAAACTTAATCAAATATAGGTATCAACCATGTCTATCGATCGTCTTGTTTTTGCCATTGCGGGTGTATTCATTTTACTTAGCCTAGCCCTATCACAAGTGCATCATGAAAACTGGCTGTGGTTCACCGGTTTTGTTGGGGTTAATATGTTCCAAGCGGCATTCACCGGTTTTTGCCCTCTTGCCAAAATACTCAAAGCATTGGGCATCAAACCAGGACAAGCTTTTAACTAAAACCTCAAAAGCTTACATTTACTCACACTTATTCTATTGAAACAGTGTATTGCAACGCCCATAATGCTCCCTTTCTAGCATGGCATTATGGGTTTTTGTGAAGGTATTATTAGTATTTTTGGTTGTTGCAGCGCTGGTTCTCACCTACCTATTTTCGAACGAATCCCGTCGCGAACAGCACTTAGATGACTGGGCTAAGCAATCCGCAGAGTTATTTCAAGACACAGCTGCTTTTTTCTCGTCGCTTAAATCAAATGAATCACCCACTGATGACACTTTAGACGAGCAACTACAAAGCTTGCTTCCGAGCGATACTCTTGATTTAAAATACGCACCCGATATTGATGACAACGCTGGCATAGTGGAAACACAACCACAAAGCATTGCACCAAGTGCCCTGTTACCCAATTTATTTGATGTTAAGCGACCCGCAAGTGGTACCTCTGTTAAGGGGCAGATTTTTACTGATGAAGAAGACAAAATCATCGGTGCTGAAGTACAACTTGCCATCCCAACGGACATGTAAACATGACAGTTATTGCGTGCGGTATGCTCATCATCTGCGTATTGATTTTAATGATCAATTTCGCAGTTGGCCCATTTGCTAACGAGCCTTTTTTTAAAGCACACTTAAAGTTCAAGCAGTTCAAACCTGTTGTTCAGCACTTTTTAGTGTTTTTTGCAGTTATTGTTAGCCTAATAGCAAGTTTGTGGATCATTGGAGTATTTGCATGATTACGGTGATTTCTGGTCACCTAGGCAGCGGTGAGTGGCGCTTCAAAAACACCGATGCGACGCCGATACTTGCTAATATTCAACCCTTGAATAAAGAGACTGAATTTCGTATTGGCTCAGACCAAGTAATTGGTTATGACATCGAAAAAGAAGAGCGAAAGTCACTGGTTGTAAAAATCAATTTCACTCAAGACAGGTATTGCAGGGCGATCATGCAAGCAACTGATTTAACACACCTAGACGCCATGGTGTCATCAAATGAAGCGGCACCTGCCTATATTAAGAACGATCAAAACTGGATCAAGGGCATCCTGTTATTTTTAGTTATTTGTCTCGCTTACGAATTTCTTAAGTAATTACTCCACTTGTCATATTTGTGAAATACAGAGCAATGCTTATAATACGCCGCTCAATTCATCTATAATTGAAAAACACCGAAAGATATTTCTAGAATACACCTACACTTAAGGGTTTATTCTAGAACTATTTTATTTGGATATTCCCATGAAAAACATTGTTATAGTCGGCGGTGGCGCTGGTGGTCTTGAACTTGCCACCAAACTTGGCGACACCTTCGGCAAACGCAATCACGCCAACATTCATCTTGTTGATGCGAATAACACGCATTTATGGAAACCGTTACTACATGAAGTAGCCACTGGTTCACTGGATAGTGGCATTGATGAACTCAGTTACCGCGCTCAAGCCTACAATCATTATTTTCATTTCCATATTGGTAGAATGAACAACCTTGATCGTGACAAAAAAGAAATCATTCTTGCGCCAATCTATGACGAAAATAAAGTTGAAGTATTACCAGAACGCCATCTTCAATATGACACGCTTGTATTAGCAATTGGCAGCCAAACCAATGACTTTGGCACAAAAGGGGCTAAAGAATTTTGTTCATTTTTAGATAGCCGTGCGCAAGCCGATAAGTTTCATCAAAAACTATTAAACACCTACTTAAAAGCAAACAACACCGCCAGCCAAAAAGGCAACTACAAACTGAATATCGCAATTGTAGGAGCAGGTGCAACTGGTGTTGAGTTAGCTGCTGAGTTACACAATACGGCATCCGAGTTATCCGCTTATGGTCTTGATCAATTAACCGCTGATCAATTACAGGTCATTATTATTGAAGCGGGGGACCGTATATTACCGGCATTGCCACCTCGTATTTCGACAGCGGCGCACCGTGAACTTGAGAAACTGAACATCCAAGTGAAAACCAACACCTTTGTTCAAGAAGTCACAGAAGATGGTTTTATTACCAACGATGGTCATACCATTGCTGCAGAGCTGAAAATTTGGGCCGCCGGTGTTAAGGCCCCAGATTGGATGAAAGAGTTATCTGGTTTAGAAACTAATCGTGCTAACCAAATCATAGTGAAACCGTCACTGCAAACCACTTTAGACGATGATATTTTTGCCATTGGTGATTGCTCATTTATGTTGCAAAAAGACGGCACCCCGGTTCCACCGCGCGCACAAGCGGCTCACCAACAGGCTTATCATGTGTATAAGAATTTGGTTCGAATTAGTGAAGCGCGTACACCTAAAGATTATGTATACAAAGATAAAGGCTCCCTTGTAAACCTTAGCCGCTACAGCACAGTCGGCAGTTTAATGGGGAATTTAAGCAGCGGGAGCATGATGGTTGAAGGCAAGATCGCCCGTATTGTCTATGTATCGCTTTATCGTTTACATCAGGTGGCATTGCATGGTTATTTCAAAACCGCGCTGATGAGTTTATCTGGGCGTATCAATAAAATTATTCGCCCTCGTTTGAAGCTGCATTAATCAAAAAAAGGCATAGCGAACGCTATGCCTTTTTTAAATTAAGAAGCAAACACTTTATAAAAACTTGAATGGTCTTGGATATTGATATCCACTCCTAGTTTTTTTGAAATCTCCTTTGCTGAAAACACACCTCTTATGATATTTTTTACGGGGTCAACAACCAAGCAATATTGCTGGCCATGACTCACCAAGTGTTCAATCACCGTTTTAATATCAGCATGTTCTACGTCTTTTATATCCAGCCCTTGTATCGATTTTTTTATCACCATCACATCGCCTAAAGTTATGGCATCACGTCTAATATTTTTATCCAAGCATGCGGTAATGGTTTGATCAGAGACTTCATCAAGGCCCACTAAACCCAGCACTTTTTCATCACCATCCACCACTAAACAGATATTATTATGAGCTTTTAGCATCAGTAGCCGAGCAACATCTGCACTCGTTGTCATGTCTAAAGTTAAGGGGTCGTATAGGTCAAAGTCTGTATAGAATAAAGTTGCCGATGACGCCATGGTCTCAGCATGCGCGTCTACAAACTTAGGTAAATAGCTAATATTATCAATTTCATTTTGTTGTATGTTTTTCATCATAAATCTCGCGTATTCATTTAGCAGTCTAAGCTGTTCGCCAATAGCAAACGTCATAGTTTTCAGAGTGTTTTATTGCGATTAAACTTTATGCTGAAACAGGTGGGGCCCGTGTATGATAGCCATAAAGCGCTTCAATTAACGCTTTTTCATGAACATCATATTGGTGCGCTGGGTACGTAAAATGTAATGAGGGTAAATGATATTCATTGACGTCATAGTCAACATCATCAGAACCTGAGTGCACTGATTGGACGACAAATGCTGAACATGCGTAAGCCGCCTGGGATAAATCCACACCACTGGCACCAGATGGCGAGTGATCGACAGCTAATACCAAACTGGTTAACGCACTTAACAGGGTGAAAATGAAACGTTTCATACCAACTTCAACTCTTTATCGTATTCCTATAATTGAGCTGATTCAGGGTATTTTCAAGTACATTTCCCTATCTTTACCTTTCATTACGCTTGACCTATGCCATTTAAAAATAAGCAATGGCCTGACATGGTTTAGAAGGGAGTATGTTTAAAAAAGCGGGTCATCAAGTATCTGATGATGTGAAGCGGTCAAAGCCTGCATAGATTTGATCAAGGTTAAAACCACGTCGTTGTAAGAACCCCATGACTTTGTTTTTACTTTTCATGTCACTCAAGTCTAAGCCGTTGGCTTTTTTCTCAATTAAACGGTCCACTTCTTCTGACCAGTTAATCTCATCTTGAATATTTTCAAAGCCAAACTCGATCAAATCTGCGCCAATGTATTTTTGCCTTAGCTCCATGCGAATACGCACTGGGCCATATCCGGAAATCGCTTTACTGCGAATAAACATCTCAGTAAACCGAATATCGCTTTGCAACCCCATTTCCACCACCCAATCTAGCGCCCTATACATGGCAGCTTCGTCTTCGGTTAACGGTTGTAATTTTTGCTCAAGCTCACCATAGCTGTATTCTCGTCTTGCCAACAGTTCGATCACTTTATGGCGCAGCCCTTTTTCATCAAGCTGTTGTGCGGCTTTTTTTTGTGCACGCTGAAACATGGTGATTCCGTTTTATTATCTATTCGCACAAATAAAAAAGGCCAGCATAGCTGACCTTTTAGTTGGTAGAAAACCCCTGAATTAGGCTTCTTCTGGTTTCGCTGCAGCAGCTTTACTTTCTTTAGCCGCTTTCGGCTCTTTTACTTCTTTTTCTTCTGGCTTTTTAGCATCGGCTACTACTAGTAATTGAGCACGAATTTGCGCTTCAATTTCTTCTTGGATGGCTGGGTTCTCTTGCAAGAACACACACGCATTTGCCTTACCCTGACCAATCTTATCGCCTTTGTAAGCATACCAAGCGCCAGCTTTATCAACCAAACCTAACTTAACACCTAAATCAATGATTTCAGCACCACGGTTGATACCCTGGTTATACATGATTTGGAATTCCGCTTGTTTGAACGGTGGTGCAACCTTGTTTTTAACAACCTTAACGCGCGTCTCGTTACCCGTCACTTCATCGCCGTTTTTTACCGAACCTGTACGACGGATATCCAAACGTACCGATGAGTAGAATTTAAGCGCGTTACCACCGGTTGTGGTTTCAGGGTTACCAAACATCACACCAATTTTCATACGAATTTGGTTAATGAAGATCACCATGCAATTTGCGTTTTTAACATTAGCGGTCAATTTACGCAGTGCTTGTGACATCAAACGAGCTTGCAAGCCAACATGGTGATCACCCATGTCCCCTTCAATTTCTGCTTTAGGTGTTAATGCGGCTACAGAGTCAACCACCACAACATCAACCGCACCTGAGCGAACCAAGCTGTCTACGATTTCAAGTGCTTGTTCACCGGTATCCGGTTGAGATACAAGCAAGCTGTCTAGATCGACGCCTAGTTTTTCAGCGTATAATGGGTCAAGCGCATGCTCAGCATCTACGATTGCAACCGTTTTACCTTGTTTTTGTGCTTCAGCCATTGTGCTTAAGCACATGGTGGTTTTACCCGATGATTCTGGCCCGTATATTTCAATAATACGACCGTATGGTAAACCGCCTATGCCTAACGCAATATCCAATGAAAGGGAGCCTGTTGATACTGACGGTATCGCTTCACGTGGTTGCTCACCCATTTTCATGATGGCGCCTTTACCGAACTGACGTTCAATTTGGCTTAAGGCTGCGTCTAGGGCTTTTTGGCGATTCTGATCCATATTTTTCTTCACCTTATTATCTTTATCCGATTTAGGTCTGCGAGGCAGAATTTTAAATTACTGTAAATATAACCAGTATTTAAACACATGGATTTTTTTACGCAAGAATTAATTTATAACGATTTTGCATAGATACAATTGTTCATTTATCAACCAATAAAGCTGACTATCAGAATAAGTGGTTTGAAAGTCCAAAAGAAAAAACCCGTTGCCCACTAGCCAATCCCAGCATGAATGCCATTGCCATAGCCATATATGACCGCTATTTGCTATTAACCGCATCACCTTAGAGTATTTGCGAGCCACTTTTGCAAAGGTGCTTTTTAAGCAGGTACTGCTAGTCTTAGGGGTTGTAGGGTATTTGGGTTTAAGTATATGACCATGGCTCACCGCTTGATATTTGGCGTTTTATGCAGCGTTTTTATATTCGCGGCCACTGCCCATTCATTCGAACCAATTACCTTGGGCGTACCCCACTTTAAGCCCTATACCTATACTGAAAACAAGCAGGTTAGCGGTCTTGCTGTCAATAAAATACGTTATATCTTTAAAGGCATCCCTACTAAGTTAACTCTAAAACAATATCTTAATTACTCTTTACTGCTAAAAGCGCTAAAACGTGGGGATATTGATGGTTTTTTTCTAGCGTCTGAAAATAGTGAACGCAATCGCTATGCTGATTTTAGCAAGCCGGTTGAATACAATAATTGGACCTGGTTTACGCTGCGCGAAAGTTCCAACACGCCAAATCATCACGACTTCAAATATCACTCTATTATCGGCACCATAGGTAAAACCAATACATTTAGGTGGCTTTCGCGTAATGGCTATCAAGTTCAAAGCTACAACGCCAAAGAATTACTCTCTGCGTTACAAAACAAACAAATTGACGCCGCCTTTTTAGCCGAGAAAGTATTTGAATACACCTATATGCAAGCTGGTATTGCACCTTCCACCTTTAAAAAACACATCGAAATTAAGCGCCCATTTGGCATTTATATCGCTAAAAAATACCTACAAAACAACCATGACTTCATGAGTCAACTTAACGCAGCCATTCCAAGTATTGAGTAACGTGCCTCTATAGTTGATTTGCTTTTCGGTAATGGCCCTGATAATCAAATATTCGGTTTTTAATACGCCAAAAATATTTTTGTTTTTTGGCTATTACAAAGTCTGGGCATGGAAACATACCCGATAGTTTTAACGCCTGCTGTAAAGTAGTGACTTCAAATGTATCTGCCACACCTAATTTGGCGGCAATATTAATACTGATGCGTTTTGCATAAATATTATTAAATGCTTGAACTTGATTGTTTTTATTAAAATCAAATGTTTCACTTAGTTGTGCACCTTGCTCATCATGATAAATGATTTTAAGTTGACCTGTTTCTACGCCTTTTTCTTTAACTGCTTCCAAGCTGACACCTGAGCAGCGAATGACTTTTGAATCTTTAAGCTGCAATGCTTTTTTTAACATGTCATCCGGATCAACCAGCACTTCTTTGCATTCAATACAAGTGCGCGCGGCAATATCATTTTCATTACCACAGTGAGGGCATTCTTTAAATACAAACCGATAATCACACTGATGCTCACCTGAAGGGCTCATAATTAAACCCTGGCAACGCCGACCATAATGTTCGATCAAGTGGCCCTCATCATCACAGACTCCCCAAAATATATTTGGAAATTCACAGCTCGGGCAAGTAACCTGCACCGGCTGGCTTTGATTATTTGGTTTTTTTTCGCCCACTTCTGGCTGATATAAATCAAAATCATTGCCCGTATAATCAATCACTAAACAATCGTGTTTGTTTTCACTTAAACGTAAACCTCGACCAATAATTTGCTGATACAAACTCACCGATTGAGTTGGGCGCAATATGGCGATCATATCCACATGGGGTGCATCAAAGCCTGTTGTTAACACAGATACATTCACTAAGTACTTAATTTCTTTTTGCTTAAAGGCCGTGATTAAGTGATCGCGCTCTTTACTGTCAGTTGCCCCTGTTATTAACGCGCTTTGATTCTCGGGTAAATAACTGAATATTTCTTTTGCGTGATCAACCGTGGCAGCAAAGATCATCACCCCTTTTCTTGATTGTGCTAATTCAACAACCTGCTCAATAATGCCTTTTGTCACTCTATGGTACTGGCTTAACAGATGATTCACTTCGGTGTTATTAAACTCACCAGATGGGCTTTGTTTAAGCGCACTAAAGTCATAATGCTCAATCGTGGCGTCTACTAATTTAGGTTCGGTTAAATATTTGCGTTTGATTAAATAGCGCAGCGGTAACTCATAAATACAATGCTCGAATGGTCGTGTTTGTTCGCTGCGCACAAAGCCACGATAATGCTTGCGATAGATCCAGCCCATGCCTAAACGATACGGTGTGGCGGTAAGACCCAATAATTTCACATCTGGATTAACTCTTTGCAAATTCTCAATCACTTGCTGATATTGATTTGCCGACGCTGCTTGATCATCCATTTGGTCGATTGACTTTTCATTTGAAAAATTTATTCGATGACATTCATCCACAATAATTAAAGAATATTCATCACTAAAGTCATTTAAATTTCTTGCCGCCGATTGAATACTGGCAAACGTCACTTGATATTGAGTTTGTTTGAGCTTTAAACCTGCCGAATAAATGCCTGCGGTTAAACCTAAGCTTTCATATTTAAGATGATTTTGCTCAACCAGCTCTTTAACATGCGTCAGCACTAAAATTTTACGTTTAGCCAAACGGGATAATTCTGCAATGACTAAGCTTTTACCCGCACCAGTGGGCAACACAATGACCGCCGACTCATTTGTTTTACGAAAATGTTTAAGTGTGGCGGCTACCGCTTCGCGCTGATAATCCCTAAGTTGAAAACCTGTCACGTGGTTAAAAACCTTGTTGAAGTGTAAATACAATGATTCATGATTTTTAATACTGCCGAATTTTTATAACCAAACTCTTATAGAATTTATCTTGTGATTTTTAAATTTATGCGTACCTGCGTACAAATTTTAACGTCATAATTTAAGACAATACTATCACTTTAAAAGACAGTTTCGGCAAAGCTTGCCAACTTTATAAAAGTTAACAGCGTTTCAGTTTTAGCTTAGCTATAGTGCAGCTGACTTTAAGAAAGTCCCGCCCCATCAAAAAAATAATAATAGGAAACAACAGTGACGTTAAAATCCCTAAGTAAAATTCTCGCTCTGTCCTTGTGTGCCCTTATGGCTTCTTTTACAAGCCACGCCGACACATCAGGTAAAACACAATACCCAATCGTATTGGTACACGGTCACGCTGGCTTTGACCGAATCCTAGCCGATTATTTTTACGGCGTTAAACATGCTTTGCGTGGTGTCGGTGCCACGGCTTACACGCCACAAGTGCCCGGCTGGAACAGCGACGAAGTTCGTGGTGAAATTTTACTGGCGTACATTGAAGAGCTATTAGCCACCACAGGTGCAAACAAGGTTAATCTTATTGGCCATTCCCAAGGGGGCAGCACCTCACGTTATGTAGCGGCAGTACGCCCTGACTTAATCGCCTCTATCACCACCATTGCCACGCCGCACTATGGCTCACCCGTGGCTGATTTAGTCAATGATACCCCACTTGAAGGTTTAGCGGTGACCCTTGGCAACGCCATTGCCAGATTTGAAGCCATTCTAGCTGGGGAGCCAGATCAAGCCGTGGATACCATGGCCACCATTCGTGCGCTTAATACACAAGACGCCTTACATTTTAACGCGCAATACCCGCAAGGAGTTCGCAGCAGCCGCTGTAAAACGGTGCCACGTAAAAACATTGGCAAATGGTGGTGGCCAAAATATGTAAAAGACTACTCAGTTAATGACGGTGCGCGCAGCTCTAATGGTATTCGTTATTATTCTTGGTCAGCAAACTACAACCCAGTCTTTAATTCCAATGTACTGGACCCAGCGGATGCGGTATTGGCCATCACTTCTGTTTTTGCTGGCGCAGATAACGACGGTTTAGTGCCACGCTGCTCTACGCATTTTGGGCAGGTGATTCGTGATGATTATGTGGGCAACCATGCAGATGAAATTAACGGCATGTTTGGTTTACGTGGCTTATGGACAACCAGCCCGGTTCCTTTATATGTTGAACACGCTCGTCGCTTGAAAAAAGCAGGCCTATAAGTTGAGCCATCAAACAAAGGTTTATAACACGATAAACCTTTGTTTTTTAATTTTAGAGTAAGCCATGAAAAAGCCCCTATTCAATACAACAACTACCATTGGTCTTGTTTGCGCCGTATTTATCTGTGGCGGTATTTTTTTATCAAGCAGCACACCCACAGCACTCGATTTATCCCAAAGCCAAGACACCAATAAACCTGAATCACTGACGATAGAAAAAACCGTATCACCACAAAACATAACCGCTTTATTGAACACACCTGACTTAACCGCTGAACAAGCCGCTATTTTTTATGCAAACTTGCCCCAGTCCCTTGCCTACAGCCCATTACCCAGTGCATTAGATACTAATGAGCAAGGTGAATTAATCATAAATATGAAAGTCAGGCGCTTATTTGAATTTTATTTATCGGCCATAGGCGAAGAAACATTGGCTGAGTGTATTTTGCGAATTCGTCATGCTTTAACACAACAGCTACCAGAGGCCGCAATAGCCACAGGCATTGAAGTTTTAGAAGGCTTTTTACAATACCAAAACCACATAGGCGAAATTAAAAATAATTTTTCAGCCCGCTACCATGACGACACCTATGACCTTGAACGGATCAAAGAAATAAAACAAACGGTACGCGCATCACGTAGTCTATTTTTATCCCCACAAGCCAGCCTAGCCTTTTACAAACAAGAAGATGAATACGACGATTACATGATCAATAAAATGGCAATTAAAAGCCGCACCGACTTAACCGCGCAGCAAAAACAAGTGGAATATGAATACTTAAACCATCAATCCCCAGCATGGATATCACAACAAGAACTGCACGCCAACTTGATCAATCATGTGCAAGCACAAGAAAAGGCACTGCGTGAAAGCCACGCCGATGAATCCGCCATTCATCAATTACGAGTTAAACATTATGGTGAACAAGGGGCACAAAACTTAGCGGCACTGGATCAACAGCGCGCACAATGGGCAAACCGAGTTGAGCAATACCGCTTAGAAAGCCAGGCAATCATCACAAGTTCAGGTTATAGCCAAGCTGAAAAAGAGCAATTATTGCAAGGCATTAGAGAGCAGCATTTTTCAGGCAGCGAGCTTATAAGAATAAAAGCCCTAGATAACATGGCAGGTCAATCGGTTAGCCAATTACCGTAAAAGCCAAGCCATTCATTCGCTGGCAAATCGACCCACATCAATAACACCACCCCTAGCAAGCGTATAGTGAATAGAGGGGCTCTCCCCTCACACCTGGGCAAGGGTATGGGCCGTTAGATGGACCCGTACACGGATACTAAGATATAGCGCTAAATTATTTATAACCCAGCGCGCTTTATGGTTATAATTGCGCCAAATTTTAGTACCGCTCATTTATAGATGCTTTTATAGGAAACCGAATGGCTTTTTTTGATCTAGAAACCCCAGAAAACAACGAAACAGACAACCTAGTATGGTTAGGCCACCTAAGCCCAGACAGCGATACCATCGGTTCGGCCATTGGTGCCGCCGAATTATTTGGTGGCGAGCCACGCCGTGCTGGTGAATTAAACAAAGAAACGGCGTTTGTTGTGGATTATTGCGGTGTTGAACTGCCTAAAATGATCACAAAAGTAGAAGGCCAAAAAGTGGGCTTGGTGGATTTCAACCAAAAAACCCAGCTACACAAAGACGTGGATACCAACGACATCGTTGCCATTATCGACCACCACGCCATTCAAGATCAGCCAATTACCTTTAATACTCCGGTATCGGTTGATATTCGTCCTTGGGGCAGCGCGGCGACGATCCTTGCGGATCGCTTCGAAAAAATGGGCAAAGAGATGACCCCAACCACAGCGTGTATGCTGTTGGCCGGTATTCTATCGGACACCCTGATTTTTGAATCCCCAACCACCTGCCCACAAGACAAGCCATACGCAGAAAAGCTGGCTAAAATTGCCGGCATCGAAGACCTATACGACTTTGGCCTAAAAATGATGGAAGCCAAATCAGACCTTGCTGACGTATCGACCTACGATGTATTAAAAGGCGACTTCAAGCATTACGAAATCAACGGTAAAAAAGTGGGCTTTGGTGTGGCTGAAACCCTATTGCCACAACAGTTACTAGACCGCAAAGCGGACTTACTAGAAGAAATGACCGGCGAAAAAGCCAAACAAGGTCTGGATTTCATCTTCTTTGCTATCGTCGACACCAAAACCAAAAACGCACACCTAGTGGTTTATTCAGACGCCGAAGCGGAACTGGCCGCCAAAGCATATGGTCACACCACAGAAGACCAACTGATGTACCTACCTGGCTTGATGTCTCGTAAAAGCCAGCTAATGCCAGCGGTACAGGCTGTTTTGTCAGCGTAAGTTTTAGATATTCTATTTAAGGGCTTTTACTAAAAAGCCCGCAGATAGTAAAAAGGCGAACCCGTGGGTTCGCCTTTTTTATGGCTATCGGGCGCGGGGCTCCCTCGTACAGTGCATATCATTTAGCAAAGACTCAGCTTGTTTATAAACGTTGTACAAGGGTGTACATTCGCTGCGCTCATGGGGCATGCAACCCTGCGCCCGATCAGCAACAACTAAAGCCACCGATTAAAAATAAACCAAAAAAGTGTTTACATTTTAAACAGCCACACGTACTATCCAGAGCGTTAATTATTCCCATCTAGTTTATTTAACGCATTACCCACGGGTAATATGTGTTTTGCCTATCCCCTCTCAGTTAGACAGCACTACAAAAACAAAAGAGCTAACGTATTGTCCATAATTTCGAGCAACAAACATG
Organism: Bermanella sp. WJH001; assembly: GCF_030070105.1. Lineage (NCBI taxonomy): Bacteria > Pseudomonadati > Pseudomonadota > Gammaproteobacteria > Oceanospirillales > Oceanospirillaceae > Bermanella > Bermanella sp. WJH001. The sequence continues at coordinate 213,579 of NZ_JASJOO010000006.1, read as the reverse complement.
TACTCGAGAATGAATGTCGTAATTTTAAAAAATTCTAACTAACAATATCCAGCTCTTACTTAATCAGCGCCTTTTGCGCACATTAGAAGAGTTTATTTATTATGCCTTATACACATCAAGGTCAACATTATTCAATTAAAACGCCAGTGATCTCCATTGCCGTTAACAAGCTAAAAGTCATCGTTAAAGACCAAAGCGGATCACAGTTATTTGAATTCACCGACCGCAAAGAATCAAAAGACTTCTTAAACTTGCTTTGCCAAGCTTAATTTAAGATTTTGACTCATAAAAAAACCACTTAGGTCTTTAGACGTAAGTGGTTTTTTTGTATCTGGTTTTGAGTCTTGTTAATAAACAAAGCACAGGATGAGCGTGCTTTTGAAAGGGTTTATTTTAATACGTCTGGGTCGTTTAATAACGGATCATGCATTTCAGGGATGAGCTGGCCTTCTTGTCCGGCGCATTCTGATTTTGAAGGAAAGCCTTTTTTCCATGTGAGGTTTTTAGAATCTAGCCAGCCTTTAATTTCTGTTTGTTGCGTATCATCCCATACAAATTCGCCATGTTCTGCTGGGGCATTTGTTTGTAGCTGATACTCACCATTCTCTAATTGGTAGTGCACCAATAATTCCCCTTCTAATTTAAAACCTAAAACAGGGTCGGTTTTTAATCTTGATTCATACAGCTTTCGCCATACAATGATGTCTTTTTTGCCATCACTATTAAAATCGTCTATGAATATTTTGGCAAACGAACGCATAGCAGGGAATCGAGCATTTCTTGATTTTCCCTTAAGGCCTTTCTCTGAAATGTACTGCGGTGCTGTTTCTTCTAACTCTGGAAAACCTATTCTTACTTGATTAGAAGTCAACTCATCCTGTGTATGTAATTGAGCTGAGAAAATAATTTTTTGATTTTCAGGTGAAAATACAACTAAATCATTATTTAAAAATACAACCAGTTCATTTGAAGTATTTCCACCGGTATCACCATAGCGCAATGGTGTTTTATTATAACAACCTATGTAGTTGTTATCGGTATAAAGATCATAGTCACTATCAAAATCGAATACCATTTTTTTAGGTTCTGATATAGCGTGATACTCTCCACCTTTTACTGCAATTAATTCGGGCCTTACGTCCCAGTGCATACCTTCGCCTATCATACGGACTGCATTAGACCAAGGGGTTAGGGGCCAGTTTCCTAGTAACTCCCGCCCTTCCTTCTTAGTTTTCACAAGGCTAGGCTCGGAAGATACCGAATAAATATAATCGTCAATCTCAACAAAACCTTGTACTAACTCTTCATTATTTGCAGCTCTTTGACCCTGTCGTGCAATAGCATAAGATAGTGAAGAGCCTCTTAAGCCATCTTCATTTTCTGGTGTAATTCCAACTCCAGAAGTAACATTATCAAAAGACCACACAACTGTTGGCAAAAATAATAGTAAAAAAAAGTTTAGGGTTTTCATTATAGCTCAGCTCCAGTCGTACAATTCAGTCTTCCTGTCGGCAAAATGACAGGGTCAGCAAATGGGTCACCCTGAAAATATCCGGACACCCATGATAAGAACATACTACTAGATCAAGCAAGCCTAATTTGAAACCGCTGTAAAAGTTAGCCCTTTCTTCTTATTTCACTCTCCCGTAACTGCTTTACGATAAACAAATTAAAGGAGATCATCATGCCAAAACCTAGAAAGGAACAAGTCAGCCTTGAAGCCACGCCTTATTATCACTGTGTATCTCGCTGTGTACGAAAAGCGTTTTTATGTGGTTTTGATCATCAAAGCGAAGTCAGTTATGAACATCGCCGGGGTTGGCTTGAAAATGAGTTGTTAAATCAAGCAAAGGTGTTTGCCATTGATATTGCCGCTTATGCCATTATGTCTAACCACTATCATGTAGTTTTGCATATTAACCAAAACCAAGCGAAAAATTGGACTGTTGATGAAGTCATTCATCGCTGGCATCAGCTTTATAAGGGCAACGTACTCAGTAAGCGCTATTTAACTGATCCAAATTTTTCAAAAGCAGAATTTGAAAAGTTACAAGAATTTGTTGAAATCTGGCGTGAACGCTTAATGGACATTGGCTGGTTCATTGGTCGATTAAACGAAAAAATCGCACGCCAAGCCAATTATGAGGATCAATGTACAGGACGCTTCTGGGAAGGCCGCTTTAAGTCACAAGCACTGTTAGATGAAAAAGCACTGGCCGCGTGTATGGCTTATGTGGATTTAAATCCAGTGCGCGCTAAAATGGCAAAGACCCCCGAACAGTCCGATCATACTTCCGTCAAAGTACGAGCAGAAAAAGCAAAGTCTAGCTACCAGCCCAACCACCCAATACAGCAAGCAGAACACTTAATGCTTTTTGTCGGCAACCCCAGAAACAACATACCAGAAGGACTACCCTTTCGTTTAACCGATTATTTAGCATTAATTGATTTAACAGGGCGAGCCATTCGGGAAGATAAACGTGGCCATATTGAAAAACATCAGCCAGAGATTTTAATGCGCTTAGGCATTGAACCTAATAACTGGTTAACCATGACACAAGAATTTGAAAAAGCCTTTAAAGATTTGGTCGGCGAACCAAATATTCTTAATAAAGCGACCAAGCTACTTAAGCGAAAACGACGACCTGCTTTTAAAAACTGCGAAATGCTTTTATCTTAAGTAACAGCATAATTTTTTACTGCAACTACCAATTCAAACGGCAACTCCCTGCCTGTCATTCAAGATAATCTGGCCTTAAAACTTAAAATAAAACCCCACTCGTTTCTAAATGTCCCTACCGTATATAAACCAAAATTTTAGATATGCCGCGAACCATAAATTATTAAAACTTTAAACATGGGTGTCTGGATTACTATCTGGATTACTACCGGTTATTTGAATTCACCGACCGCAAAGAATCAAAAGACTTCTTAAACTTGCTTTGCCAAGCTTAATTTAAGATTTTGATTCATAAAAAAACCACTTAGGTCTTTGGACGTAAGTGGTTTTTTTGTGTCTGGTTTTGAGTTTCTTTAATAAACAAAGCACGGGATGAGCGTGCTTTTGAAAGGGTTTATTTTAATACGTCTGGGTCGTTTAATAACGGGTCGTGCATTTCAGGGATGAGCTGGCCTTCTTGTCCGGCGCATTCTGATTTTGTAGGAAAGCCTTTTTGCCATGTAAGGTTTTTGGTGGATAGCCAGCCTTGGATGGTTTCAGGTGTTGTATTGGTCTGTAACTGATACTCCCCGTTTACTTTTTTATAATGCAAATAGGTATCGCTGATTTTTTTATAACCTTTTACAGTATCGCCTTGTAAACGAGACTCATAAAACTTTCGCCATACGACTAATTCATTATTTTGATCATTATCAAAGTCTTGTACATAATGCTTGGCATAAACTTTATAGGCTGGATCAACAATTGCTGCAGGGTTTTCAAACGCGCTGCCTGAATTTGAGGCTAGGCTCGACACATGCTGTGGGTTAGTCGGATCACTCACTGTGTACTGTTCAATTGTATCTTCTAGAGAAGTGTGGTCCCCCAGTAGATTATACAAAGATAAAAATATGGTTTTTTGTTTTTCTGGGCTAAATATTAATAAGTTATCATTTAAGAATAGGACCAATTCATTTTTAGAGTCACCATCAATATCTCCATACCGTAATGGAGTTTTATTAAAACAACCAAGCCCGTCAGGCATTACCTGTATATTTCCGCCACTATTACGCTGAATGCGTTCTTTTAAGAGTGGCTCTAAGAATTCTTGATCACTCCAACGACCCACCCACCAATTTAGTTCACAGTCATCGCCACCATCATCGCACGAGTATGGGGTGGTTAGGGGCCAGTTGCCTAATACTTCTCTTGTTTCAAAGTTTGTCAAATATAAAGCTGGCTTATCTGATAATGAATATAAATCAATAGTTCCTTCTTTCATAAAAAATGCACTTGCAAAACCATCATTGAATTTTTTTTGAGTTGTACTTGATTTGGCATATTCCCAACTAGTAGTAGCTAATTCATTGATATTATTATCAGTGACAGAAATACCTTTTTGTAGAATTTCAAAATTCGCCATTGAATAATTTGATATGAATAATAATACATAAATAATTTTTTTTATCATAATGAAGCACCTGTCGTACAATTAATTCTACCTTGAGCTGGATTATCTAGTGATCCTATTGCTGTATTCTTTGTATCAGTAAATTTCTTCCCAGCCACCCACTCTTCCTCACCATAAGCAAAGCACCAGCCTTCCTCTTTAAGTTCCTGTGTAGGTGGTACTGTATTTGGATCAGCAGGTACATTTTTAATTTCCCCATCTCCGTTTAAATCTTCACCCGCTGCGCCTTCCCAAATATAAGTTCGGTAAGGTAGTCCGTATTTTTTATTTTTCACATTAATTGAATATTCGCATGAAAAGCATGATTTATTAATTTTATTCAAATCAAGGGGTCAGAGTACTTGATTCTCCAATTATTAGCACACTGAGCGATAGAACATCCTTGCAAGTAAATATGAGGCTCGCGGGCCTCTAGAACCACCACATAACCCAGTCCAATTTCACCCTTACCCATCCCCCAATATTGCCGTACAATTGCCCCCTTTATTTTTATCTATTACCTAATTTAAGAGCAGTACGATGGCCACCAGTAAAACTGCCCCAAAGCCCATAAACACTGACAAAAACGCCGAACACACCCCTATGATGCAGCAATATTTAGGCATCAAGGCAGAACATGCAAACCAGCTGGTGTTTTATCGCATGGGGGATTTTTACGAGATCTTCTTTGATGATGCCAAAAAGGCTTCGCGCTTGTTGGATATCACCCTTACCGCCCGTGGTAAAAGTGGCGGTAAACCGATTCCTATGGCGGGCATCCCGTATCATGCGGCTGAGGGCTATATCGCCAAATTGGTGAAGATGGGTGAGTCCATTGCGGTAGCAGAACAAATTGGTGACCCAGCTACCAGTAAGGGGCCGGTTGAGCGCAAGGTGGTGCGTGTGATTACCCCTGGCACCCTAACCGATGAAAGCTTTTTAGATGAACGCCGCGACAGTTTATTAGTGGCGGTAAGCAGTTTTAAAGATGGCCGCAGCGATAAAGTGGTCCACGGTATTTCGTCTTTGGATATCAGCTCGGGCCGTTTTACCGTAATTGAGGTACAAAGCGAAGAGGCCTTACTGGCCGAGATCGAACGCTTACGCCCTGCTGAACTGCTATTAAGTGAAGACAAGGACTACCCAGAATCCTTAAGCAAGCGTGCTGGCTGCCAAACCTTGCCTGCATGGGAGTTTGAGTACGAAACCGCATTCCGCTTATTAACTACCCATTTTCAAACCAAAGATTTACACGGCTTTGGTTGCCAAGACTTTAAACAAGCCATTGAAGCGGCGGGCTGTTTGATTCATTACGCACAAGAAACCCAGCGGACTGACTTGCCCCATATTCGTATGTTATTGGTAGAGCAAGCAGACGACGCCATCGTATTGGATGCCGCCACCCGCAAAAACCTAGAGATCGACGTGAACCTTAACGGTCATACAGATTTCACCCTCGCTTGGGTACTGGATCGCACCGCCACGGCCATGGGTTCGCGCTTATTGCGCCGTTGGCTGAACCGCCCACTGCGTGATCAAAAAACACTAGAACAACGCCAAACTGCCATTAGCGCCATGATTTCAAGCTACGGCTATGAAGACATTCACAGTGTGTTAAAACAAATTGGTGATATCGAACGCATTTTATCGCGTGTTGCTTTACGCAGTGCGCGCCCGCGGGATTTAGCTCGCCTGCGTGATGCCCTAGCGGTATTACCAGCCCTACAAAATGCCATGAGCAATGTGGACGCCGAGCCCGTTACACAATTGGCCAAGCGCATTGCCACTTACCCTGAATTAGTCGACACCTTACAAAAAGCCGTGATCGAAAACCCGCCTGTGGTGATTCGAGATGGCGGCGTCATTGCCGAAGGTTATGACTCCGAATTAGACGAGCTGCGAGGTTTAAGCGAAAACGCTGGCCAGTTTTTAATGGACATCGAAGTGCGCGAAAAAGCGCGCACCGGTTTGAACACCTTAAAAGTGGGTTACAACCGTGTACACGGTTATTACATCGAAATCAGTAAAGCCCAAGCCGCCGACGCGCCCACAGAATATATTCGTCGCCAGACCCTAAAAAATGCCGAGCGTTTTATTACGCCTGAGCTTAAAGAGTTTGAAGACAAGGCACTTTCAAGTAAGAGCCGCGCCCTATCCCGTGAAAAAGCCCTGTATGAAGAATTAGTTGAATCGTTGGCGGGTCAATTGGCTGAGCTACAAGACACGGCCAATGCCATTTGTGAAATCGACGTATTATCCAACTTGGCCGAGCGCGCCATTACCCAACAATATGTGCGCCCACAATTAAGCCAAGAGCCAGGGCTTAATATTGAACAAGGCCGCCACCCAGTAGTGGAAGCCATGATCGAAGACCCATTTGTGGCCAACGATGTTAGCTTTCATGATCAGCGCAACATGCTGATCATTACCGGCCCGAACATGGGCGGTAAATCCACCTACATGCGCCAAGTGGCTCACATTGTATTAATGGCCCACATCGGCAGTTATGTGCCTGCGCAGTCGGCCAACATTGGTTTGGTGGATCGCATCTTTACGCGTATGGGTTCCAGCGATGACGTGGCCGGTGGCCGTTCTACCTTTATGGTAGAAATGACAGAAACCGCGAATATTTTACATAACGCCACCGAGCACAGCTTAGTATTAATGGATGAAGTGGGCCGCGGCACCAGCACCTTTGATGGTTTATCACTGGCTTGGGCCTGTGCCGAACATCTGGCCCAGCAAGTGGGCGCTTACACCCTATTTGCTACCCACTATTTTGAGATGACCCAGTTAAGTGAGCAAAACCCAGCTGTGGTGAATGTGCATTTAACCGCCACCGAACACAACGACCACATTGTGTTTTTACACCATGTAGAAGAAGGCCCAGCCAGCCAGAGTTACGGCTTACAGGTAGCCAAACTGGCCGGTGTACCAAACCATGTGATTGACCAAGCCAAGTCAAAGCTAGGCGCATTAGAGCAAACCCAGATCAACGATGCGCAGCAACCGGTTAAAACAGTCGCAGCCCCTAAAAGCCAGATTAAAGAACCAGCCGCTCCCCCTGCGCCATCGCCTATGCAAAGTGACATGTTTGCCACCTCACCGTCTAAAGTGGAGCTAGCCTTAGAAAGCTTAAACCCAGACGAGCTCACCCCAAGGCAAGCATTGGAGCTGTTGTACGAGCTAAAACAGCAACTTTAAGCGCAACAAATAACGACAAAATCGATTAAGGTCATTGCTTTAATCGGTTTTAAAACTATAGAAAAACCCTGTATAAAGGGCGCACAATTTACAAAGCAAGGTTTTAACCTTGCCCCTTGGCCTAAGCATCACTAGAATGACGGCCAAAATAGATGGCAAGTGACTAATATTGCCCACAAGAATTTGATGAGATCGAGAAAACGCCATGACATTCGTTGTTGTTGAAAACTGCATTAAATGTAAATACACAGACTGTGTAGAAGTTTGCCCTGTAGACTGTTTTTACGAAGGCCCTAACTTCTTAGTTATCCACCCTGACGAGTGTATCGATTGCGCACTATGTGAGCCTGAGTGCCCAGCAGAAGCCATCTTCAGTGAAGATGAAATCCCAGCAGGCCAAGAGCAATTCATCGAGCTAAATGCAGAGCTTGCTGAAATCTGGCCAAACATCACTGAAATGAAAGATAAAATGCCAGACGCTGAAGAGTGGGACGGTGTTGAAGGTAAGATTGATCAGCTAGAGCGTTGATCGATTGCTAGATGTGAAATGGGAGACGTTAGACGGTTTCCTGAATAATTAAACGGCCTGCGGGCCGTTTTTTTATAGCCATAAAATAACAATGAAAGACAAACTGCACCCTTAAACTCCAAATAGTGGGAGGGTGTTGAAGGTAAGATTGATCAGCTAGAGCGTTGATTGATTGCTAGATGTGAAATGGGAGACGTTAGACGGTTTCCTGAATAATTAAACGGCCTGTGGGCCGTTTTTTTATGTAAATTAACCGTTCAGCGTGTTCACTACAAAGCGGATGCAAAGTGCGCCATGATTTCTGCGGTTGTCATTTCTTTGGTTTCATTTTTAAAGCAGTAATAGCTAGGTCGCGCATCACTAAAATACTGCATGTCCATTTCTAATCCTGCCAAATTGGGGAATAAACCCACTGGCATATTGTACTCACCGCTTTGTTTGAATTTGAAAAATAAGTGAGTGCCACATTCTTTGCAAAATCCGCGTGATGCCCAAGCGGATGACTCATATTGTTTAACGTGATCTTCACCGTGGATTTTAACCTTGGTTCCACACTGCACGGCAAAAAATGGAGCTCCGCCCCAACTTCTGCATGACTGGCAATGGCATACGGTAAACTTAGGGTTCACGTCTTCGGCTGTGATTTTAACTGCCCCACACAGGCAATTTGTTTCAGATTGGGACATTCCATTACTCCTCAAAAATTATCAATACGCCTAGCACCTTATTACTGTATAAATATACAGTCAACATATTAATGCCTAGAAATGGATTTATCAGACATTTTTGGCAGTGGATAGGTTTAAATATTTCAAGTTAGCCACACTTCGACATGACTTGTACCTCGCGCTTATCATGCCCTTGGGTGCAGTGCGAACGGTTGTGTTTAAGCAGAGGTATTGAATTGTAATGATTTTAAATAGAGAACGATTTTGTATAAGTGAATAGTTTTAAGTAGAGAGCAATTTGAATATGGAGCGATTAAATTTAAAACCAAAAACTGTACGATCTCGCACCTGCGAGAGAATTGGTTCTGCTTTAATAAACAGCAACTTGAATACTAGGTAAAGTTCAAATTAGCCACACTTCGACATGGCTTGTACCTCGCGCTTATCATGCCCTTGGGTGCAGTGCGAACGGTTTGGTTTAAGTGTAGTGTTTTAGATATTTGGCTGTTTTGAAAAGCATTCAATGTCGAGTAGAAAACGAATGCAAATAGTGGGGGCTGTACACAGCAAACGTGAATAATTGTGTCATCAATGGGTGCATCTCTTTTAGATGCACCCACTATTTAAAAAATTACTTTTTATTTTTCTTAGCTTTTTTAGGGGCTGCTTTTTTGGATTTTGGCGTGGTTGGTTTTTTCGGTTTATGAGTCGCGCCAGCACTTGGCTTAGCTTGCTCTGCTTTCTTTTGGCTGCTCTTATTAGTGCGGTTTGGTCGTTGTTTTTTAGCCACACTTTTAATTAACGAGTCGCGGCTACTCACTTCAAAACCCGGCTGGAAAATACGTTTGATGCGCGCACCAATTAAGCGTTCGATATTATCCAGTGTGCGTTCTTCTTCGCGACTCACAAACGAAATGGCTTGGCCTTGATTCCCTGCACGCCCAGCACGACCAATACGGTGTACATAATCTTCCGCAAGATAAGGCAGGTTAAAGTTTAAAACAAATTCTAAACCTTGAATGTCCAAACCACGTGCGGCCACTTCGGTAGCGATTAATACTTGAATATCACCGGCTTTAAAATCCGCCAGTGCGCGTCTGCGACTGCCTTGGCTTTTATCACCATGACAAACAGCGGCGGTTACTTTGTGCAGTTTTAAATCGGATAATAAGCGGTCTGCTTGTTCTTTGGTGCTGGTAAATACCAAAATTTGAAACCAGTTATGTTGAGTGAGCAAATCCATAAACAAATCAATTTTGCTGCGCTCATCTACTGGATACACCACATGCTGTACCGTGTCTGCGGTGGCATTTTGTTTGGCCACACGAACTTCTTGATGGTTGTGTAAAATTTTATGGGCCAGCTCATTTACCGCAGGTGATATGGTGGCCGAGAACAATAGGGTTTGTCGTTTTTTAGCAACGTGTTGAAAAATAGTGCCCACAGCATCAATAAACCCCATGTCTAACATGCGGTCTGCTTCGTCTAGCACCACAAATTCGGCACAGGATAACTCAACATTGCACTGTGTAATGTGCTCCATTAAACGACCCGGTGTGGCAATTAAAATATCCACACCGGCTTTTAATTTGCGCTCTTGTCCGCCCAGTTTTACCCCGCCGTATACGGCCGTTACACTTAACGGTAAGAACTGAGCATAAGCACCTATGGTTTCAGCAAGCTGCTCCGCCAGTTCACGGGTGGGCGTAAGAATCAGCGCCTGTGGGCTTTTTGAAGGCTCGGTACGAGGCTTGTCGATCATTTGCTGCAAAATAGGCAGTGCAAATGCGGCTGTTTTACCGGTACCGGTTTGCGCATTAGCCAAAATATCTTTACCACGACGTGCTGGCACGATGGCTTGTTCTTGAACTGGGGTCATCTCGGTGTAGCCGCATGCGTCGATGGCTTGCAGTAACTCGGGGGCTAGACCTAAAGATGAGAAATTCATGGTAGTACCTATCACTATTAACATGGCTAATAGACAAAATTGCCATGTATAGCCTAATTCGGGGGGCGAATTATAAAGGATTTATCAACAAAACGCTGAACTGTTTACCCTAAAGCATATACAACATAACGCCATGGGCCAGGAGTACAAGTGCACTGACACGCAAGCGTAGTCCTAAATAATAATCTGGGCGGGTGACATGGGTCATAATTAACGCTTCAAGTATGTATAGCGCCACAAATCCTGTGGCCATTATCACAAGCGTTGCTTGTGTGCTCACTAGCAAATAAGCAAACCAAGCTAACAATGTCACCGCATTCGATGCCAAGACTAAACGCTTTACCCGCACACTGGCGTTCACCACCTGCCCCCATATCGTGCCGGCCATAAAGCTTAATATTACCAAGCCATACGTCTTAAACCAGTGACCACCACTGATGCCCAATAATACTTGGTTTGTGATAACAAGATACAAAGCCAGATAAAAAGGCACGGCTCCTAGGTAGGTTAAAAACTGAATTAAACTGGGCTGTGGCATATTGGACTCTCATGTAAATTATTATCCATTACGGTTTTAGCGCTAAAATGGCTCACTTTATTTTAGGCCGATATTTTTATTGTAAGACCAATAAAAAAGGGTAGATACTTTCGCATCTACCCTTTTCTTTTTCACCCTAGGTGTCATCCTGACTTAGCCTTCCTGGCTTGATTCCTATTTTGTCCTTTACGTCCTGTTTGCAATCGTCCTTAACTGCGTGTTTCCGTGTCGGTATTCCCTTACCTTTGATCTTAAAAATAGTCCGCTTTATTCCATTAGCAAGTCATTTCACGCCAACTTGCATAATTACTCGGCTTTTTATGCCTTAAGTCCAATTTCCTAGGGGATTTACGCCAATTCACTGTTCATCTGCAATATCACGCCACCACTTTTTATACCATTTAGGCTGATCCACATTCACTTGCTCTCCCATGATGGGGGTTTGGACTAGCTGCCCTTGTTCTTGAGCGATGTTGGTCACATCTTCTAATGGAGCCTTCCAATGATGAAAGGCCAGTTTAAACGTGCCGTTATGAACCGGCAGCATTGCCTTGCCCTTAAGATCAATATGCGCCTGAACAGTTTCTGCAGGAAACATGTGCACTTTCGCCCAGTCGGGGTTATAAGCGCCGTTTTCCATAATGGTTAAATCAAATGGGCCCAATCGTTCGCCAATTTCTTTAAAGCCTTCAAAGTAGCCACTGTCTCCACTAAAAAAGATACGTTGATTGGCAGAGCGAATGACCCACGAGCTCCACAAAGTACTATTACGATTAAATAACCCACGCCCAGAAAAGTGCTGTGAAGGGGTGCTCGTAAAGGTAAATTCTCCAAACTGCTTAGACTGCCACCAATCCAATTCATGAATATTTTCGCTTGGTACGCCCCAATCCTTTAAGTATTTAGCCAAGCCTAAGGGCACGACAAAATGTTTGGTGATGTGAACTAAACGCTTGATGCTGCCCTCATCTAAGTGATCATAATGGTCATGACTGATAATAACGCTGTGTATGGCAGGTAGATTTTCTAAATCAATGGGCACAGCATGAAACCGCTTGGGGCCAGCCCACTGCACAGGGCTTGTGCGCTCAGAGAACATAGGGTCGGTCAAAATATATTTGCCTGAGAGCTTCATTAATACCGTGCTGTGACCAAGGCGGTACACCACATCGCCTTGCTCAGCCGCAAGGGCACTTAAATCAATCGGGGCAATGGGTATTAAGCCAAACGGCTCGGTGTTTGGGTAATCGTCAAAGAAAAATCGTTTACCGATTGCAATGAATTTCCCAAAGCTAAAGTCTTGTTCGGTATCGTTTTTATTATAAAAGCCGATATCCGCTTGGTAATGGTCACTTTGCCATTGAGCACTGGGCTTGGCAGCACAGGCCATAACAGACACACCCACCACAGCGGCACATATCAGCAATAACGGTTTATTCATGCACAATTTCACTCACAGACTAAACTTAATAAAGGTCACAATACTAAAGCATGATGATGCACTTGAATATTCAACAGCTTGTTCCACTTGTCACTTGTTTGATGTTTAGCGCGTTTAGTTATGGGCAGGATGTATTACGCCTTGGCATACCTATACTGAAACCCTTTACCTATATTGAAGATGGGGTGTTTAAGGGCACCGCTGTTACCCCAGTTAAACAAGCCCTTGAAAATAGTGACTTGAAATATGAATGGGTTTTTATTGAAAATTACTCACTGCTTTTAAAAGCGGTTCGCAGCAACACCATTGATGGATTTTTTGTAGCGACAAAAAATGTTGAGCGCGATAAATACGCGCGCTTTAGTAAACCCGTATTTATGGATCATTACAGCTGGTTTATTTTAAAAAATGCCCCATATGAATTGGATTCTAGTGACTTCAAATTAAATGCCCGTATTGGTGCGATACTGAAAACCAATTCCCATCGTTTAACCATTAGGCGCGGTTATCAGGTTTATGGACAACCTAGCGAGTTATTGGCACAGCAATTTATAAGCGGCACCTTAGACGCGGTTTTTGCAACCCAGGCGTCTTTCGGATATGAATTAAACACCATCAATTTTCCAAAGAAAAAATACACGATTGTCCAAGATTCAGAGCGACCTTTTGGAATATACATATCTAAGAAATACCTGGGTCGGCATCCTAATACTTTAGATAAAATCAATCAGCACATCATTACTGAATAATGAATAGACGAAAAAAAACCAGCCGATTGGCTGGTTTTTTTCTCGCTAGCTAATTTTATTCAGCTGCTTTTTCTTTACGCTTTGCCGGTGCTGGCTTACGGTCACGTGCTTTTGTACCGCTACCATCTTTGGCTTTATAACCTTCTTTCTTAACACGCTTAGGTGCATCAGCGCCTTTAGCATTGATATCTTCAATGTTTAAAGGGCGACCACAAATACGGGTCTTTTTAAGATGGTTAACCACTTCACTTGGCATGCCACTTGGTAAATCAACCGTTGCAAAACTGTCGAAGATTTCAATGTGACCAATGAATTTACTTTCAATGTTTGCTTCGTTCGCAATCGCACCAACGATGTTGCCTGGCTTAACGCCATCTTTGTAACCAACCGCTAAACGGTAACGGTTCATTTGCACATCTGGGTTATCTTTAAGTGGCATTGGTTTTTTGTCCAATGGCTTATCGGCCATATCACGGCCACGACCACCGCGATCGCCACGATCATTACGACCACGACCTTCACGTCCGCCGCGATCACCACGTTCGTTACGCTCTTTATATTCACGAGGCTTGCGCTCACCTTCACGGATAAATAAACGTTTACCGTTTTGACCCATTTCTGCAAGAGAAACAGCCACATCAACCGCGGTTAGGTTTTCGTTTTCTGCAATCACTTCTTCAATGATTGATTTGAAGATTTCTGCATCCAAACCACCAACAGAAGATAGAATACGGGCTTTAAAACGCTCACGGCGTTTTGCATTCACATCATCTGCACTTGGCAATTGCATTTCAGCAATTTTTTGACGAGTCACACGCTCGATGGTGCTTAACATGCGACGCTCACGTGGGCGTACAAACAAGATTGCGCTACCAGTACGACCGGCACGACCAGTACGACCAATACGGTGAACGTATGATTCAGCATCGTATGGAATATCGTAGTTGATTACATGGCTGATGCGCTCAACGTCAAGACCACGAGCCGCAACGTCTGTTGCGACTACGATATCAATTTGACCTTTCTTCAAACGATCAACTGCACGTTCACGTTGTGCTTGTGCAACATCACCGTTAAGGGCTTCACACTTGTAACCTGCGTTACGCAAGTATTCAGACACTTCTTCAGTGGCTTGTTTGGTGCGCACGAAAATCATCATGGCATCCATATCTTGGGTTTCACAAATACGTAATAGACCTTCGTTTTTGTCGGTCTCACGTACTAACCAAAATGATTGAGCAATTTTATCATTGGTAGCCGTTTTGTTTTCGATGCGCACTTCAACCGGTGAGTTTAAGTGTTTCTCTGCTACTTCTTTAATTTGGCGAGGCATGGTTGCTGAGAACAAAGCAACCTGACGCTTAGTTGGAACGTGTTCAAGAATCCAGTTCACGTCATCAATAAAGCCCATGCGAAGCATTTCATCCGCTTCATCTAAAACAACGGCTTTAATGTCATCTAATTTCAAGGTGCCACGACGAATGTGGTCCATCACACGACCTGGTGTACCCACTACAAACTGAGGACCATTTTTTAATGCACGGAACTGAGTTGAGAAATCTTGGCCACCGTAAATACAAGTGGTTTTGATACCTGGGATGTGTTTTGCGTAAGACTCAATTGCAGCCGCTACTTGCTGTGCTAATTCACGAGTTGGCGCTAATACCAATACTTGTGGTGTGCGTGCGTTGACATCGGTGCGCGCTAAAATCGGTAAAGTGAAGGCTGCGGTTTTACCGGTACCGGTTTGGGCAAGACCTAAAACGTCTTTACCTGCTAATAAATGGGGAATCGCTTGTTGCTGGATTGGGCTAGGGGTTTCATAACCTTGCTCTTCAATCGCGCGTAAAACATTAAAAGGTAGACCAAGACTGGCGAAGCCAGTAGGAGTATCAGACATGCAAAAAAACCTGCTTTTTGGGGAATACATCTAGATCGGCACGGGGAGGCACGGGGCACTCAATGACGGCGCAATCAAAATTCATTCACATTAAATTTTGACCATTGATCCCGTCATCCCGCTACACAGCTAGCCTAGAACGGCAGCTTAATCTGTTAACACAGTAGAGTTGAGGCAAAAAAGTTGGCTCACACTCGAATAGGAAATTGGGAACACTCTGGTTACGGCGCGCATTCTCGCACTTTTGGCTGCTTTGTGCCAGAACTAATCCTGAATAGTTGAATAATATTTAATCAACAGTCAAATATTAGATCTGAAAACTGAACTGCCAGCCCTGTTCACAAGCATAACCTTGACACACAAATAAGCCAGGTACGGCCACTACTTCGCCGTTTTTCAGCAGTACAGGCCAGAACGGGCGCTGCCATGGTGGGATATCAAATTCTTGAAACCATTTTTTTAAAGCTTTGTTAGGGCGGTTAATTGGCCGAGCTTTTAACCCACCTTGATACAAGGCAAGCTGATACTCACTTGGTTTTAAACCCAAGCCCGGTTGCCACTTTAATTTACCCGCTGGTAACTGAGGGTAACTGGCACCATTAAAGTTTTGCATAAAGGCACTGGTATCCACCTCTGGCAAGCTTGGCATGACATACAACTTGCCATTGTGTCGGCGGACTTCATTATCTTGCCACCTAAAAACCGGCTCGGCATCGATACGAGCACTCATGACATCATTGAGTAGCACTTTGATTTGTTTATCTGCCAACAGAGGGTAACGATTGTGGTTTTCTAGCCATTTACGAATTAACTGACATTGAATGCTCCACGACTGGCGCGCCAATTTGTTACTGTCTAAACGCCCTTGTTTATCAACCACTTGTTGATAAATCGGGTCAATCAAATCATTGAGTAGCGTGTGCTCGGTTTGCAAAATACTGATGGTTTTGACAATGCTTTGATTGGCTTGAGGGTAACGCTGATTAAGGGCGGGTAATAACTCATGACGCCACCAGTTGCGATCAAATGACGTATCCTCATTGGATTCATCATTAACAAAAGGCAGCTCAAATTCAGCCACATAAGCTTCGATTTGTTCACGGGTGATGCCTAGTAACGGTCGCATTAAGCGGCCTTGATGAAACACCCGTTCACCACTCATGGCTGTCAGCCCTGTCATACCAGAGCCACGCATTAAACGCATCATGAAGGTTTCGATTTGGTCATCTTGATGATGACCTAGCAATAACACATCACCGCTCAACACATATTTTTCGAACACTTCATAACGCGCTAATCTTGCAGCCTGCTCTAAGCTGCCTGACTCTGTGCTCAAAACAACTCGCTCAGCCACAAAACCAACCCCGAGTGTTTTACATTGCTTTTCACAAAGTAACAGCCATTCATTGGCATGAGGCGATAAACCATGATGTACATGAATGGCAATAATAGGCTGGGGCAGTTTTAACTGGGCAAGGGCATGCAATAACACGGATGAATCCGCGCCCCCACTAAAACCCACTAAAATACGTTTGGGTTTGGCCTGTCCAATGCAGTCTTGAAGCGCATCAGCAATACACGAGGTGATCATGGACGACCGATATCTCTGAATTTTTCAAATCGTTTTTCAAGCAATTCATCTATGTCCATTGGCACTAAAGTGGATAACTGATGTTTTAATGCTTGTTTTAAAATCGCCGCGGCCTCTTCAAGGTTACGATGAGCACCACCAGCAGGCTCGGCAATCATTTGATCAATTAAACCCAACTCCAACAACCGAGAAGCTGTTATGCCCATGGCCGCAGCCGCTTCTTGGGCATGGCTTGCACTTTTCCATAAAATTGAGGCACACCCTTCTGGGCTGATCACAGCATAGGTGCTGTATTGCAACATCATTAACTGATCGCACACACCAATTGCTAGGGCACCACCACTGCCGCCCTCACCAATAACAGTGGAGATAATGGGCGTACGTAGGCGACTCATTAACGCTAAGTTTTCAGCAATGGCGTTACTTTGTCCGCGCTCTTCAGCGTCGATGCCTGGGTAGGCCCCTGGAGTGTCGATAAACGTAATAATGGGTAAGTTAAATCGTTCAGCCATTTGCATCATGCGGGCGGCTTTGCGATAACCTTCTGGTCGCGGCATGGCAAAGTTACGACGCATTTTTTCTTTTAAATCACGGCCTTTTTCTTGGGCAATCACCATCACCGCTTGACCATCTAATTTGGCAGGGCCACACATAATGGCGGCGTCATCGGCAAATAAACGGTCGCCGTGAAGCTCTTCAAAGTCGTCGAAAATAAGAGGAATATAATCAGCACTATGGGGGCGCAGAGGATGGCGCGCTAACTGTGCGTTTTGCCATGGGTCAATGCGCGAGAATACTCGCTGAGTCACAAAGTTTAGTTCTTCTTCTAACCCACTAATTTCTGCTGCGATATTCATGTTGTTATCAGCATCCGCCAGATGCTTCAAATCATCAATACGCGCTTTTAAATCAGCAATAGGTTGCTCGAAGTCTAAATAGTTTGGGTTCATGCACCACTCATCGGGTTAATAGTCACAGTGATCGTTGTTTTAGTATTTTTTATTTTAGTCATAACAGCATTCAACGCTGTCTTCACCATAATGATTTTTTAAACGGTACAGCAAATCATCTGTCGGTTCGACTTTGTATTGCTCACCTAATTGTAGGTTAGCCTTGGCACTTTCACCGTGGTATTGCAATAACACAGGGCTACCTTCAGTTTGGAATGGCTGCAATGTATCATTGAGTTGTCGAATGAAATGTTGTCCCAGTTCATGATGTTTTAAGGTCAAGCGAATTCCTGAACTAAAATTGCTACGGGCTTCACTGATATTCCACATATTAATTAAGTTTGCCCCTAACGAATCATTGTAGTTATCGTGTTTGACCTCTACTTCTAAGACAACTAAATGATCAACAATCATTTTTTCTCGAAACTTATCGTAGACATCACTGAACAGACGAACATCTAAACGACCACTGCGATCATCAATGGTCAATATCGCCATATTGCCACCGCGCTTGGTTTTCATTACCCGTTGCGCCACGATAATACCGGCAATTTTTTGTGGCTTTTTATCCGCTTGAATATTGGCAAGCTTGGTGCGCGCCATTTTGCGCACTTCTTTTTCATATTCATCAAACGGGTGGCCGGTAACAAATAAACCAAGAGTGTCTTTTTCGCCCTGTAGTTTTTGTTTTGGGTTCCAGTCCCGTACTTTATGGATGTAATCGTCGTAAGGGTTTAGGTTGGCCTCTTCTTCTACTTCGCCAAACATGTCCATAATGCCGGCCGCTGCGTTTTTCGCATTTTGATCTGCGGCTTTTAAGGCGTCTTCAATGGTGGCAAATAACACCGAACGGTTTGGACCAATTTTATCAAATGCTCCGCAGCGCACTAAGGCTTCCATCACCCGTTTATTCAACTTACTTTTATCCACAGATTTACAGAAATGGAAGATATCATTGAACTGACCCACTTCATTTCGGGCTTTAATAATGGCTTCAATTGGGCCTTCACCGACCCCTTTTACCGCGCCTAAACCATACACAATGGCACCGTCATCATTCACCGTAAAACCAAATTCAGATTGATTGACATCGGGTAAAACCAGATCAAGATTCATTTCGCGACATTCTTCTATGAAGATCACCACCTTGTCGGTGTTCTGCATATCAGAGGTTAATACCGCTGCCATAAATGGTGCTGGGTAATGGGTTTTTAACCACAGGGTTTGATAAGACACCACCGCATAGGCTGCGGAGTGAGATTTGTTAAAGCCGTAACCGGCGAACTTTTCTACCAAGTCGAAGATCTTCATGGCGAGATCGCCATCCACGTTGATGGACTCAGCACCCTCGCGGAAGGTTTGACGTTGCTTGGCCATTTCTTCGGGTTTTTTCTTACCCATAGCACGACGTAACATGTCGGCGCCGCCAAGGGTATAGTTCGCCAATACCTGTGCGATCTGCATTACCTGTTCTTGGTAAACGATTACGCCGTAGGTGGGTTCAAGTATTTCTTTTAAACTGTCGTGTTGGAAATCAGGGTGTGGATAAGCCACCTCTGCACGACCATGTTTACGGTTAATAAAGTCATCTACCATGCCCGACTCAAGTGGGCCTGGGCGAAACAGGGCCACCAATGCGATCATTTCTTCAATGTTGTCGGGCTCTAAACGGCGAATCAGGTCTTTCATACCACGGGATTCCAACTGGAACACCGCCGTGGTTTTGGCTTCTTTTAACAGTGCATACGATGCAGGATCGTCTAATGGAATCTCTTCAATGAATAAGGGTTCTAAATCACTTTTTGCGCGAATGGCATTGATGGTTTTTAATGCCCAGTCAATGATGGTCAGGGTACGCAACCCCAAAAAGTCGAACTTAACCAGACCCGCGCTTTCAACGTCGTTTTTATCAAACTGGGTCACCAGACCCTTACCTTCTTCGTCACACAAAGTGGGCGAGAAGTCCGTTAATTTAGTGGGTGCGATAACCACACCACCGGCGTGTTTACCCGTTTGACGGGTGATGCCTTCAAGCTTGGTGGCCATCTCCCAAATTTCGAGCGCTTCGTCATCTTCTTTTAAAAAGTCACGCAGCACTTCTTCTTGTTCATAGGCCACCGCCAGTTTCATACCGGGATCAGCTGGAATCATTTTTGATAACTTATCAGCCAGACCATAGCTTTTACCCAATACCCTCGCCACGTCACGCACAACTGCTTTTGCCGCCATGGTGCCATAGGTTACGATTTGCGATACCGCATCACGGCCGTAATGATCGGCTACGTAATCAATCACCATTTCACGTTTTTCCATGCAAAAGTCGATATCGAAATCGGGCATGGAAACACGTTCAGGGTTTAAGAATCGCTCGAATAGTAGGTCATATTCTAGTGGGTCTATGTCGGTAATTTTTTGCGCGTAAGCCACCAAGGAACCCGCACCAGAACCACGACCTGGGCCCACGGGTACATCGTTGTCTTTAGCCCATTGGATAAAGTCCATTACGATTAAGAAGTAACCGGGGAAACCCATTTGGATAATGATATCCAGCTCGAAATCCAAACGATCAACATATTCTTTGCGGCGCGCTTCATAATCGCTTTGATTTTTATCTAAAATAAATTCAAGGCGCTCTTCTAAGCCTTCGTAGGACACTTTTCGGAAAAAGTCGTTTTCAGTTAACCCATCTGGAATGGGGAATTCGGGTAAGAAATATTTGCCCAGTAATACTTCAACACTGCAACGCTGAGCAATTTCAACCGTGTTATCAATGGCACTTGGAATGTCCGCAAACAACTCAATCATTTGCTGCTGGGTTTTTAAATACTGCTGATCGCTGTAGCGTTTTTCTCGACGAGGATCGTCTAGGGTGACACTGTCACCGATGCACACTCGGGATTCGTGAGCGTCAAAATCCTCTTCATTGATAAAGTGAACGTCATTGGTGGCCACCACTGGGCATTGTTGCTCGCGAGCTAATACCAAGGTTTTTTGCACCAACACTTCGTCGTTAGCACGATTGGTACGTTGTAATTCTAAATAAAAGCGACCCGGAAAATACTCGCGCCATTTATTTAAGCGGGTAACCGCTAATTCATCTTTGCCTTTTAATAGGGCTTCACCAATATCACCCTGTTGAAAACCCGATAAGGCGATAAGGCCGGCGCTGCGTTCGGCGAACCATTCAAATTTTAATTGGGGTTTATCGTGATGTTGGTTTTTAGTAAAACCAAAACTGACCAGCTCCGTCAGGTTACGGTAGCCGGTTTGATCTTGTGCGTAGAGGGTAATGTTGTAAGGGTTGGCGGGATCGTCTTCACGTTCAAGGTACACATCGGCCGCTAAGATTGGCTTGATACCCGCACCCAGACACGCGTTATAAAATTTGACCAAAGCAAACATATTGCTTTGGTCAGTGATGGCTAATGCCATCTGGGCGTCCGCTGATGCGTTTTTAATGAGATCTTTTACACGCACGATCCCATTCACCAAAGAAAACTCTGTGTGAATGCGTAAATGTACAAATGAATCGGCCATGCTCTACCCCTTAAAATCCGGGTCTATTGTAACCAACTCCCCGCTCCCTTGCAGCGCATTCGCAGGCTTTTTTAGAAACGATTTTTCAAGTTGTCTAAAAAGGATTCAATACGTGCCGCATTGGCACCTAAGTCACTTTTACCCACACGGCTCATGCTGCGCACATCCACTCGCGTTTTAGCCGGCACGTCTACATTTTGCTCAGGCGTGGTGAAGGATTCAATGCGAATCACCACATCATCTTTAAAACCAAACAGCAGGCTTTCATCCACCGCTTCAATGGTAAATGGCGATTGCTCGGTATTGCTGGCCAGTACCTCCCAGCCCATAGCTTGAACCACGGCTTGAGCCTGCGACACCACCTTATCAACCGGCTGATTAAGCTCTAAGGTGGTGAGATTTGGATAACCTGTCACCTGTAGTTGGGCAATCACATTGCCTTCATACTCAACAGAATGATCATCCGCTGAGCGATCCGTTGCAGCTGCAATAAACTGTGGAGGGTTTTGTATGTCGGTGGTTATGTCGTGGATAAACGGTAACGTGCGCGCTTTGACAATATTAGAACCCAGCAAGCCAAGTGGAATGGCCGTTAATACGATGGCAATCAGCAGTGAAGCGGACTCCCCTTCTTGGGCTTTAGATAATTTGAAAATCGACAACACCAATACCACAAAGCCAATTAAGGCGCAGATAATAAAAATCAAAAAGCTATTTCTAAAATGCATCACATCCAAACGCGCAGCCACAATAGCCAGTGGATATAACGCTATTAAAATAACCGCCAGCCATTTTAATTTGTTTGCAGGGATCTTACTTAACATACACAGCTCCTTAAATTTTTAGGCACATTCAGATACACAGCAGCGCCATTGGTTCACATTAATCAATCTTTGGGCAAAACCGCTCGTCAGGATTAACCGCTGTTTTGTGATAGTTTAAACACATGACTTTAGGGGAAACCGCCTGACCTTTGTCGTTGCGCCCCCAACAGTGAAAACCGTTATGGGTAGTATTACCCACAAATTCATTGCCATCATAAACACTCATGGTGCAGGTAAAACCATTACCAGCCGCAACACTGCGAATATTATTTTGCACACCGCTTGGTACGTCTAATAAACCCGTTTGGTTGCCTTGATCACCAAAACAATAAGCACGAAGGCCACTTTGCTCATTTGTACGTGCTTGTTCTTGGTTAAGCACACAAGCATGACGCGCCCCTGCTGAAATATACACAGCGCTTAATACATCTGTACTTATCCAGTTTTGAGTATTCCCCCAACACGTTACCTGGCCTGCACTAATGGCACACACAAAATCACTACCCACCGCCACATGACTGACAAGGCCAAGAGATTCTGGTACATCTGCCTGCCCAGCAGTTAAATCGCCCCAACACACAACACTGTCATCACCATCAATGGCGCATGACGTATTGCCACCTGCCACAACCCATTTAGGGGCTGTCAACGCAGGAACATTTGTTTGTCCTAATGAATTATCTCCCCAGCAATACACACCATAAGCATCAACGGCACAATTATGCTGATCGCCGCTGGCCAATACATAAGGGGATTGCAGCCAATGGCCTTGGCGGGTTTCTGCCGACAAAGCAACTTCTGGGTCAATGGTTTGGCCATAGGCGTTATTACCAGCACAGCCCACACGACGCCCACCAAAGTCACTCAGTGTGGTACACACGTGATCGTCACCAATGCTTAACATCTTGTATTGACCCGTCACGTTTTCAGAAACATAGTCGCCGATAATCCGATCCCCCCAGCATTTGAAGTAACTGGTACTAAATGCATTGAGCACACCATAAGCACAGGCACGATTGTCCCCTGCCACAAGGCTGTATTGTTCTGCTAAATAGTCAGGCAGTTGATTTTCTTTACCGCCGTTGACATTGATTTCAAGGTTGCTGGTATCGCGGGTAAAACTGATGCCGCCGTCTTCGCTCTCACATGCGCTTAAGCACAGCACGAGCACGGCCATGAGGTATTTGTTCATGATATTCACTTATTATTTTTATTTGATCAGTGATTGTAGCGTGTAAATCTATGAGAATCTTTGATGAATCACACATCAAAGATTCAAAGTGATGTTACTTTTGTGCGTGTCTTAGGTCTTTTTCGAGCTCTTTCATCTTGTATTGGCAATCGGCCAATTCTTGCTTAAGTTGTTCACGCTCTTTTTGTGCATCATCAAGCAATGATTTTGCGGCTTTTAAATCATCTTGATATTGGTTAGCACGGTTGTTGGCTGAGCGAGCGAATAGCAGGTAAGCAATTACCAACCCCAAAATAAACGCCCCAGCTGCAATGAATGGCATACGGCCTCCTTAGTTTACGTCAAAAATATTACGGTTTTGTTTATCCCCAGTTACTGTGGATAACTCTGTGAATTAGATTGTGATAAATGCCGCTAAACGGCGAAAAATCACAGTCATACTTAAAATGTACGTTTTTTAAACAACACCTTTAAAACCCTTTAAAATCAAGACTTTGTGTATTTTTTATAGTCTTTTTTTAAACTATGTTCGCATTTTATACACATTTTAAGCTGGCTTTTCTATTTTGTGTATAAAGTTAGTCAACTTGTGCCTATGTCAATTGTTTTTATAAATATTTTTCAAGTGTTTAAATAACAAACAGCAAATCGTCAATTTTTTATTG
The DNA here is from genome assembly GCF_030070105.1 of Bermanella sp. WJH001. Classification (NCBI taxonomy): domain Bacteria; kingdom Pseudomonadati; phylum Pseudomonadota; class Gammaproteobacteria; order Oceanospirillales; family Oceanospirillaceae; genus Bermanella; species Bermanella sp. WJH001. The sequence goes on along the minus strand of NZ_JASJOO010000006.1, from coordinate 189,734 downwards.
GTCAAGCTCAGCCAGCTGAAATAACCTCATCAATGGCTTTAATGCTGGCTTGCACCATTAAGTATCGTTGTTGCCAAACTTGCTGGGCCATTGGCTCAATATCACATTGTTTTGGCAATGCTTGGCGTTGCCTGATCATGTTTAAAAATGTAGGCACCATGACAAATTGAAGCCACTGTTCAAACGTTAATGTGTCCAGGCAAAACGGCTGTGTACTTTTTAATGCATGTTCATCAGGTGAAATTGCAGACCAAAGCTGCTCGCTTTGCATTTGTTCAATAAGATGATTAATGGCATCACTTAATGCCTGATACCTTGCATCACTCAAATGAATTCTCCGTGTTATGATGGCCGCCGATATTATGCGTGAATCCCCATGTTTAAACAGCAGATAAACCGTTTTTTTAACGCTCTCACTTTTTATAGCCGCATCCCAGGCCCAAGCTGGGTCGACTACAGTGGTGAGCAACTCAACCGCGCCAGCGGCTACTTTCCCTTTATTGGTTATTTAGTGGCGCTTTGGTGTTACGGGGTTTACGCGTTATGCGCTCAAGTGCTGCCCCATGATGTGAGCATTCTAATTTGCATGATTGCCGGCATTTTATTCACAGGGGCCTTTCACGAAGACGGCTTTGCCGATTTATGTGATGGTTTTGGTGGCGGTTATACCCAAGCGGATATCTTGCGCATTATGAAAGACAGCCGCCTTGGTACGTATGGTGTATGTGGGTTGCTGATCATATTATTGCTGAAGTGGCGTGGGCTCAGTGAAATACCGGTAACCGAGTTATTCATCAGTCTTTTGGTGGCCCACAGTTTAAGTCGCGCTTGGGCTATCAGCTTGGTGATGGTCATGCCCTATGTTCAAGAAGATGCCCTAAGCAAAGCCAAGCCCATTGCTAAAACATGGCACGCACAGGATATGGTTTTAGCTTGGGCCTTTGCTGTGCTGCCTCTGTATTTTCTAGGGTCATGGGTGAGCACAGGGTTACTGATTATGGGGGTAACTGTATTTTTAATCACTTGGCGCTGGTATCAGCATCGCTTACAGGGTTATACCGGCGATGCCCTAGGTGCCAGCCAGCAAGTGCATGAGGTTCTGATTTACCTCTTTTTACTCGCAGCCTTGGTGCCATAAAACCCTGTGATTTTTTGCCTCACAAACCTAAGATCTTAGGTATAATGGCGGCTTTTATCTTACGGTGAGTAGAGCGGTCATGGAATTAAACGAATATTTAGCACAGCTTGATGGCCAATATCGTTTATATGATGTGGGTCGTCGCATTATCAAGGTGGATAAAGCCCAGTTTAAAAAATTTGAGTCCTCAGACAGTGCCTATCCCCACCCTTACTTGCAGCACGCTTGGTTAGCCCTGTACATCAGCCCACCAAAACAGCCAGAAAACGAAACGCTTATGTTTTTAAAATGGCCATTGGATGAACAAGGCAAAATCATTCCTTATGTGCGTGATGATCTGGTTCGCCGTTTAATCGAGTTAAGCAAAACCCCGTTAAAAGTAGACAGCGAAATCGAAGATCCGCTGAAAGACAATCCGTTTGCTTTTAAGCCCGACAACGTACGCTTGGCCAACTTGCACGCCATGATTCAAACCAGCCAACACCGTAAACCATCAGAACATTACAATAGCGTGGTTAAGTATTTACAGGCCGGCACGTTAAACCGCGAGAATCTAGCCAATTTTGAAGGTCTGGGTTTACAAGGCATTGCCGATGTCAGTGCCCGCCTAACTGAACACAAGGCCAGCTTAAAAGCCTGTTTACCTCACATGCCAAGCGAAGCATTATTGGCGTTCTCTCAGTGTTTAGAACACCACACCCTGCCAATCGACCTCACTGAGGTTATGCTTAAACGCTTCCAGCACGACCTTAATACCCAAGACAACATCATCAACATTGAAGCCGCCATGCGTATCATAGGTGCCAGTCAAAGTGATACCTTGCGTATTGAAGCATGGCAAAGCTGGTTTAACAGCGACTACGCCACTCACATAGCTTGTGTACTGGCCTTTGCCACTCGCAACTATGATGACCTTGCCTTTATGCCAGAGCGCATCACGACATTTTTGGTGAACCTTGCCCAGTTAAATCAAGAGCAAGACGGCGCATTTACCGCGTTTTGTAAAATTGCTGGGGACTTATTGTTTTTACCTGGCATTCGTAATTTATTATTAAATGCCTTGCGCAATGAAAATCGCCCAGCCATTTTGGGTGAAGCATTGCAGGCATTAATGAATACTCGCCAATCATGATTTGTCCTTGCCAACAGCAACAACCCAATGCGCGCTCGTACCAGCAATGTTGCGAGCCATTTCATAAAGGTGAAATACCTGCCACTGCCGAGCAATTAATGCGTTCACGCTTTAGTGGTTATGTATTAGGTTTGAGCCAATATGTACGCGATACCTGGCATATATCCACTCGCCCTAATGATCTAAACCTATCGCCAGATAATAATTGGTTAAAACTGGATATCGTCAAAACCAACACAGACCAAGTGCATTTTTGTGCGTTTTTTAAAGATGAAAATGAATTTGCGGTATTAGAAGAAATCAGCAACTTCGTATTTGAACATGGTCGCTGGTTTTATGTAGATGGCAAAACCGATACACACACCATCGAGCTTGGACGCAATGATGTGTGCCTGTGTGGCAGCAGTAAAAAATATAAGAAGTGTTGTCAGCGTTAAGCAAACCGCAACCTACTCTCGACGTTATCTCTTTTTGTTGGCTAACCAATCCGCCACGGCGTTACCTGTGGGCCCTAGCCACACCTTTAATTTCTCAATGGGAATAATTCGGTAATCATCTAACTCATGGTTAAGGGTAATCTCACCTTGCGCTTTAACTGCATAGGCAATGATTAACTGATTTTTTTGATGAAACATATAATGCCCAACAAATTGCGGATCATAGGCGTTTAAACCCAGCTCTTCGTGTGTTTCACGAATGGCGGTTTGCTGTGGTATTTCATGGGGGTCAACGTAACCTGTGATCACGCTGATCATGCCCTTTGGCCAGCTCACATCATGGGCAAGAACAACCCCTTCAGGGGTTTCTACAATCACCGCCACCACTGGCGTTGGGTTATTAAAAAAACCAAAACCGCATTTAGCCGCGCACACCTTAACCACTTGCTCGTCTATTTTACGATCTTTTGTTTTTGCCCCACACTGTGGGCAATAACGATATTCGGGGACGATAAATTCACTCATACATTCTCAGCTTTATGGATGATTATTTTGATTCAAAGTTGAACCAAATAAGCAGGATATGTCCAAACTATCCTGACGATAACATATGACTCATGGCTAAACCCTTTCCAACGGGTAATTATCTATGGCAATGTTACTCAAAATTAATTACATCATCCTGAGTCATGAAGTCTGTTTTACGCTTTACCATTTTACTCAGCCTGCTTTTACACCTTTTGGTATTTACTCCTTGGTTTTTAAAAGATAGCCCTTCTGTGCCTGCAACAAAGCAAGGTGATAAAACCTTAGAGTTCACACTACAGCCTCCGGTTACCCCACCAAAAGTACAACCAGAATCCAAACCTGATATACCGCCACCTCCGCGACACATAGAGGATGACATCACTCAATCCAATACCAGTAATGGTTTTGCCGAGTCGCCCAGTGGTCAGCCCATGCCCCAAAGCGAAGGCATACGTGAGGCACAAGACAACCAACAAATACAAGAACAAACAGCGGATACCTCCCCGAGCCCAAAAAGTGCACGCATCAACCCAAATAGCCCGTTATTAAGTGATTATTTAAAAGCCAAAGAGATTGCTAAACAAAACACGCAAAAAAAGGGCGTTCAATTAAAAGAATTAACGGATGATGATCTGGCCAGCAACACGGTCGAGTCACCGCTAAATAAAGTCGAAGAAGAAAAAGCGCGCTGGTTTAACGAGGTCCTTAAACGCATAGGCGAACAGGTGGATCATGTTTGGGTGAAACCCCAAGGGCTCACCAGTAACACATGGGGGGTGATACGGCTTGATATTGATGAGTACGGCTATTTAATTGATGCATGGGTGCATTTACCCAGTGGCAATGCTCAATTAGACCGCTCCGCCATCCGAGCCGTGCGCAATGTGTACCGCTATGACATTCCACAAGCGCAAAAGCTATCGCGCTATTACCGCCACCTTGAGTTTCGTTACAAAGGTGGCGATGAGCACAACAGTTAGCAGCCTTAGTCGCGATCTTTAGGCGTAGACATACCTTTTAGGATCATCCCCCACGTTCCCATGGCTAAACCCACAAGAGACAACAACATGCCAGCGTTCACCCAAATGCCATGGCGACTCATAAACGTAACATATTCATGTTTATTAACAGGATCACATACGCCTTTTGCAAAATCCCAACTGCCAGTACCACTTTCCACACATCGCGCCACATCTTGGGCTTCGAGCATATATAGGGTCACAAGCACCACACAGGGTAAAAACAGTAAAATCATGCCCCATCGCAACATTTTTGGCTCCTTTTCTTAGCACATTTAACTATATCGGTGGAAATTAGCACATTCAGACCGACGCAAGCATTGCATTATCCCATAGGCCTAGGCAATAATGGCCATCAAATACCGATATAAAAACAAAAAACTGAGTATTGCCTATGAGAACCCTATTCAAAACGGCACTGGCCTGCCTGTTAGCTTCAGTAATTTCAAGCCCAGTAATGGCTGATGCGAAATCAGATCAGCTGTTAGCCAAGATCGATGCGGACATCAGCGCAAAACGCTTGAGCACCCCAGCCAATAATAATGCCATTGAGAAAATCTGGCAGTTTAAATCCATTGCACCCTATGACCAGCGCATCAATAGCCGCGTGTATAAGGTGGGGGCCATCTACGTAGACTTAGCAAATAAGGCCATTGCCAGTAAAAACTTCACCCAAGCGCAACTATACCTAGACAATGTTTGGATGGTCGCTTACCTAACACCAGGCCTTGAAGCCACTCAGGACAAGCTCGATAAACTATTTGGCTCCAGTGCTGTTGCAAAAGCAGAACCCGTTAAAAAAGCCACTCCTGCGCCGAAACCGGTAACAGTTGCTAAAAAAGATGACTCCAAAGCCCGAGCAGAACAAGCCAAAAAAGAAAAAGCTGAAAAAGAAAAACAACTAGCGGCTGCTCGTTTAGCCAAACAAAAAGCAGATCAAGAAGCCGCTGATCGTCGCCGCCAAGCAGAAATCAAAGAGCGTCAATTGGCTCAGCTTCGTAAAGAAGAGCAAACCAAACGTGAAGCTGCTGCAAAACTTGCCACATTAAAAGCTCAGCGTGAAGCCGTTGCCGCAGCTCAAGCCATTAAAAACACAGAGGAAACATCAAAAGCCATTGCCGACTTTGATCTTGACCAAGGTTTGATTGATGGTCGTGAGACTCGTCAAATTCGCTCAGCCCTGATGCCGATTTGCCAAGAGATCATCGACAACGAAGCCTCTGTGGTTCTTCATACCCGTACCACTCAAGATTATCGCTGGTTAACCGTGCGTCTAACCCTTTGTGTGCGTCGTATCGATAAGAACTTCCGCCTACGCCACAGCCATCAGCAAGTGGCTGAAGAAGCGCCAAGCATTAGCTTACACCCTGGTCGTAGCATGTCGTTACTGAAAAAAGTTCGCAGCTAACTCACAATAAGCTGAAAACAAAAAACCCGCTTTAAGCGGGTTTTTTACGTTCAGGACGAACCGTATAGTGCGGTGCCATGGATGGCAAAGAGCACTAAGTTCAGGACGAACCGTATAGTGCGGTGCCATGGATGGCAAAGAGCGCTAAGTTCAGGCAGTCTGTTTTAATTAAAACACGATGGTTTTATTACCATGGCGCAGTACTTTATCCTCAAGGTGCAAACGCACACCTCGGCTGAGTACCATTTTTTCCACATCTTTACCTAGACGCACCATGTCTTCTACCGTGTCTTTATGACTGATGCGAATCACGTCTTGATCAATAATCGGCCCAGCATCCAGTTCTTTGGTGACATAGTGACAGGTTGCCCCAATTAATTTCACCCCACGCTCAGCCGCTTGATGATAAGGCTTAGCACCGGCAAATGAGGGTAAAAAACTATGGTGAATATTAATAATGCGCCCTTCATAAGTCTCACACACGTCTTCAGGCAGAATTTGCATATAACGGGCGAGCACAATGCTATCGGCTTTATGTTCTGCAATCAGTTGGCTGACACGATGAAAGTGCTCCGCTTTATTAGCCGCATCCACAGGTACATGAAAAAACGGAATACCATGCCATTCAACTAAACTGCGAAGATCATCATGATTAGAAATCACACATGGAATATCACATTTTAATTCTCCGCTGTGCCAACGGTGTAATAAGTCCACTAAACAGTGGCTTTCTTTTGATGCCAATAACACTAACTTTTTATTTTCAGCGCTATCGGTCACAGCCCATTCCATGGAAAATTCTTGGGCAATGGGCAAAAACTTTTGTTTAAACTCTTCCAGAGAAAATGGCAATGATTCGGCTTTAATAGAGTGGCGCATAAAAAACCAGCCACTAATCGGGTCGGCATAATGATTGGCTTCTACAATCCAGCCACCATGGCTTGATACAAACTGCCCTACTTTTGCCACAATGCCCACACCATCAGGACATGAAATGGTTAATCGAAATGTACGTTGCATACTGTCACCTTAAAAGTATCAGCACGTTATAAACCTTAAGCGCGTCAAACTCAACGATACCTTGAATATCCATGCCATCAGATTCACAATGACACTCTTATTTTCTTCTAGAAGCCAGCTCATGCGTTTATTTCTGTTATTTGTATTTGTGACACTGCAAGGCTGTAGCACAGCAAAACACGTACGTTTATATGACGGCCCTGCCATTGGCCAAGATCAAGAAGTACAATTGGTTTTGCCATTAAGTTTTGAGTTGATCAGCCTAGATGAACAGCCAATCGCACAATTCTCTCAAACATTTCGTAATCATGATTTAACCGTGAAGCTGTCGCCGGGCAAACACACGCTAGTGATGCGTTACCGCGATATCTGGCAAATAGATGCCGATAACCACCAAACCCTCAGTAGCGGTCAAATGACCTTCACTGGTGAATTTAATTCTGGTGAATCATTTAAAATTAATACCCCTTTACTGAATACACTGGCTCAAGCACAACAATTTGTTAAACAACCACAAGTATCTTTAGTCAGTGATCAGCAAACAATTACTGGTAGTCATATTAAAAAAGCAGACCCGTTGACGTTTAAACAAGATGAAAATATCGAGAAAGTTACCTATCCTCATCTTAAGCAACTAAAATTCTGGTGGGAAAAAGCCAGTGAATATGAACAGCAACAATTTCAGCAATGGCTATCCGCCACACCTTAGGAACTTGTTATGCCCTTTATCATGATTGATCAAGGCAGCCCAGCAATTAGGCAATATTCGGTTCCGAAACAATCTGGCACCGCAGCGTTAAATGCCAGCAACCCAACACGTCCTGTTAAAGGCAAACCTGAATCTGGGCCACAAGCTTACCAACAAGCCGCTCAAAATAAGTCCAAACAAAAAGTATTCAGCGCATTTGAAATTATGACGCAACCGGTGATTAGCCTTGAATTTGATCAACTTGAGCTGAAAATTGCTTGGCAAATGATGCAAAAACATAAAATAAAGCACCTTCCTATCACCAAAAACGGCACGCTCGATGCAATCGTAACTGAAGGTGACATTTTAAAGGCACTTGCTTTTAAGCACACACAAAGCCAATGGTTACAGCGAAAAGTATTCGCAGCCACCCAAAATACCGACATTCATCAACTGGCCCATGTTATGTTTGATGAACACATAGGCTGCTTACCAATCGTTAATGAACAAAACGAAATCCTTGGCATCGTAACCCGTAGTGACCTATTAAAACTCACTAGCCAGTATGGCCCATTAGAATTTTGGGCGTAACGATACACCAACCAATATAAGCAGACAGTTTTACCCAGTGCTAAACTGATTAATAACGATAAGAAGATGGATGATCTATATGGCTGTAGAAAATGTTCGAATTACCCCTCGTAAAGCACTTAGAGTTTTATCCCGTCACGAAGTAAACCGCCTTAAAGATGTCAGCGAAGGCGGGCTGCATGAAATATTCAAACGTTGCGCATTTGCCGTATTAAATTGCGGCAGCATGACCGACGACTACATGACTGAACAAAAAGAATATGACATTTTTGATGTGCAAGTTGTTCAGCTCGACCGTGGCATCGTTTTAGATTTATTTAATGCCCCTGATGATGCCTTTGTCGATGGCGAAGTCATTTTTGGGATTCGCGAACATTTGTTTGCCGTATTAAGAGATATTATTTATACCCACGATGAAATCATTAATAACCCTAAATTTTTAGCAAGCGAAGACCAAGCACAAAATAGCGAACAAATAACCAACATGGTTTTCCATATTTTGCGCAACGCCAACATGCTACGTTACGGTATGACATCTGATCTTGTGGTTTGTTGGGGTGGTCACAGCATCAGCCGTGAAGAATACGACTATACAAAAGTGGTTGGCTATCAACTGGGTTTACGGGCATTAGATGTGGGCACTGGTTGTGGCCCTGGTGCGATGAAAGGCCCAATGAAAGGGGCAACCATTGGTCATGCCAAACAACACAACCGTAACGGGCGTTATGTGGGGATTACTGAACCCGGTATTATCGCCGCAGAGGCGCCTAACCCAATCGTCAATGAATTAGTTATTTTACCTGACATAGAAAAACGCCTAGAGGCATTTGTCCGTTGCGCACACGGCATCATTGTATTTCCAGGTGGAGCCGGTACCGCAGAAGAAATATTGTATTTATTAGGTATCTTGCTTCACCCAAAAAACAAAGACATTCCATACCCGTTGGTATTCACTGGGCCTAAATCGTCAAAAGCTTACTTTGAGCAAATCGATGCATTCATTGCACAAAGCTTAGGTGAAGAAGCCCGTAAAAAATATAAAATCATTATTGACGACCCTGAAAGCGTTGCCGTGTATTTACGTGACAACATCAAAAAAGTCACCGCTTTTAGAAAACAAAATAATGATGCTTTCTTTTTTAACTGGATGCTCACCATCGATCAAGAGTTCCAAACGCCGTTTATTCCTAGCCACGAAAATATGAGCAAACTAAATTTATCCGTTGATCAAGAAATTCATATTCTTGCGGCCAACTTACGCCGAGCATTCAGCGGTATTGTTGCAGGTAATGTAAAACAGGATGGTATCTTGGCGGTTCGTGAATTTGGCCCATTTGAAATACATGGGGATAATAAAATCATAGAACCTATGGCTTCTCTATTAAGCAATATGGTTAAACAAAATCGGATGAAATTGCCAGGGGGCACTCAATATGAACCTTGCTTTAAGATTGTGAATTAAATAAAGGCTTTTCACCCACATAAAAAAACCAAGCCGTTTATTTAGCGGCTTGGTTTTTTTATGTTCAGGATGAACGGTACAGTGCGATGCCATGGATGGCAAAGAGCACATATGTTCAGGACAAACGGTATAGCGCGATGCCATGAATGGCAAAAAGCGCATATACCTGAGATGAATCTTAACGATCAAATAAACGGCTTAGATTTTTATCAATGCCATCGCTGCCAATTTCTTCACTTAAATCCACATCGTAAATTCCATCATACTTACGACGAAGTATTTCTTGGTTGGTTTCTTTATTTAAAATCACAGACGGCTTAAGTAATACAATTAAGTTTTGTTTTACATGTTGCTCGCTGGTTGAACGGAACAACCAACCGATAATAGGAATATCACCTAAGAAAGGCACTTTACTTTGGCTCTCTTGAATGGAATCACGGATCAAACCACCTAATACAATAATTTCACCGTCTTCCGCTAAGATTTGCGTCACAATAGAACGCTTATTGGTAATTAAATCTGACTGCCCTTCAACTTTTGTTGTAGAAACCGATTCTGTGCTCTGCTCCACTTCTAAACGGATAAACTTACCGTTTTGCACATGGGGAATCACTTTCAGGGTTGTACCTATGTCTTTACGTTCAATGGTATTAAATGGGTTTGAATTGGTTGTACTTGACTGCTGCTGCCCCGTTACAAAAGGTACGTTTTGACCCACTATGATTTCTGCTTCTTGGTTATCAAGGGTCATGATACTTGGGGTACTTAATAAGTTTGCATTACTCACTGACTCTAACGCTTGAATCAATACTGCAAAATCATTAGAACCTGCCTTACCTGCACCACCTAACGTTAAACCTGAACTTAATGGAATAGTGGCAGACGTGCCGCTACTTAACCCTGCAATACCTGAAATAAAATCAGTCATACTGACACCGCCATCACCAAAGCTGGTGGCGGTAAGGGGAGTATCACTACTGCCATTAGCAATGGCATTGGCATCAACAAGTGCGGTTTGCACACCCACACGATCATCAATTTGACCTGTCACTTCTAAAATAGCCGCTTCAATTAATACCTGCGCGCGGCGAATATCTAATTGAGACACAATTTCTTTTATTTCTGTCATGGTAGATGGCTCAGCACGAACCACCAATGCATTTAAACCAACATCTGCATGAATGCTTACACCACTTGCGGCCTGACTTTTACCTTTTTCGTCTTTTACATCACCCATTAAATTTTTAAGAAGGTCTGCCATTTCTTTAGCATCTGCATGCTGCAAACGAATAACAGAGGCTTTGCCTGAAAATTTAGATGGTTTATCCAAGCTTAAAATTAATGCTTTGACATTATCACGTGCACTTTTTTCACCACGGATAATCAAACGGTTTGCTCGCTCATCCGCCACAACTCGAATACGACCGGCGACTCCGCTGGCTTCTTTGGTTTTTCCACCTTCACTGACTTTTTCAGGGTCTAAGCTTGTTAGGATATCTACGATATCACCCACCCAAGCTTCTTCTAGTTGCACCACTTCTAATTCAGAAACACCTGAGCCATCTAAACGCTCAATAATTTTTTCTAAACGGCGTACGTTAGAGGCATGATCCGTGACGATTAAAGCATTCGCGCTTTTTACACCTGCTAAGTGACCGTATTTAGCCACCATAGGACGAAGAATCGGCACAAGATCAAGCGCTGGGGTGTCTTTGATTTGAATAACTTGGGTAATTAACTGTTCGCTTTGTTTGGTGGTGCGCAATGCGGTTGGCATACCACCTTCTTGCTTAGTATCGTTTTGCTGAACAATTTTAATAATGCCACCAGCAGGAATGGCTGCAAAACCGTGGACCTGCAACACCGATTGAAACATTTCATACACATCTTCTTTAGACATGGATGTATTAGAATCAATGGTCACCTTGCCTTTTACACGAGGGTCGATGACAAAGCTGTAGCCAGTAATATTTGCCACTTGTGAAATGAAGGCTTTGATATCAGCGTCTTTTAAACTTACTTTCCATGTTTGTTCTTCTTCGGCAAATGCTAAAGTGCTCGGTAATAGCACTAAAAAAATGACGGCGTGAATCCAATTTCTTATTTTCATTTTCAAGACCATAATTAAAACGCGTGGTTGATAGTCATACGACGACTGCCACGTTCAATGACAATACTGGCATTTCCAGATGCGTAAACTTCATCAATAATTGTTTTGTCCTGTGCTGGGTCTCCTAAAGAGTGTCCATTCACAGAAATAATTTTATCCCCAGGCTTCATACCTATACCCATCAACATGGTTGAAGATGGCGTTAACATATAGCCATCACCTGTTGCCTGTAAGCCTAAATTTTCCATTGCTTGTTGCGGGTCTTCTAACTGCTCTTTTGCAAAACCTACAAATTGTTCAGCGGTACGAATGCCTCGTAACTCTTTTTTAAATTCTTTTCGCTCTGCACGACTAGATTTAGCAGGCTCTTTTGCCACACTTCTTGGTGCATTGGCTGTTATGCCTTGTAATGCTTTTTGGGTTTCTTCAAAGGTTAATGTTTCGAATTTACCACTGTTATCTAGTATTACTTTGTCTTCATATACTTGAGATAACAAAGCACGACCTTGTACACGATCGCCTATTTTAAAGAACTCACCGTCACGGCCCTGCTCTGAAATAATGGCGCTAGATTGTGTCTTATCTGTGGCTACAAATACTCCCATCAGCAATAAACGCAAACGTGTTTTAGGTGCATCTATTTCCTGCTGAGGTGCTAAGGGTGCGGCACTGGCGCTTCCAAAAATATCTAACTGCGCTAGCCCATAACTTTGCGGCAAGTCGGAGACTTCACTGTGACCTTGAGCAGGTGGCGGCAGCACAACCACAGGCTGATCAATGATCAACCATGTCAGCACTGCTAATTGATAAGACACACATAAACCCAAAATCCACTTTGCAGCGGTAATACTGGGTTGAAATGCTTTATGTTCTGTCCAATGCACAAATAAACCTTATTGCTAGCGAGTAAAAATACGCTCAGAAACTTCAAACACAACCGCATCAGCGGAAACCTTGTTAGGCCACTTTTCGCCCACTAAGTCGATCATGGCTTTACGAACGGCTACGTTGGCCCAGCCGTCTTTTTTAAGACTGGCATTGGCCACTTCTACGCCATCGGTTGTGGCCACATCAACTTTTAATTCTTTATTTTCGTTACCTAACTTAGCCACCAGCATAGGCAAGTTAGCAGAGGCCATGGTACGGCCTTTAGGATACTGTACCTGTCCACCTAACCAAACCAGCTGACCTCGCGCTTCACTGCTTTCACCCGTCGCAAAATTGTATTCAATATGGGTGTTGTTCAGCTCTAAATCACCACTCATTTTTGCTTTAGATTGAGCAATGATTTTGTTTATTAAATTTGCACTCACAAGACCACTGGTTTTTTCAAGCTCGATAGACTGGGTCAAACCATTTACGGTCACAAGGCTTTTAAAATCGAATACATTGGAATCCACAGACATCTGGGCTTGTAAGCGCCCCGTAAGCAGACTTAATGGCTTAAGCGCCCACTGGGCATCAAGCTGCCCTGTCATATCATGTTTAATGACGACCTTGCCTTGCCAAATCGTGCCAGAGACGGCTAAAACGTCAACCGGTAGCTGAGTAGGTGCTAGCACGCGATAAATCACATTCAACGGCATTAATGCAATCAAACACACAAAGTACACGATGATACATACGGCTATTAAGCGACGATTTCCTTTGGCCTTGGCCACTATATTTACTACCTTGTACAAATTCTAAAGGGGCACCATTGTAAAGCAGGCGGGCCGCACTGTAACGCCACTGTATGACAAAAAAGTGAAACAAAACCGTAAAAATTCAGAAATTATTCGACGAAGTGAGCCAACGCACAAAAATCAAACAGCATCTAAATACGACAGCCAAAAAAAAGGCCTCCCTAGGGAGACCTTTTTATGAACGAAGGGTTCAGGGGAATTACATCATACCGCCCATTCCACCCATGCCGCCCATTCCACCCATGTCAGGCATGCCTGCACCTTTCTCTTCAGGGATATCCGCAACCATGGCTTCAGTGGTGATCATTAAACCACCAATTGACGCAGCAGCTTGCAAAGATGAACGGGTTACTTTTGCAGGGTCAAGAATACCCATTTCGATCATATCGCCATAAACACCCGTTGCAGCGTTATAACCAAAGTTGCCTTCGCCAGACTTCACTTTGTCTACAACCACTGAACCTTCGTCGCCCGCGTTCGCCGCAATTTGACGAATAGGTGCTTCCATTGCACGCAGTGCAAGGGCAATACCGACGTTTTGATCTTCGTTGTCACCTTCAACCGTTACTTGACTTAGTGCGCGAATCAATGCAACACCACCACCGGCAACCACGCCTTCTTCAACCGCAGCACGAGTGGCTTGAAGTGCATCTTCAACGCGATCTTTTTTCTCTTTCATTTCGATTTCAGAACCCGCGCCAACTTTGATGACGGCAACGCCACCAGCTAGTTTCGCTAAGCGCTCTTGAAGCTTCTCTTTGTCGTACTCAGAAGTTGATGCGTCTGCTTCGCTGCGAATTTGGTCACAACGTACTTTCACGTCAGCTTCAGAACCGGCACCGTCAACAATCACAGTGTTTTCTTTGTCGATCACGACTTTCTTAGCGGTACCTAGGTCTTCTAAGGTAGTGGTTTCTAAGCTCATGCCCACTTCTTCAGAGATCACTTTACCGCCCGTTAGAATCGCGATGTCTTGTAGCATGGCTTTACGACGATCACCAAAACCAGGGGCTTTAACCGCGGCAACTTTGAACGTGCCACGCATGGTGTTCACAACTAAAGTGGCTAATGCTTGACCTTCAACGTCTTCTGCTACGATCAATAGTGGACGGCCAGACTTGGCTACCGCTTCTAGTAGAGGAATGATTTCTTGTAGGTTGTCGATTTTTTTGTCCGCTAGAAGAATCACAGGATTCTCTAGTTCAACATTCATTTTTTCTTGGTTGTTAATGAAGTAAGGCGACAAGTAACCGCGATCAAACTGCATACCTTCAACCACTTCTAGTTCGTCTTGAAGGCCTTGACCTTCTTCAACCGTGATCACACCTTCTTTACCAACGCGCTCCATAGCTTGAGCAATTAAATCACCCACTGTGCTATCAGAGTTCGCTGAGATCGTACCTACTTGCGCGATGGATTTACCGTCAGCACATGGTTGCGCTAGTTTAGCTAGCTCTTCAACAACCGCAGCAGTGGCTTTATCGATACCGCGTTTTAGGTCCATTGGGTTCATGCCAGCGGCTACTGACTTAAGGCCTTCGTTGATGATGGCTTGAGCCAATACGGTTGCAGTGGTGGTACCGTCACCCGCTTTATCGTTTGCTTGAGACGCCACTTCTTTAACCATTTGTGCGCCCATATTTTCGAACTTATCTTCTAGTTCGATTTCTTTTGCTACAGACACACCATCTTTAGTGATGGTTGGCGCACCAAAAGACTTATCTAGAACAACGTTACGACCTTTAGGACCCAGTGTTACCTTCACTGCATCTGCTAGAATATTTACACCCGCAAGCATTCTTTTACGGGCGCTATCACCAAAAATTACTTCTTTAGCCATGATTCAATTCCTTAACAATATATTTTAACAATTTAAACGTGAATTGAAGATTAAGCTTCAATGATGCCGTAGATTTCGTTTTCACTCATGATCAATAGTTCTTCACCATCGATTTTCACAGTGTTAGTACCGTATTGACCAAACAAAACCGTATCACCCACTTTCACAGCAAGGGCTTGAATGTCACCATTTTGCAAAATGCGGCCAGTACCGACTGCTACTACTTCACCTTGATTCGGTTTTTCAGCAGCTGCGCCAGGAAGCACGATACCGCCAGCCGTTTTAGTTTCTTCTTCTTTACGACGAACAACAATTCGATCGTGTAACGGACGGATTTTCATTAACGTATCTCCAAACGAGTTTCAGTGTTAAATGGCTGAGTCAGCCAAATTTTTTATTATTCAGCGACTTAATGCCGCTATATTTAAATTGGTGAACCTAAAATGGGGGCACCCAGATGAAATTCAACACCTAGGTTAGGATTTTTTTGAATTAATCTTCGCGACGATACTGACCTTCGATCACATTGCCACCATCGGCTGATTTTCTAGGGTTACCAGCATTGGCTCCTGGTTGAACTACGATCCCTTTACTTAAGATCATATCCGCTAGGCTGTTGCGCACGAATGGTAGAAGAATAAACAGACCTAACATGTCCGTAACAAAACCAGGAATCAGCAATAAAGCGCCACACACGAATACCAATAAACCACTTATAACGGCTTGAGCAGGCATTTGCCCTTGGGCAATCTGCTCTCGCACCAAACTTAATGTACGAAACCCTTGTGTCTTAATTAAGAACATACCTAAAAATGCGGTGGCTAACGTCATTAAAACCGCATTCATTGCACCCACTTTTGCACCCACCTGGGCAAAGGCAGCCACCTCGATTAGCGGTAACAGCACCAATAACAATAAAAATCTCATAATTTCTCTCTTTTTTATCAAGTTCTCTTAATGGTGGTGTTGTTTTTGCTTTTCAAGGATAACCACCGATTTTTTGACGCGGAGTCACCATGCAAGAACTGATCGTCATTTTAGATACCAGCATCAAGGTCACCCTTGGTGCCATGATTGCGGGATTATCTGGCTACTGGCTATCGGGCATGCGCCTTAAGCACAACCGAGCTCAGCAACGCCTAGACCACCAGCGTGATTTATTAGAAGGCATTGCGCAACAAGCAGAGCAAGTTCATCACGTGTTTATGAAGTACTTCGAACTGATCAATGAGTATATGAATGCGACAAAAAACCGTTATGACTGGCCGCAAAGCCGCCGTAGTGAGCTTTACCTTGTGCTGGACGAGTTGGTGCATAGCTTTAATGAGCTTACAGCCGCTGAATCCAAGCTACTCTTATTAAACGAAAAGTCACTGTATAAAAGCCTGCGTAAATTCCGCAGTAAGGTTATCTTTTTCCGCCGGCACTTTTATATCGACAAAAAAGACTTAAATGAACAAGAAGCCCAAGAAATTAAACGTGAAGTGAGCAAGCTCAGAGAACAGTTTTTTGACTCACTAAGCCACCGCTACGCGGACGTGTAGCCCAGATTGTTGTCCTGTTATGTTGTGTAGACCGCTTGCCCCGAGGTTTCCTCGGGGCTTTTTTATGTACAGGATGTACGGTATAGCGCGGTGCCATGGACGGCAAAGAACGCATATGTACAGGAAGTACGGTATAGCGCGGTGCCATGGACGGCAAAGAACGCATATGTACAGGAAGTACGGTACAGAGCTGTGCCATCGGTGGCAAAGATGGCATGCCACACCTACACTTTCTCCCGTTTTGTATGCTCACTGATCCTAGATTGACAACACACGAGTCCCCTTTATAATCCACGCCATCTTAAGGGAGTAGCCTGCCAGCTTATAGCTGGTGATGCTGTCAACATAATTAAGCCCTCAATGGCTTATGGTGGCATCGTGTATAACACCCTCTATACATCGGCAAGACTTAAGGTAAATAGCAATCCCATAGGCGGGAGGTTGCTGTTTGCCTTATGTTCAAAATCCCGCCGGAGCCTTTTATGGAATCCCTATTCATTTCCACCACCAGTGTGGCGCTTGCCGAAATCGGCGATAAAACTCAGCTTCTTTCGCTACTGTTAGCAACCCGTTTCACAAATAAATGGGCCATCATTGCTGGTATTTTACTTGCCACGATCATTAATCATGGTTTGAGTGCGTGGCTTGGGCAATATTCCACTCAATGGCTAGACGCTAATTGGCTGCAATACTTAATTTCCGGCAGTTTCATCCTGGTTGGCCTATGGGTATTAATACCTGACAAATTAGATGACAAAACCAATTTAATGGCGAATTTAGGGCCGTTTGTCGCCACCACGATTTTATTCTTTTTGGCTGAAATTGGTGATAAGACCCAAGTGGCAACGGTTATTCTTGGGGCTCAATATCAAAACCTATTATTAGTTACGATTGGTACCACCATGGGTATGTTATTGGCCAATATTCCTGTGATTTATTTTGGCGAAGCGCTCATGAAGCGCCTGCCATTAAATACCGTTCGAATCATCGCAGCGGGCTTATTTATCATAATTGGCATTGCAACTTTCTGGTGGTAACACCACAAATCAGATCAAAGCAGGATTGGCGAAGCGCATAGAACACGCTAATGTAATCGTCATTTAATACGACACAGGGACTTTATCATGCAATTAGAAAACAGCGTAATCGTGATCACAGGTGCTGCTCAGGGTTTAGGTCAGTCAATGGCCCTCTACCTTGCGCGTAAAAAGGCAAAACTGGCTTTAATCGATTTAGACGACACCAAACTCGCGCAAACCCAAACACTTTGCGAAGAAGCCGGCAGCCCACAAGTGAAATTTTACTCGTGTAATGTGGCAAAAGAAGACAATGTTGAAAGTACCTTTCAAAACATCTCACAAGACTTTGGGGCACTTAACGGCCTTGTGAATAATGCCGGTATTTTACGAGACGGCTTACTCTTAAAGGCAAAAGATGGAGAGCTAAGCAAACTGCCACTGAATCACTGGCAAAGTGTCATAGATGTAAACCTAACCGGTGTGTTTTTATGTGGCCGTGAGTTTGCTTACCAAGCGGCCAAGTTGAATCAAGCTGGCTGCATTATCAATATTTCAAGTATTTCGCGTGCTGGCAACATGGGGCAAAGTAATTACAGTGCCGCTAAAGCCGGTGTCGCCTCGTTAAGTGTGGTTTGGGCAAAAGAACTGGCTCAATTCAATATTCGTAGCAACGCCATTGCTCCGGGGTTTATCCGTACCGACATGACCGCCAGCATACGTGAAGATGTGTTGGCCAAGATGACCAATATGATCCCAGCCAAACGTATGGGTGAAGCCGACGAAATCGCCCACAGCGTGGCATTTTTATTAGAAAATGATTATATGAACGGCCGTATCATTGAGCTAGATGGGGGCCTGCGCTTATAAGCAAAGTTGAGTCTTAGAAAACCTGCACATCTGAAAAATAGGGCTAGACTGACTATTAGGTAACGGTATTTTCCTAATGGAGGACATCATGTCCATGGGCTTGCGCGCAAAACTATTAATCATTATTGGTACTGGCATCTTAGGTGTCGGTATCATTAGTGGCATCTCTTTTATATCCCTTTCCAATCAAGTCACTGAATTTGAAGAAGTATTGGATCATGACGTTGCATCAGCACTGGCAGCGGACTCCATGGCCGTCGAATTCAAAGTGCAAGTTCAAGAGTGGAAAAACGTATTATTGCGTGGCCATGACGACGCCAAACGAGAAAAGTACTGGGGAAAATTCCAAAGCCAGCATGACAAGGTACAAGCACTGGGCAACAAGGTTATATCGCTGACCGCAAAAAGTGATACCAAAGACTTAACCAAAGCCTTTTTAACCGAACACAAAGCCTTACTTGATAAGTATAAAATTGGCTATAACGCCTTTATCTCATCAAATTACAACCACATGGCAGGTGATAGCGCTGTTTCAGGTATTGATCGTGAGCCTACAAAAATGGCCACTGAAATTACCGAGCTTGCATATAAACAGGCCCAAGAGCATAGCCAATCCACCACGGCTGCTGCCAAAAGTACGGTCATGTATGGCCTTTCAATTATCTTGGTCACCATGATCTCATTTTTTGTCATCGCTTCAATATTAATTAATCGCTGGATTTGTGCGCCCATCACCCAAGCCAGACGTTACATTACCGATTTAGCAAAAGGTAACTTAGACTTTAAAGTCAGACGCCGTGATGGCGATGATGAAGTCGCACAAATGTATGCTGCTGTTTCTCAGCTTCAAGTGAATTTAAATGAAGGCACCTCTGCCATCAGCGACTCCATCAAGCAATTAAGTCAAGATGCTCAGTCTCTTCACGATATTGCCAGCACCATACAAAAAGGCACCCATAATCAGTATCAACGTACCGATCAAATGGCTACCGCTATTACTCAAATGTCCGCCGCTTCAGCAGAAGTGGCTCGTCATGCACAAGATGCGGCACAAGTGGCAAACAATGTTGAAAAATCAGCCTCTGAGGGGGTTGGTATCATGCGCCATGCCATTGCCACCATTAATGCAACCAGTGAACAAATCGCCAGCACCGCAGACGTGGTGCGTAACCTTGAACTGGATACCAAAAACGTCGGTACCGTATTGGATGTCATTAAAGGCATTGCTGAACAAACCAATCTACTCGCCCTAAACGCCGCCATTGAGGCTGCCCGTGCAGGTGAGCAAGGTCGTGGCTTTGCGGTGGTTGCCGATGAAGTTAGAACACTGGCTCAGCGGACTCAAGAAAGCACCGCAGAAATTCACACCATCATCGAAAACGTGCAAAACGGTGCCCAAAATGCGGTAACGGCCATTGAGTCAGGCCAAAGTCGCACCGAGGAAAGCGTGACACAGGTAAATCAAGCAGGTGAAACCATTGAGAAAATCAGTCACGATATTCAGCAGATATTAGGCACTAACGAGCAAATTGCACAAGCCGCACAAGAGCAAAGCAGCGTTGCAGATGACATTTCACAAAATGTAAATGAAATCACCACCATTGCTGAAGACAGCTCGAAGTATGCTAAGCAGACTCTCGATTTAAGTGAGTCACTCAAAGGCATGTCGGGCAAACTGCAATCACAAATTGGAAAATTAAAAGCCAGTTAAGTACTGCCTATGATACGCTGTAAACATGAACTTCGACCACATGATTTACAGCGTATTAAGCCAAATCCCCTTCGGACATACCGTGAGTTACGGTGCTCTTGCTCGATCTGCAGGCTTTCCAAATCACTCCCGACATGTGGGTAGGTTGCTAAAAAACTTACCGAAAGATACTCAGCTACCTTGGCACAGAGTGGTGAATTCACAGGGTAAAATTAGTTTGCCCCAAGGCTCGGATGGGTACACTGAGCAACGCCAAAGACTGCAAAGTGAAGGGATTCCTATTATCAATGATAAAATTAACAAGCCGTATTTTCTCGGTTAATACTCTTCTCATGAACAACCAAAGAGCGCTGAGCCACAACCACCAAAAATAAAATTGGCAAGCCAACTAATCCAGTAAAAATGAAAAAACCTGGGTAACCAATACTTTCCACAATACTGCCAGAGTAACCCGCCAACACTTTGGGGATCAGCGTCATCAGCGAAGAAAAAATAGCATACTGCATGGCGGTAAATTGTACGTTCACCAAACTTGATAAAAACGCCACAAATGCTGCCGTGGCAATGCCAGCCACTAAATTGTCTGCCGATACCACTGCGTATAAAACAAACACGTTTTTACCGGCAAAATACAAGGCAATAAACATCATATTGGTAATCACGACCAATAGCGCACTGATGAATAATACCCGCATGACACCATGACGCATCACCCAGATACCACCGAGAAAACCACCAACTATGGTCATGGCTAAACCAAAAAATTTGACGGCATTAGCAATGTCGACCTTAGTGAAACCTAAGTCTTGGTAAAACAGATTACTCATCACCCCCAGCACAATATCACTAATGCGATACAGTCCAATTAAAGCCAGCAGCAACCAAGCTGTTTTAACCCCATAATCATCAAAAAACTGCTTAACGGGCGAAACATAGCTATGAGCCAACATTTGTCGGTTGGCCACCCCCGTTAAAATGCACAGTTTGCCTAAAGCAACCGCCACACTCAGGGCAAACGCCAAACGCAACAGTTCAATCACAAAGCCTGAAAGCGCTTTATTACTTAACGCCTCACTCAATAGCGCTTTGAGTTGATCAGACACATCACGGCTAAAATAAAAACACACCACAAAACCCAACACACACACAACAAACGCCAGCAGTAATCCTAAATACTCATTGGCTGAGTGTGAAAATTGCGACTCCCGCTTAATGGGTTCTGAAATTAAAAAAGTGGCCACCACCCCAACTAAACCAAACATCGCCATACCATAATAAGTATATTGCCATGCTTCATAGATATACTGTTCAGTGGTCGAACCAAAATAACTGGCGGAATATAACGCACCAGCACCGGCCACAATCATCGCCACTCGATAGCCCGCTATATATGCAGCGCTTAATAACCCCTGCATATCCGCAGAGGCCACTTCAATACGATACGCATCAATCGAGATATCTTGTGTGGCGGCTGAAAAACCCAGCAAAACAGCCCCTAAAGCCATCCAAGTAAGATCTGTTTCTATGATGGGGTTGGAAGATGCCATGATGCAAATGGCGCTGATAATGCCCGCTTGCGCGAATAACAGCCAAGAGCGGCGTAAACCTAAAACTCTTGTTAAAACAGGAAGCGGCAGGCAATCCACTAACGGCGCCCACACAAATTTAAAACTGTAACCCAATGCTGCCCAACTAAAATAGGTGACAGTGGATTTATTAATACCCGCTTCACCTAACCATAAAGACAAAGATGAAAAAATGAGCATCAAAGGCAAGCCAGCAGAGAAACCCAATAACAGCATGAAAAAAACATGGCGCTGAAACAGCGCCTTTAGACTTTCACCCCAACTGTGCTGGGCTTGCAGGGACTTAATATCCATTAATCTTTAAAGTTCTTAAACTGTAATGGCATGATGATGGATTCATCATTTTTCCAAAGTGCCATGGCTTCTTGCAAGTCATCGCGCTTTTTGCCTGTCACACGAATGGTTTCACCTTGAATGGCAGCTTGTACTTTAAGCTTGTTATCCTTGATCATTTTAACCATCTTTTTGCTTAGGTCTTTATCAATTCCCTGCTGCAATGTAGCGGTCATCTTGACCAATTTACCTGCGCCAGTGAGTTTGCCGTATTCAAGACAACTCACCTTGATGTTACGTTTAATTAAGCTGGTCTCAAGAATGGGTTTCATTTGATCAATATGAAACTCTTCATTAGCCGTCATGGTGATGACACTTTCTTTTAGTTCAAACGACGCATTTTTACCTTTTAAATCATAGCGACGCTCAACCTCACGGTTAGCTTGGTCAACAGCGTTACTGGCTTCATGGTGATCAATTTCTGATACGACATCAAACGATGGCATGGTTATCTCCTAACGAATGGGCTTTCTAATAATGCCCAATTCTAACGGGCTATTGAAAAAATTCATGTGTTATTTACTTAGTAGTCAAAAACTGACAATAAATTCACCTAAACCCCTTTAAATTGGTAAAAAACTCGAGCTATGACTATTTTTTAATTATGACTAAAAAAATCAGCCTCGATTTAGCACAGCAACATTATTACTTACACATTCCAAGTGCCCAACAACAAGCACTGTTTCATTGTGTATTTGCTTACGATGCATTGCTGAAAACACTTGAACAACATGAAGATGTTGAGCTGTATGGTTATTGCCTGTTCCCAGATAGTTTACACCTACTGGTTTTAAGCCATAAAACCCCTAGCCATTGGTTAGATGCTTGGCTGATGAACTTCAATCAATGGCATCAAGATACAAGCAATAGCACTGGCTACTTATTTGATGACGAAAACATTCAACAAGTACTCATACAACCTAAAAACCTGTGCAAAACACTTCGCCACATACACTACCTACCAGTGCAAAATAAATTATGCAGCACTCCAGAGCAGTTTTTGTACAGCTCATATCATGATTACATCGGGGACCAGCAAACCGGCGTGAATACAGCCGTAATTTTAAACCAATTATCCCCACACTATGGCCAACGATTACGTCGCTTCCATGATTATATGGCGATTGCCAACCAAGAGAACAAAGAGATATTTCAACAAGGCGATCATGATTACTATTTAGCCTATGCTGACGCGCATTTTATTACTCAAGCCAGAGCCAGTTATCAGCAAGCACTTCATGAAACACCCGAAAGCGAACTGTTAGATCGCTGGCAAATCTGTATCAGCAAACTTGTTGAACTAAGCAAGCTTGAGCCTGAATATTGGTTAGGACAACAAAGACACCATAGTCTGCCTGATGCACACTTTATTTTGGCATGGCTATTTACAGAAATAGCACAAGGTCCTCTTTATATTGCAGCAAAACAGCTTGGTATCGATGAGGCCACCCTGAAACTTAAAATAAATTCCATCCACTTACACCACCCAGCCAAGTATTTACGGTATATTGAGCAATCTTGGAAATCCGCTACCGTTTAAGTCATCGATATGCATGATATTTACATTCTAGGCTCTGGTGCCATGGCCAGTTTATGGGCCAGCTATTTATACCCAAAGCAAACTCTTCATTTTATTCAGCGCACTCCATCACCTGATGGCCTGTATAGGTTCACAATCGAACCACAGAACAAAGAAATCAAAGGTCGAAGCCTATCCATCCAAGACATTGACACACAAATTGATTATTTAATTCTGGCCACCAAGGCCTATGATGCCGTCGATGCAATGAACAGCATCAAAGACAAGCTCGCCCATAATGCTTGCGTCCTATTATTACAAAATGGTCTGGGCTCTCAGCAGGCCATAGCCGCTGGGTTTCCATCCATTAAGTTGTTTGCCTGCAGTTCAACAGAAGGGGCCTACAAACCCAACGCTAATACACTGATTCATGCAGGAAAAGGGATCAATACCATCGGCCCTATGAATTCAGTGGCCTCACCAGCGGACCTGACAGGATGGTTACCTAAAAGTCATTATGAATGGCGTGACGATATTGATTTTGTGCTGTGGCGTAAGTTTATGATTAACTGCGCGATCAACCCTCTGACCGTGTTATATAACTGCCCAAATGGCGATCTGATAAAACACAATGATTACACCACCCACATGCATCACTTATGTGAAGAAATAGATTTAATCACCAAGGTTCGATTTCCCCACATAAATGAAAGCGCATTTGACTTAGCACATAAAACCTGTGAGCTAACCGCCAAAAACTTTAGCTCAATGCTACAAGATAATCGAAATGGCAACCCTACTGAAATCAGCTTTATGACTGGCTATCTAATTGAACAAGCAAACACGTACAATATCCCCTGCCCATTCAATGAAGCCTTATTCAACACACTCAGCCAAGCCTAGTTCTTGGCTCATACCAAAAACTAAGGTAGTCTGAGACCACTCATTTTCAGCCGCTGATAATCAAAATAATATGCGTGAGTTTTTTCGCCGACTAAAAGTTCGACAAAAGGTATTCGTCTTACTTGCCATCGCTATGGTAGGTATATCGTTGTTAAATGTTAGCAGTAACTTTTGGCTCGCCACTCAAAACCCAATCCAGCAACATTTATCAGTACTCACCCCGTTATTGCACGGGCCAAATCAAAAAGAGTTTACCAGTACGCAGTGGCTTGAATTTTTAAATCAAGAACAAGTTGCCTTCACTATTACCGACACGGCTATCTACAATGTCAATGGTAAAAAACTAAACAGTACAAGCGATGACTTCCCACTTCATTTAAGCCAAATTCATCTAACCCCACTTGACCATGACACGGTTTTATTACCTGGCCCAAAATTCACTTTAATGGCCAAAGTGACGGCCCATGTGACCAAAATATTCCTATTAGAAGTTGTCATTATTAGTTTATTAATTTTGGTCAGTGGCTTTGCTCTGATTTATGTCATCTTATACTTCATCAATCGATTAATTATTCGACCTATCTTTTCGTTAACGGATACAACAAATGAAATTGCCATGGAACAAAATTATGGGTTACGTGCTCGCCGTTTTTATCCAGATGAAATTGGAACATTAGCTGAAAACTTCAACTACATGCTCAATCGTATTGAACAAGACGACATGATGCTTCGCCAAGAAAAAGAAAAAGCGGAACAGGCAAGACAGCGTGCGTTAGAGCTTTCAAAAAAAATGCACGATACAAATGCACGACTTGGCTTTGAAGTTAAAGTACGCGCAAGAGTCGAGCATAAACTCACAGACTTTCAGCATTACCTAAATAACATAATTGACTCGATGCCCAGCGCTATAATCGCCATTGATCATGAACTAAAAGTCACTCAATGGAATAAAGGCGCGACCCAAATCACTCACATAAAGCGCGATGATGCCATCTATCAACCCCTAGAAGAATCCTGTGGATTTTTATTTGCGTACTTAACTTTAATTACTAATTCACTTGAGAAAAAGGTAATCAATAAAGTTGAACGTATTAGTTTTGATTTTCAAGGACAAAAAAGCATTCTAGATTTAACTATTTACCCACTGGATGATACTACCCACTCGGGCGCCGTAATTCGTATTGATGACGTCACGCAACGTACTCAAATGGAAGATATGATGGTTCAATCCGAAAAAATGATGTCACTAGGTGGTTTGGCCGCAGGCATGGCCCATGAAATTAACAACCCGCTGGGTGCAATTGTGCAAACCGTACAAAACATTAAGCGCCGCTTGAATCCCGCCATCCAAAAAAATATTGAAAGTGCAGAGCTCGTTGGCGACAACATGGAAAACATCTGTGCGTACATGGATCAGCGAGGCATATTTACATTTTTAAATAATATTAGCCAAGCCGGTGAGCGTGCTTCAACTATCGTCAACAATATGCTGCAATTTAGTCGTCAAAGTCCTAAAAAATTGCAACCTCAAAACTTGCACCACATCATTGACCGCTCCATTAGCATAGCTAAAAATGAGTACAGCTTAAGTAAGGGCTACGACTTTAAAGCCATTGATCTAATTAAAGATTTTGACCTTACATTAGCTGATGTACCTTGTATCCCTTCAGAGATCGAACAGGTCATTCTAAACTTATTAAAAAATGCGGCTCAGGCTCTACAAGAATATAAACTGACAAAAGAATTTGATTTAGATTGGTATAGCCAAATTCAAATTAGTACCCGCAAGAATAATCAAATGGCAGAACTGATCATCGAAGATAATGGTCCAGGCATGGACGAAGAAACCACTCGGCATATATTCGAACCCTTCTTTACAACCAAAGAAGTGGGCATGGGTACTGGTCTGGGTTTATCGGTTTCATTTTTTATCATTACCAACCACCACCAAGGACAAATGCGAGTACAAAGTAGTATCGGAAGTGGCACACGTTTCACCATCATGCTGCCATTTGCCACCACAGAGCAAACGTCACAAGCTACACCAGCCTAACCGCGCTCACTGTAAATCACCTTGACCTTTAAGCCATGCTTTCGTAGTATGCGCGCAACTTTTAGGTGCTTTGACTGTTATCTTAGGTCAAAGTTAAACGGGAAACTGGTGCCCCTGTAGACCCTACAGCCACTCCAGTGCTGCCCCCGCAACGGTAAGCAACTTAGATTTAACACACCGCCACTGAGCTTGCTTGGGAAGGCGTTAAATCATGAATCGTAAGATTTGAGTTGTAAGCCCGGATACCGGCCTAATCATTTATAAACTGTAGTTGCGGTGGGCGACTAAGTGGCAGCACATTCTCTATTTATCATTTGCTGGTTGCTTATTGTTGCCTAACCTTGGTTGGTTAGTGTGAAACGATTTTCTTTCATTATATGTACTATTGCTTGTCAATTATTAGTGCCTAATGTATTTGCAGAGGGTTCTCTAGATACAGTAACTGTGCACGCTAATCAGCCTACGGGGCCTACTTCCGTATTTAGGCAAACTATTCTACGTGATGAATTTATTCATCAATATCAAGATTTAGGTGATGTATTACAACACGCAGCAGGCCTACAGGTGAGAACATCAAGTCCTGGTAATCCCGCTAGTATCTCTATTAGAGGCTCTACTCATAAACAAATCTCATTTATTATTGATGGAAAAGTAATAAATAATGCACAAACAGGTGATTTTGATATAAATCAAATTCCACTTTCTCAAATAGAGTCCATCGAAGTGATTCAAGGCTCTAACTCTGATTCACAAGGTTATCATTCAATTGGCGGTACGATTAAGATTACAACGATTGATGCAAGCGCCAACAATAATTCAGCTCAATTTAACTTGGGAAGTTTTGACACACAAAAATTTAATATTAATCTTGGTGGCCAATATCTTGGTTTCTGGAAATTAAATTTTGAGCACTATGAAACCCGTTCAGATTTTGATTATCCAGTCCCCTCTCCTTTAGACAATCCTAATGATAGCAACCGGATTGAATCTATTCGTAACAATGCTTATGAAAGAAATGCAGCTATTGTAAAATGGAAATATTCCCTTCCAAGCATTACATTTATTAATAAACTACAAGCCTCATCTGATCAAAAAAACTTACCTGATTACCAGATGAATTCACCAGAAAATCAATCATCTATATCCAATGAAAATACAGCATACAGCCTTCAAATAGATTGGAATATCAATAAAAACCTTAAATCATTCACTATTTTAGATTTTAGCTACAACAATGAAAGTTATGAAGATCTAACCAGTCATATCAGTTTTAAACCTACGCACCTAGAATTTGAAACTAAAAGTTACAATGTCATGCAAAACTATGAATTGAGCTGGGGACATTCAATACTTAATTTTTCAGTAAATGCCTTTACTGAAAGCTTTGATGAAGATGACTTACTCACTAGCAATACTATTAAATGCACTGAAAGCTTATCAATCTGTGATATCCAGTCAAATCAAGACCAATTTACTTATAAAGCAGGGTATAAATTTTACACATCTAAATTCAATATATTTAGTGATATAGGGATAACCCAGCTATCTCGCCAACAAGAAGAAAAATACGGTGACCAAGATTCCAGTACAACAGAAAGTGACTACACAACATGGAGCGTACAACTTCAAGCTCTCAATTGGCATCAAGGCTTAATAAGTTTCAATACAAATAAAGGTATTCGTATCCCTAGCCTATTTGAATTATTCGGAAACAGAGGACTAGTCAAAAGCAACTCAAACCTCAGCCCCGAGGAATCGATAAATATCAGTTTAGATGTTGAATTTAACTCAATCGAATTCAATAAAAGTCGGATAATACCTTCTAGTAGCATCTATTATCGCCAACTAGACAACGCAATTGTACCTATATACTCGGGATCTGTTGGGACATTTGAAAATGCGAATAGCGCCAAAATTCTTGGTTGGCAAAATCGCATCAACTATCAAGCTACACATTATAATCTTGGCATTAGTGCGGTTTTACAAGAGAGTCAGACAGAATCCTCTTATTCCGCTTTTGACAACAAAAAGCTAGCTGGGATATACCACAAGCAATTAGTTATCCATTCAAGTTTTAAATTTTTAGAATATGGAAATATTTATTTTAGTCATGATATCTCATCTGATCTTTTTCTGGATAAAGCGAACAATCACAAATTATCAGAAAATCAACGCAGCAGTGTAAAGATATCTTGGCGTCAATCAAATTACACCGGATCCATACACATTAATAATTTATTTAATAATGAGTATTTCGATCAATACAATCGACCAATCCAAGATAGAAGTATTTCACTAAATAATTACTTTGAATTTTAAAAAAGGAAGAAAATATGAAAAAACTATCCCTTCTCTCAATATTCACTTTACTAGCCGCTTGCGGAAGTGATGACGATAAAGGCACACCATCTTGCGAAATTGACCAAATTGATATCGCAGTACAGACAGTAGCTCCGGACTATAGCAGCAGTGCTGTCGCACTTGCCTGCTCAGAAGAAGCTGGCATTATTGATAACTTATTAGAAAAGTCGGATAGTGACTATACAATATCTGCTGGATCCGATCGATTTTATCACATAGGTAAAAGCGGTATCGATACTATTGCTCAATATAATTATGATACGTATAGCCTACAAAACTGGCAGTATTCTACAAATGCTGATAACGAGGAAGGCTCATCTAATCCTTATAAAATTTTAGAAGTCAGTAACAACAAAGCATTTATTATTCGTTACAACAAACCTCAAGTATGGGTAGTAAATCCATCTGCCACTTCTGCAGAAGATTTTTACGTAAATAGTTTAGACTTAACAAATTACTTGGGTACATATGAAGTAACGAATGAATCTGAAGAAACCACTACAGTCAATGAAACCACTGTCAATGTAGCTGATGCAATTATAGTCAATAATAAGCTATTTATTGCAATGCAGCGCATCGGGGCAAATTATAATTACGCAAACGACTCTAAGGTTGCTATCTTCAATGTTGAAACGTTAACTGAAATAAATACTGAGAATACAACTGGTGAAAATGCAATAACGTTAAACGGCCATAATGTACAAGCACTAAGCTCGACCGATAACTACGTCTATGTCGCTAGCAGAGGCAACTATGGAAACGATTATGGTCAGCTCGAAAAAATATCTTTGAATGACTACACCTTATCAACAGTACTAGAAGGGTCTGCTGACCTTGGTCATATTTCAAACGTACAATCCATTAGCGATACTCAGCTTTATGTACTAGGCAATTATTCTGGTTATAATTCTGAAAGCGAATATGTTTATCAATACAATCTATTGCAGGTTAATGCACAGACAAAAGAAATTAAAGAAAACATCAGTGCGTTTAAAGGTGACAACATTGCTGATATTGCTTTAGCAGATGATAATAACTTATGGATTGCAAGCGGCAATAAGTCAAAGCCTGGAATATATGAGATTGATACAACCAACAACCGTCAATTAACTTTTATTCCAACTAATCTAAACCCGAGCAGCATTATCTTTAAATAAAAATCTGCCCCATAATAAACTGTAGCTAAAAAGTTAAAGATTAATACAACTTTTAAGCTGCAGTTTACTGCTAACAGAGGTTCTTTCATTACCTGCTATATTCAATCACACCTGAAAACGCTCTAACTTCTCTTGTAAAGAATGCGTTAACGCAATCACTTCTTTTATAGCCTTGACTGTATGCTCTGAGTCTTCAACCGTGGCCCTTCCCAAGTCATTTATCTTTATCACATTTTCATCAATGGTTTTAGCCACTTGTGTTTGTTCATCCGCTGACACCGATATCTGACCATTAATATCTGAGATACTTTTAATCATGGTAACGATTTCATCGAGTGCTTCCCTAACTTTTGATGATGACTCCACTGTACTTTGTGCCATTTCATGGCTTTTACCCATCACACTCACGGCATCACTGATGCCGGTATGTATTGTTGTCATAACCTCATCAATTTCTTGTGCAGAGGTTTGAGTTCGACTTGCCAATGTCCGCACTTCATCCGCTACCACAGCAAAACCTCGTCCTTGTTCACCTGCTCGCGCTGCTTCAATGGCGGCATTTAATGCTAATAAATTGGTTTGTTCCGCTATGCCTTTGATAACAGCAAGCATACTGGCGATGTTACTGGAGTTTTCAGATAGCTGATTGATTACATCAGTACTATGAATGATTTCATCCGCTAACTTATTAATTTTTCCTAGGGTTTCTGCAACCACATCATTTGCGCTGCCCGCTTGATTGGTTGCATCGTTTGCAAAATTGGCGGCATCGGCACTTTGACGATTCACTTCTTCAGCGGTTGCAGCCATTTGTGTGATGGCTGACGCAACTTGTTCAGTCTGATGCAGTTGTTCATTTGCGGCTTTATTGCTTTGCTCTGCATTTCCGCCAACTAGTTTCATGCTATCCCCCACATCATTGGCTGTTTTATGAACGGCTTGAAGCAAAGCATGAATTTTATCTACCATGACATTAAACTCGCCTGTCAATTCCCCCATTTCGTCCTTTGAGGCAACATTCACCCGAATTCGCATGTCGCCTTTTGAAATTTTTCGTGCGGCACTATGAAATTGACCTACGGTACTTCGTACAGACCAAAAGAATGCTGCGTATAAATATATGATCAGCAGCATGACCAATGAAATAGCAACTACAACTGTTATCAGCTTGTTCATCAGCACGCTAACACGCAACCCTAGAATGCTATGAATTTCTTCTATGGCGGACTCTTGAACCGCATAAAAAGGTGGTAATTTACTCACAAAAAAATCATTAAAATCAAACCATGTTATTTCTACACTGGCCGCGGAAACGATTTCCTCATCCAACTTGAATTTTATGGCTTCTATGTTTGATTCAACTTGCTTAAAACTTTCAGAAAACTTATCGGTAAACTCAGGGAAGCTGCTTAAAAGGTCTTTATGGGACTGCACCATTTTCTTTTGCTGTGCGTCTAATAAATCATATGTCTCATTTAACGTATCATAGGTGCCGGTCATGATGTATTTTTCGACAATTGAAAATACCCCAATTGTATTGGCAAACCCAAGGATCTCTAGGTGCTTATTGTAATCTTGCAATACCATTTTCAGTAATAGTTGCACTTTTTCATTGGTATCTTGAAGCACACCAGAGTCTTGCGCAATTTTGTTCGCTAAGTGAATGATATCTAATAAGACTTGGTTATTATTTTTAAATTGATCAGTGATGGTTGGCTGCTTATTTTCTCCACTTCGCTTTAATTTGGCTCGCCAAATAGGTTCTTTTACTTCGATTTCTTTTGCAACCGCAGTGCCGATATACTTTTCTTTTAACTCATCAATTGATTTGAATATCACTTTCTCAAGCTCTCGAACCTGATCATTCAAGCCCGGTCTTTGATAAAAAGTATCCACTGCTG
Source organism: Bermanella sp. WJH001 (assembly GCF_030070105.1). Lineage (NCBI taxonomy): Bacteria > Pseudomonadati > Pseudomonadota > Gammaproteobacteria > Oceanospirillales > Oceanospirillaceae > Bermanella > Bermanella sp. WJH001. The sequence continues at coordinate 157,722 of NZ_JASJOO010000006.1, read as the reverse complement.
CTAAATCACGGAAATTCCCAATTTGATGAGCAACCGCTAAAACATCCTTTACCACAATTAAGGAGTCGCTGGCTTCTTCTGCTTGCTTAATATAACCATAGGTTTGATTGACTATGGCATAGCTTAGAAATAAAAGGGGTACAAAGAAGGTAATACTGATCACGCCAAATTTCTTGGCGTAACTCAGTTTATTCATTAAAGCCACAGCGGGCGCTAACAGTCCATTCACAGGCTTACCTCCTAACTACTACTCTTATAAAGTGTAGCCGTTATTTTGGCTGTGTCGCACTTTAGCACCCTAAATTATAGGCTCTGAAGGGATTATTTTTACGTCTTTTGATCACAGCAACAAATGCCGTACATCTGTTAACAGCTCACACAAATACCGAGTAAACCGTGCAGCTTGAGCCCCATCAATCACCCTGTGATCATATGACATACTTAGCGGAAGCATGAGCCTAGGCTCAAATTCCTGACCATTCCAAACCGGTTTATAACTGGCTTTTGAGACACCCAAAATAGCCACTTGAGGCGCATTTACGATAGGCGTAAAACTTGTACCACCAATACCACCCAAACTTGAAATGGTGAAACTGGCACCACTCATGGCATCCATAGGTAACTTTTTCTCTCGCGCTTTTTTCGCCAAATCAGAACTTGCCGTCGCCACCTCAACCACGCCTTTTTGGTCAGCTGCTTTGATCACCGGTACCAGTAAGCCGTCCGGTGTATCTACTGCAATGCCAATATTAAAATACTGCTTAAGAATTAACGTATCGGCATTTGGACCAAGTGAAGAGTTAAACTCGGGGAATGCTTTTAATGCTTTCACACAGGCTTTTACAATAAATGCTAATGGTGAAACTTTCACACCCTCAGGCAAGAGCGCACCCATAGATTGCTTTCGATACGCCTCTAATTCGGTGATGTCAGCTTCATCAAACTGAGTCACCTGTGGAATGGTGGTCCAGCTGGCCACCATATTGCGAGCGGTGACTTGTTTGATTTTGGTAAGAGCTGTTTCTCTAATCTCACCGTATTTGGAAAAATCTTCATCACTGCCTTTTACGCTTAAAGTTGATGAGGTTGGGTTGTTGACTCTTTGTTTTACAAAGTCATGCAAATCATGCTTTTGTATTCGATCACGGGGACCACTACCGCGTACCTGGGTTAAATCCACCCCTAACTCACGGGCTAATTTACGTACCGCAGGTCCCGCATGTACAGCGCCAGAGCCATCTGAATTGGACGAAGCAACCGTAGTTACCGGTTTTGTATTCTCATTTTTTGCGGGTGTTTTTTCTTCTTTGCTCGCAACAGTAGATGCAACCGGCTGACTTTTCTCCTCAACTGTTTGCACCACCAGCATTTTACCAACCACATCTCCTTGACTGACTTTATCACCCACTTTTACAGCAAACGAAATCAATTTACCGGCATGTGGGGCAGGGATTTCCATGGTCGCTTTATCGCTTTCTAGCACCATTAAGCTTTCTTCAAATGCCAGTTCATCACCCGGGGCCACAGACAGCTCGATTATTTCAACCTTATCAACACCACCTAAATCAGGCACAACAACATCAACCTCTTGTGGTGTGTTGTCATTGGGTTTTTTAACCTCCACAGGCTTTTCAACAGGGGCGCTGTCTTGTTTGGGCGCTTCTGTTTTTTCAACCGCTGTTGATGCTTCTGTTTGTGTTTCCATATTGGCTACGTGCGAACCAGTACTGACTTTATCACCCACAGCCACTAATATTTCTTTAACCGTACCTGTGAATGGTGCAGGTACTTCCATGGTGGCTTTATCGCTTTCTAATACGATAAGCGCTTCTTCGTTTTCTAAGTGATCACCGGCTTTGACGCAGATTTCAATGACTTCAACTTCATCTATTCCGCCAAGGTCGGGCACATTTACTTGTGTGAGAGCCATGGTCTATTCCTTAATGATAAAGTGGGTCGAGTTTGTCGGGAGAAATGCCAAACTTCTTCATGGCGGCTTTAAGTTGTTTCGCTTCAATTTTTCCTTCTTTCATTAATGCGTACAAACTGGCAATCACCACAAAATAACGATTCACTTCAAAGAACTCTCTTAATTTTTCGCGCGAATCACTGCGACCAAATCCATCGGTTCCCAGTGTCACATAGGTTTTATCTTTTGGCATGTAAGCGCGCAGTTGCTCGCTATATTGCTTCATATAATCCGTTGCGCAAATAACTGGTCCTTGAGTATCTTGTAAACACTGCGTCACATACGGAATTTTTTCTTTTTCACCTGGATGCAATAAATTTTCGCGCTCAACTTTACGCCCCTCACGGGTTAGTTCATTAATGCTAGTGGCGCTCCAAACATTGGCTTGAATATTAAAATCGTTTTCAAGAATGTCTTTCGCTGCAATCACTTCGCGCAAAATGGTGCCGCTTCCTAATAACTGAACGGTTAGATCCCCATCTGCTCCTGTCAGTAATGGGTACATGCCTTTTATGATGCCTTCTTCAGCTCCTTGAGGCATGGCTGGATGTGCGTAGTTTTCGTTCATCACGGTTATATAATAATAAACCCGCTCATGCTCTTGATACATGCGACGCATGCCGTCTTGAATAATAACCGCCAGCTCAAATGCAAAGGTTGGATCATAAGTTATGCAGTTAGGTACGGTGTTCGCCAAAATATGACTGTGACCATCTTGGTGCTGCAAACCCTCACCATTTAACGTGGTTCGCCCTGCTGTTGCGCCAATTAAAAAACCTTGGGCTTGGCAATCCCCAGCTGCCCAAGCTAAATCCCCCACGCGCTGAAAACCAAACATGCTGTAAAAAATATAAAACGGCACCATGGCTTTATCATAAGTACTATAAGAAGTTGCGGCGGCCAGCCATGCGCTAAATGCACCAGCTTCATTAATGCCTTCTTCTAAAATTCGGCCTTCTTTTTCTTCTTTGTAATACATCATTTGGCCAAAATCGACAGGCTCATATTTCTGACCTTCAGAGCTGTAAATGCCCACTTGTCTGAACAAACCTTCCATACCAAATGTGCGAGCTTCATCTGGCACAATGGGCACCACTCGCTCACCCATAGCCTTGTCTTTTACTAATGCCGTTAATATACGCACAAAGGCCATGGTGGAAGAAATCTCACGATCACCGGTACCATCTAACTGTGCTTTAAATGAATCAAGGGCCGGAACCGGTAACGGGTCTGTATTTTCCGTGCGCACTGGCATGTAACCACCCAATGTTTCACGGCGCTTACGCATGTAAACCATTTCTGGGCTGTCTTCTGGCGGGCGATAATACGGTACGTCTTTTAAGTCGTTGTCGCTGATGGGAATATCAAAGCGATCACGGAAACCTTTTAAACTTTCGATGTCGAGCTTCTTCACGCCATGGGCTTCGTTCTTGCCCTCTGCCGCATCGCCCATGCCATAACCTTTAATGGTATGGGCCAGAATCACCGTGGGCTGACCTTTGTGGCCCGCCGCTTGTCGGTACGCGGCATATACTTTATAAGGATCATGACCACCACGATTCAGCTTATAAATTTCTTCGTCTTTCATACCCGCCACACGGGCTTTAAGTTCAGGGTATTTACCAAAGAAATGCTCTTTGGTATATGCGCCGCCTTTGGCTTTGTAGTTTTGGAACTCACCATCCACCACTTCGTCCATGCGTTTTTGCAATAATCCGTCATGGTCTTCTGCCAGTAGTGGGTCCCAATGACGACCCCACACCACTTTGACCACATTCCAGCCGGCCCCACGGAAAGTGCCTTCAAGCTCTTGAATGATTTTGCCGTTACCACGCACAGGGCCATCTAAACGCTGTAAGTTACAGTTGATGACAAAGATAAGGTTTTCGAGTTTTTCTCGACCTGCAAGGTTGATGGCTCCCAAAGTTTCTGGCTCATCACACTCACCGTCCCCTAAAAACGCCCACACTTTACGATCCAATCGCGGCACTAAATTTCGTGCCGATATGTAACGCATGAAGTGCGCTTGATAAATGGCTTGAAGCGGCCCAAGCCCCATGGATACCGTTGGAAATTGCCAATAGTTAGGCATTAACCTTGGATGGGGATATGAACTTAGACCCTCACCATCCACTTCGCGGCGGAAGTTTTCTAATTGTTTTTTCTCTAAGCGCCCTTCTAAAAAGCTGCGCGCATAAATACCCGGTGCAATATGACCTTGATAATAAATAAGATCGCCCAGTGGGCATTTTTCGCTGGTTTTATTAGGCGCTCTGAAAAAATAATTAAACCCCACATCATATAAAGTGGCACTAGAAGCAAAGCTGGAGATGTGCCCCCCTAAATCATCACCACTTTGATTGGCTCGCACCACCATGGCTAAGGCATTCCAACGAATCAGCGAACGAATGCGACGCTCAAGGAATAAATCCCCAGGCATTTTTGCCTCTTCGCTAACAGGTATGGTATTTCGGTAAGGGGTAACAAAGGAGTATGGTAATGGCAGGCCATTACGGGTGGCGCGCTCTGAGAGCCTCTCTAAAATATAGCGGGCCCGTTCAATGCCCACTTCGCGAATCACACTATCAATTGAATCGAGCCATTCTTTGGTTTCGATTGGGTCCTGATCTTGCTCAAAGGAATCCATTATTCATCCTTGCCTATGGTCGCTAAATAAAGAGTTATTTAAACAGTATAGACAATGATTCTAAGGAGCCGGCCAAATCACAGCAAGGCAAATTACGCCACGAATGTAGTTTTTTTACAAAAAAGAGTATCAAACCAAAATAAGATTAATTTGCGATTATAAGGCCCAATCCAAGCAAGAAAACAAGAATAACCACTATCAGCTGACATTCAAATAGCTTCTCATGGTTGGAAAGCAGTATGTTTTTGTAGTTTTTTTACATAATCCATCAGCCATGTTTTAAAAGCTGATAATAATAAGGCTCCCCATGATTGACACCTATTTGAGTCATTGACGCATAGGGCACATCCACACGGTTAATATTTGGGTAAGGCAGACCCAAGACCTCTTTAAGTAACATGCGAATCACACCACCGTGACAAATTATCAATTGGCGTTCATCTTTACGAGACAAACACCCAAACCAATCTTTTAATACTCGCGCCTCAAAATCTAACACGCTCTCCCCTTCTGGCGCAGTAAAGTGCATGGGGTCATCCCACAATCCTTTGATGCGCTCAAAGTCATTGGCAAAAACCTGCTCTGTGGGCTGGTTTTCCCACACCCCAAAATCAAATTCGCGTAAACCGTCAGCTTGTAATAACTCGCAACCTAATTCTTGAGACAGACTTTGGGCAAAATCCCAACACCGCGACAGGGGGCTTGCGATAATCACATCCCACTGCAAGCCTTTTACCGCTTCTCGCATTTGTGACCAACCAAGGTCCGTTAACGGGTGATTGGTGCGCCCACGAAAAACATTGCCACCTTCTGGCTCTCCATGACGCAATAGATCAATGGTTTTTCTGGGCTGCTCCATATTACTCCTCAGCCTCACTTACGCCCGCTTGGCTAAAGGTGGCCATTTGATTATGCAACGCCACCGCGCTTTGCATCAGGCTCACCACCACGGCAGCGCCACTGCCTTCACCCAAGCGCATGCCAATATTTAATAATGGCTGTGCATTCAAAGCCGCCAGCACTTTTTGATGGCCCGGCTCATGACTTTGATGACTGTAAAACAACCACGGTGAAATACTTGGGTTAATTGCTTGGGCCATTAAGGCTGCTGCACTGCTAATGAATCCATCTACTAAAACAGGCACGCCCATTTGCGCACAACCAATATACGCCCCCACTAGACCTGCGATTTCAAATCCACCCAAACACTGCAATTGATCAAGTGGGGTTTGAGCATTATGCAGTGCTATTGCGTCTTCAATAATCTGCGCCTTCATGGGCAGCTTATCTTCCGTTAAACCCGTACCTGGCCCCACTAAATCAGCCGCTGGCATTTTTAAATAAGCAGCCGCCAATGCACTGGCCGATGTGGTATTGGCTATGCCCATTTCACCACCAATAAACAACTCACACGCCATGTCCTTTGCACGATTTGCCGCTGCCAAACCTTCAGCCAATGCCTCTTCAAGTTGCTCACGAGTCATGGCCGGCACTTGTGAAAGATCTTGCGTACCTGGCGCAATGCGCGCATTAATAATCTGAGTATGAGGTGCCACTTCAAACACGGTCCCAAGGTTCACCACCTCAAACTGTGCTTTCAACTGACGAGCGAGCACTGAAATGGCAGCGCCCCCTTGGGCAAAGTTTTTCACCATTTCGGTGGTCACCGCCTGCGGAAAAGCAGAAACCCCTTGATTGGCCACCCCATGATCACCGGCAAAAATACTAATAAAAATATTGTTAAGCTCAGGATGCACTTGCCCCTGACAACCCGCCAAACGCGTGGCCACTTGTTCTAACTGCCCAAGCGCACCAGGCGGCTTGGTTAGGGTTAACTGATATTGTTGCGCTTGTTGCTCTACGTCGCTGTGAAAAGGCGCTGCGTTATTTAAATACCAAGCCATGGGGCTTCCTTAAAACAAAAATTAGAAAAGTTTACACACGCGACTTAACCGCCATTGGGATTCCCGCCACCATGAGCGTGACCTGTTGCGCGTGTTTTGCAATTTGTTGATGTAAGCGCCCAAGGTTATCCACATAACGGCGCGATAACTCACCCATGGGCACCACCCCCATACTGATTTCATTTGATACCAATATGACCAAACCCGGCGCTTGCTCAAGAGTCGCAAGCAATGCATCCACCTGTTCAGCTAAATCCAGCTCGTGGTGCATCACATTCATTAACCACAGGGTTAAACAGTCAACCAATACCACCGAATTAGACTTGCTATGAGCTTGAATAACATCGGCCAACGCCAAAGGCTCTTCGATAGTGAGCCAATGCTTGGGGCGATCAAGTTGATGCTGGGCAATACGCTCACTCATCTCTTGGTCATGCGCTTGCGCTGTCGCCACGTAAATGACATCCAAGTCAGTTTGTTTAGCCATGGATTCACCGTAGCCACTCTTACCAGAACGGGCGCCACCAAGAATCAAATGCACATTGGATTGGGTAATTATTGCCATGTTTTTGTCATTGTGGGTGAAAGGGCTAATCTTATAAGGTATAGACAGCAGGGGCCAGTCACATGAAAGATCAACGCCAATTTACCCGTAAATCATTGCACTGCATGGTTTCTGTGTTTAATGACAAGGGGGAATCTCTTGGCAATCTTGTGGATTACTCTGTTAACGGGGTCATGATGTCCAGTTACCAAGCCATAAACATAGATGAAACCCTAGAATGCACCATGGTTGACTTGCCCAACAATATCGGCAGAAAACGTTCTGGCAAAATCACAATACATTGCGTCTGGTCAGAGCAACTTACCAACACCATGTTTGGCAGTGGCTTTAAAATTCTTAATGCAGATGAAGAAGCCAAAATCATGTTTGCCAGTTATGATAGCGCCCAAGAAGATTAACTTGCAGCGCAGTTTTTATGAGCACTCCCCCTGTTTTATTAGGCATTGACCTTGGCGGTACCAAAATTGAAATCATTGCCATGGATCACAATGGCCAAACGCTTTACCGCAAGCGCTGCGATACCCCAAAGCACCCCAACCCAGCTCAGCAATACACACTAATTATCGAGCAGATTCAGCAGCTCGTAACTGATTGCGAATCAAATATTCACCGCCATCATAGTCCAGTGGGTATTGGCATCCCTGGTAGCGAATCTTTAACCACAGGTTTGATTAAAAATGCCAATACGACGTGTTTAATTGGCAAGCCTTTTCGTCAAGATTTAGCCCGCCAGTTAGATCGACCCGTTAAAATTGAAAACGATGCCAACTGCTTTGCATTAAGCGAAGCCATGGATGGTGCAGGTACCAATCACAACAGCGTATTTGCCGTCATTCTCGGCACGGGGGTCGGCGGTGGCTGGGTGATCAACCAACAACTGATCATTGGCCCAAACCACATTTGCGGCGAATGGGGTCACAACCCACTGCCTTGGCCAAATTCTGATGATGAACCCAAACAAACCTGCTACTGCGGCAAACAAGGCTGCATTGAAACCTATTTATCTGGCCCAGGTATGAGCAAACAAAATGCCTTACAGTTCAATTTAAACCTTTCAAGCAAAGCAGTCATCAGCCAACGCCATAGCAACCATGACGCGCAAAAGGCCTATCAACAATACACTCTCAGGTTAGCCAAAAGCCTAGCCAGTGTGATCAATGTAATGGACCCAGAAGTCATTGTGTTAGGAGGAGGCTTATCGAACATCGAAAGTTTGTACGAAGATATTCCAGCAATTTGGGGCGAATATGTTTTTAGCGATAACGTAAAAACTAAGATAGTTAAAAACCAATACGGCGACTCGAGTGGGGTTCGCGGCGCCGCATGGTTAAACAAACAACAAACGATTAAAAACCAGCAAACACCGTTAAACATGCCACCACCAGCAACCAAATAACGGCGCAGCGTTGCATCAACTGATTGCTTTCTTCTAATTCGGAAACGGCTTGAGTGCAGTCAAAGCTTTCATCGGTGCGCTCGTCATGCTTAAACATGGTTTCTTGTAAGACGTGCTGGCTTGAGCTTTCAAAATCAAACATAAAGCGACTAGCCGTAGAAAAGCTCTGCACAAAATCTCCCGCTAAAGCGATACTCACTGCTAACAATCTAACCGGTGCCCACGCCAAGGCATGCAACAAACTCTTCACCCATAAAGCATTCGATTGGGTATAAAACCAAAACGTTAATAAACACAGCAACGCACCACTGACACCTGCCACTAAAAACCAAAAGGCAAACACAAAAAAGCGCTTAAACCACGCCATGACAATGGCCTGCTGAACACTTTGATGCAATTGCAAAGGCGTTTGGCTTTGAGCCTGTTCTTGCACACTTAAAAACTGCTGAGCACAGTGATAAGCGCCTTGATAATCTTGACGCCCCCAACAGCCCTTATAATCCTTAAAGCGGGAACTAAAATCATCCCGCCCTAAAATATATAAAAACAGCAATACCTGAACCACAATGGAAACAATAGTGCCAATCACACCACTTAAATAATTCAAACCAAAACTAATAAGCAAGCAAGGTAAGCCAACCAGTAAACTGTATACCAGTATCTGCCCACGAGTGCCCATTTGCTCTAACTTAAATGGTTTTAACAAGCGCAAGTACCAGCCGTTATTTCGCTGATATCCCTGCTGCTTGGTTTGGCGCTGCAACAAAACCGTAAACAGCAACACTATAAATTTCATGAAATGTCTTCTTTTATTAATTGTTTAAAGTAGGGCCAATCAAAACTTGGACCCGGATCGGTTTTACGCCCCGGCGCAATGTCATCATGCCCCACTATACGCTTTGATAAAATATCGGGGTAATGGGCACGCAAGCAATCCGTCACCTGTGCCAACACCTGATACTGCTGCTGAGTATAGGGCACATCATCAGCCCCTTCTAATTCAATGCCGATGGAGAAGTCATTGCAATTAGCTTCCCCCTCAAATTCACTTACCCCTGCATGCCAGGCACGTTCATTAAACGGCACAAATTGCACTAACTCACCTCCACGCTTAACAAGTAAGTGCGCACTTACCTGCAGGTCTTTTATTTCATCAAAATATGGGTGCGCACTGCAATCAAGCTGATTACAGAAGAAATCCTCAATATAGGAGCCTCCAAATTGCTTAGGAGGCAGGCTGATGTTATGTACCACCAACATAGAAACCGCCATGGATTCTGGGCGCTGATTATAGTTAGGCGAAGGCTGCCAATGGGCTTCACATAACCTATGGTTTTGTATCTTCACTGTCGATTGGCCACAAAAAATAAAAGCCTAGCATTGATGAAATTAGGCGAATTAGCAAGATACGCCTCAAAAGTACCCTCTATACACTTCTACCCATATCACAGTTACGACCATGATTTGGCTGCAGGCAGTGCACTTCTGGGTTATTCAGTATAAAATCCACCCTTTTTTAGGCTTGCTGAACTCTACCGAGAACATCGCCCTATTCGCTATATCTGCCGAAATTATTACCTATATAAAGCAGAGACAGTCGGCAACGGGTCAGCGCTTTCACCTTATTTGTTAAAAGTAGTTAAATCATGAACCTAACACTCGAGCACATCCAAGCTGATATAGAGCAAGGCGTCAAACTGGCACTGGCTGAAGACATTGGTTCTGGGGATATTACTGCGCAGCTGATTCCAGAAAACAAACAAAGCCATGCTCGCATTATTAGCCGCGACAAGGCCACCATTGCCGGCTGTGAATGGGTGAATGAAGTATTCAAACAACTTGATAATACGGTGGAAATCATCTGGCATGTTAAAGACGGCCAACAAGTTAAACCTAACGAAACTTTATTCGAACTAAAAGGCGCCTCTCGCAGTTTACTAACCGGCGAGCGCACGGCACTTAATTTTTTACAAACCTTATCTGCCGTTGCCACCAAGTGTTTTCATTACAGTGAGCAAGTAAAACACACCCAAGTAAAATTATTAGATACCCGCAAAACCATTCCGGGTATGCGCAACGCTCTTAAATATGCCGTCACCCAAGGGGGCTGCTTTAATCATCGCATTGGTTTATACGACGCCTTTTTAATTAAAGAAAATCACATCAATGCCTGTGGCTCAATTAAACAAGCCATTGAACAAGCCAAGATCATCGCGCCAGGTAAACCGATAGAAGTAGAAGTTGAAAACTTTGACGAACTAAACCAAGCACTCGAAGCGGGTGCTGATATCATCATGCTGGATAACTTTACCATTGAAGAAACCAAGCAAGCGGTCAAACACACTAACGGCAAAGCAAAATTAGAAGCCAGCGGCAACATCACAGATAAAACCCTAGTGAGCAACGCTGAAACCGGCGTGGACTTTATTTCCATTGGAACATTAACCAAAGACATCAAAGCCGTGGATTTATCCATGCGTATGGTTTGAAAGCCCAACTACTAAAATAAGAAGAATTATGGTTTCGTTATCCCCCCAACTAAGCAAGATTATTCTTGCTTTTTTATTGCTGACACCTTGGTTTAGCTTGTATCAAAAAATTCTGTTTCCGCACTTTGCTCAAACAGGGTTTGATGGTGCCGTAATTACTTTAGTCGAGCTTGTTTTTGTTATTTTCATTAGCATTTTTGGCAAGCACCCAAGAGTAACGAAGCAGGGAGCGTACCTACTTCTAGCAATTTGCGGCTGGCATATCTCGGGGTTTCTTTCTGCCTATCTCAGTGAGCACTTTTACCCATCGTTAATCAAACAAATTGAATACCTCATTCATTGCATGTTTGCCTATAGCATATGGGTATTTTTATCCCAAACTCAAAAACAAGAAAAAATGGCATGGTTTCTTGTTTTTACGTTTGTTTGGGTTATTTATTACATTTTTTGTGCTTGGTATATAGCAGATGATCCATATTCCATCGACTGGGTAACACAACTGCCTTTTTTCAACAATATAAGGCACTCCGGTTTTATTTTAATTTGTTTTTTACCCTTTTTATTTCTACCACTACTTTACAACTTAAAAAATAAAACCCTCATTACCATTGCATTGCTCAGCCTTTATTGGGGCTTTATAATATGGACATGTTCACGAGGCACTTACTTCGCCTCATTAATATCCATTGCCGCCATTTATTACTTCTACAAATCTACGCCTAAAATTGCCTTTATCATTACCTCATCTTTTTTGATTGGCTGGATTATTGCCCTGCAATTTCCATCTATTAGTGAATCATTAAATCCGTTTCGCCTATGGTTTTTAAATTTTCAACATACAGACGTAATTGAAGCCAACTCTCTCTCATCCGGCCGCCTAGATATTTGGTTAAAAGCTTTCGAAGCAGGCATTAATCATAATGTTTTATTTGGATTCGGCCCCAACGGCTATACATATGTATCACCAACCATACTTACAAATACAGTTCACCCTCACAGCAGCTTATTTCAACTTATAAGCGAATACGGTTTTGTTGGATTCGCCTTATTAATATTACTATTTATTAACACCCTAAATATTTGGAGTAAAAACCAACCAGTACAAAACAAGAACACCATTATTATCTTAAGTAGGGTCTCAGTGCTAAGTTTTATTATTGGGTCGACTGTCGACGGTCATTTTTATTATAATTTTTCACTTATTTACCTAGCCATCATATTCAGCTTATCTTTCACAGCCGCCAATCAAATTAAACCAAATAAATACATTCCACTGTCTCTATTAGTATCCTGCCTAGTCTCTATATTTTTCTTAAAACAACACTGGGCCACATACACAGAACAACAAGTTGAACTTATTGATCCACAACAACTAATTCAAGTCGAAGATTTCCCAAGCTACTATTTTCCTATGAAATGGTTATACGGTGACAAGGTAATACCGGAACTAAGAGAAAAAGCGGTTAAGTTAGGGCAAAAACATGGGCCGATGAAATGCAATTATTTCCTAACGGAATATATTGACTCAAAAGACACTTTGCATCTAACAAAAGACATTGAAACACACTGTAGAAGAGAAGATTTAAAGAATTTCAACATCAAAGATTTCCATGGCAGCATCAAATGAATAAAAATAATTTACTATTTTCATATCTTTTATTTAGCTTGGTATTTTGCATATTCCAGGCTAATGGCGTAATTGAGAATCTCACACTATTTTTATCTAAAAGCCACAATAGTGAAATATCTTCTTTCATATCTGTTAACGAGATACTTAACTCTTCAGTTATTATTTATCTAGCTCAGTTTTTGCTAGTTTCAGTAATCATTAGTGCAGTTTTCATATGGTGCAATGCACGGTTCGCTATTTTTTTTAGTAAATTGCCATTAACGGTGGAATATTTAAACAATGAAAAACTTGCGATACTGGCTTGGGCACTAATATCAAATAGCACATTATTAATACTAAATAGTGCATACTTTCAACACTCTTCTCACCTAGCACAGTCTTTTAGAGTTTGGCCGGAACATCACTTATCAACATTAATATGCTGGGCGATTTTCTTTATCCCTTTTATTTTTATTGCCTTTCAAAAAGAGGTTAAATTTAAAGCCAAGGTGATCTTCATAATCACCCCAATACTTGTATTGTGTATAGATAAATTTCAACATGAGCCAATCAGTATTGATCCTGATCTCAAACAAGCCAAACAAGATAAACCCAACATTATTTTAATCGGCATTGATTCCCTAAGGAGTGACCTACTAAAAAGCCACATGCCTTTTTTGTACTCACAACTGACACAGTCAATTATTTTCGACAATAGCTACACCGAACTAGGTAGAACGTTTCCAGCATGGAACACAATCTTAACAGGCAAATACCCAATAAATCATGGTGCCCGAATCAACCTATTACCCAGCACTAATCTAACGCCAACAGAAAACTATCTGCCAAATCAACTTAAAGAACATGGCTACAAATCCATTTTTGCCTATGATGAAACTCGATTCGCCAACATAGGCACCCATCAAGGTATAGATAACATCATCAGTCCTCGCATGGGCGCATCCGACTTTATTATCGGCCTAATTGCAGACTATCCATTAATTAACTTATTATCATTATGGAGCCCTTCTCGCATTCTCATTCCAGAGATTTACGCAAATCGGGCCATTCACACCACTTATAGAGCAGATAGCTTCTCGCATTTAATTAACACTCAGCTACCTATTGCTGATCAAGCTACCTTCTTGGCTGTACATTTTTGTCTAGCCCATTGGCCCTACAAATTCTCAACTCGGTATCCTGCTGACTTCAGCTATCGCCAGCCTTATTACCCCTCTAACCTTCAAGCCGTTGACGATCAAATAAGAGAGTTAATGACTAGCCTTGAATCAAAGGGTTACCTTGAAAATAGCCGAATCATTTTTTTATCTGATCATGGTGAAGCATGGGAAGGTGAAAACCCAGTTTTTACCTCCATTAAAGAACAACGAGCATTCACTCGCCGTATTGCAGGTCATGGTTCTGATTTAGTAACGGATAATGCCAATCGCATTTTATTGGCCTTTAAGGACTTTCCAAACCCACAAGCTCTATATGAAAACACCTATAAACTAGCCAGTCTTGCCGATATAAGCCCGACCATATTAGCCAGCTTAGGTCTTCCTCATGAATCTACTGATGGTCTGAATCTCAGCAACCCCAAGTTACCTCAAGATCGCTGGCTGCCAATCGAAACGGGAACCGTTTTTGATGCAAAAGACGTCACCGCAGACAATGTTGTTACTGTTATTAGCCCACTATTAGAGCGTTACACAATCAATCAATTGGGCCTTGTCGAAATAAAAGCAGACAAAATTGGAGACGCCATTGCTCAAAAGAGAATCGGTATTAGAAATAACAGCCATGTAATCACTCTGGAAGATGATGGTTATTACATATTTAACACGACTGACAACACATTTGAGTCTTACCCAGACCTAAAAGCATTCAAAGACAATAGGCTAGAATATTTAATGGCATGGTGTCGATGGCACGATAAAAACGATGAGAACTGCAAATAACAGATAATGTTTGTCAGCATGTGACAAAAATTGTCATACGCTAACAACCTGTTTCGAGCAATTAATGTACATTATTGATTTACTTCACATTATATATGCACACTCGGTATGCTTTTTCGCTATTTAGAGTCTTTATTTTGACATAAAAATCAGGAATACTGTTCCTTAGCAGTTGGCACAAGACCTGCTGTATAAAACCAATAATAAAGCCAGATCAACTGGCTAAATTATAAACAAACCAATAAATAATAAATTAAGTGGAGCGGTCTACTATGAAAGGTCAACAAGGTTTTACCCTTATTGAATTAATGATTGTGGTAGCAATCATCGGTATCTTAGCGTCTGTTGCGGTACCTCAATACCAAACTTACATCACCCGTACTGATGCAGCCACAGAAGTAACATCTTCTATGCGCCCGTTACAAAACGCCATTGCTGAATACGGTGCACGTTTTAATGCACTTCCAGCTAACTTTGCTGCGTTACACACTGAAGGTTACTCTGATGGTGCAACTGCTTGGACTGCAAGTTCTTTCGCAATTGGCGATGTAGCTTCTGTTGGTTGGAGCGGTACAGAAATCACCGTTACTTTCACCGCTACTGCGAAAAACACTAACCTTCAAGGTAAAACAGTGGTTATTGATGTAACTCTTAACGCCAATACTGGTGCTGTTCAATTTGCGGTAGATAATACTTCTAGTACTCTATCTCCAAAGTACTCTCCTAAACTTTAATCTTAAGTTTAGCTAAGTATCAAAAACCCGCTTAGGCGGGTTTTTTTATGCCTAATACCTAGGCTTTTGCTATTATCCCTAGGTTTGATAAATTCCACTTACAACACTGTTTAAATCTGCTAAAAGCGGTATCATTAGACGCAAATTACAACAAGAATACTCGTAATATGTCCAATATTAGCGGCATCGCCCGACAGTTTGTCGAACGAAAATTAGTCAGTGAACAACAAGCACTAACCCTAGCCACAGAAGCCAGCAAAGAACACCGTTCGTTTATCATGCACAGTCTGTTATCTGGTGTATGTAAAGCTAAAGATGTGGCTATGCTGGTGTCGGATGAATTTGGCTTACCTTACCTTGATTTGGCCGCCATGGACCCAGAGCATTTCGCCATTGACTTAGTGAATGCTGAATTACTAGAGAAACATAAAGTTATCCCCATTTTTAAACGGGGTAACCGTCTGCATTTAGCTCAAGCGGACCCGTCTGATATGTCTGCCCTTGATGATGTCAAGTTCGCTACAGGCATGACCGTCGATGCCACCGTGGTTGAGTTTGATAAGCTCAATATCATTCTAGAAAAGCTACAGGCGGGCAACTCGGCCTTTGATGATCTAGGTGAAGACCTTGACCTAGAAGAAGACGAACCACAAAAGAAAGAAACCGAAGATGACGCTACCGGCGATGAAGCGCCTATCGTTCGCTTTATCAACAAAATGCTTTTGGACGCCATCAAACTTGGTTCTTCCGATTTACACTTTGAGCCATACGAAAAACGCTATCGCGTACGTTATCGCACCGATGGTGTATTACACGAAGTAGCATCACCGCCCATTAATCTTTCAGGTAAAATTGCGGCGCGTTTAAAAGTGATGTCGCAAATGGATATTTCAGAGCGTCGCGTGCCTCAAGATGGCCGTATCAAAATGAAAATATCCAAGACCAAAGCCATCGACTTTCGTGTCAACACGTTGCCAACTCTTTGGGGCGAAAAAATTGTATTGCGGATATTAGACCCATCCAGTGCACAGCTTGGTATCGATGCACTTGGTTATGAGCCTGATCAGAAAAAGCTCTATATGGATGCGCTCGCTCAGCCACAAGGAATGATCTTAGTAACAGGACCAACAGGCTCTGGTAAAACGGTATCACTTTATACGGGTCTGAATATCCTCAACGTTGAAGGCACCAACATATCCACCGCCGAAGACCCAGTAGAGATTAACCTTGAAGGCATCAACCAGGTAAACGTAAATGCCAAAGTAGGTTTAGATTTTGCCGAAGCTCTGCGCTCATTTTTACGCCAAGACCCTGATATCGTCATGGTGGGTGAGATTCGAGATTTAGACACGGCAGGTATTGCCATTAAAGCGGCCCAAACCGGTCACTTAGTACTATCTACCTTACACACCAACAGTGCCCCTGAAACCCTAACTCGCTTGGCTAATATGGGTGTACCGGCTTTTAACATTGCTACGTCTGTTAGTTTAATTATTGCTCAGCGTCTTGGTCGTCGTTTATGCAGTATTTGTAAAACTAAAGCCGATATTCCCAATGAAGCACTTAAACAAGCTGGCTTTACCGATGAGATGCTTGCAGAGGCCACCATTTTCAAACCGGTTGGTTGTGACGCCTGCAGTGGTGGCTATAAAGGGCGAGTTGGTATTTATGAGGTGGTTCGCATCACAGATGCTATCTCCCGTATTATCATGGAAGGCGGAAACGCAATCCAGATTGCCGATGTAGCCCGTAAAGAAGGCTTTAATAATTTAAGAACATCCGCTCTTATGAAGGTGGCTCAAGGTGTAACTAGCCTTGAAGAGGCCAACCGTGTGACATCAGGGTAATAGGAATTCAACATGGCTAAAACGAAAACCATTACCTTTCAATGGGAAGGTGTTAACAAGCGCGGACAAAAAATTGATGGCGAAATGCTGGGTGAAAACTCAGCTATTGTTAAAGCGCAATTACGTAAGCAAGGTATCCTACCAAAAAAGATCCGTCGTAAATCCGAAGGCTTGTTTGGTATTGGTGGCGGCGGTGGTGGCGGCTCTAAAAAAATTAAAAATGTAGATATCACCATTTTTTTGCGTCAGTTAGCCACTATGGCTAAGTCTGGTGTACCTCTTATGCAAGGTCTAGAAATTGTTGCAGATGGTTTAGAAAACCCAGCCATGCAAAAAGTGGTTTTAAGCGTCAAGGATGATGTCTCTGCTGGTAATGATTTTGCGTCATGCTTAAAAAAGCACCCTAAACAGTTTGATGATTTAACCTGTGCTTTGATTGAATCTGGTGAACAGTCAGGTGCTTTAGAGCAAATGCTGGATCGTGTTGCAGTTTATAAAGAAAAATCTGAAGCATTAAAACAAAAAGTATCTAAAGCACTTAAATACCCAATGGTTACTTTAATTATAGCTGCCGTTGTTACCGTTATACTTCTCGTTAAAGTAGTACCGACTTTTCAGGGCATGTTTTCTAGTTTTGGTAGTGAACTTCCGGCTGCTACTCAATTTGTCGTTATGTTATCTGAATGGCTACAAGAAAATTACTTAGTTTTATTTGGTTCTATCATTGCATTATTTTTTGGACTAAAAGAAGCGATTAAACGAAGCCCAAAAGTCGCTGAAGAAAAAGACAAGCTCGTACTTAAACTGCCCATTGTAGGTGAGATCATGAAAAAAAGTGCGGTGGCTCGTTTTGGCCGCGTACTAAGTACAACATTTGCAGCGGGTGTGCCCTTGGTAGACGCACTAGAAAGCGTGGCAGAAGCCTCCGGTAACGTTGTGTACCGTGACGCAATCTTAAAAATTCAAGATGAAGTCTCATCTGGTACTCAAATGAATGCCGCCATTCGTGCTACTGGTGTTTTCCCAAATATGGTTGTTCAGATGGTTGCTATTGGTGAAGAGTCTGGCGCCCTTGATGCCATGTTAGAAAAAGTCGCCAGCTACTATGAAGATGAAGTAGATAATTTGGTAGATGGTTTAACCTCTATGATAGAACCACTTGTAATGGCCTTCTTAGGGGTTGTGGTAGGTGGTCTACTTATCGCAATGTATCTGCCTATTTTCACCATGGGCGACGCCATGTAAATGGTCGCCTTTGGTTTCTAATACACTATTCATTCTTTAAGTAGCCCAGTATGTTTGATGTTTTTATCCAAAACCCTGTTTTATTTTACAGCTGCGTCCTTGTATTCAGCTTATGCGTAGGTAGCTTTTTAAACGTGGTGGCGTATCGCTTACCCATCATGATGCGCAAACAAGCAAAAGCCGATTATCTTGAGATAACCGAACAAGAAGCCGAGTACAAAAAACTACAAAACGAGCCAGCATTTAATTTAATGCTACCTCATTCGAGCTGCCCTAAATGTAAAGCCAGTATTAAGCCTTGGCAAAACATCCCGGTTATTAGTTATCTTTGGTTAAAAGGTAAATGCGCCAACTGTAAAACAGCCATTAGTGCACGTTATCCAATTGTTGAAGCGGTTGCCGGTCTATTAGGGTTGTTTATTGCTTTTCAATTTGGAGCTTCTCTACAAACTGTAACTCTGCTTATTTTCACTTATTTTTTAGTGGCCTTAACTCTCATTGATTTAGATGAATATTTACTGCCCGACAGTCTCACTTTGCCGCTTATTTGGATTGGTCTTTTTGCAAACAGTTTTCAGGTTTTTACGACACTTGAAAGCGCAGTTTACGGTGCGCTAGTCGGTTATCTCTCTTTGTGGTCAATCTTTTGGTTATTTAAAATTGTCACTGGCAAAGAAGGCATGGGGTATGGTGACTTTAAATTACTAGCGGCTATTGGTGCATTACTTGGTTGGCAAGCACTACCTATGGTCATTCTATTATCAAGCGCTGTGGGTGCCGTTGTTGGTGTTGCTATGATTTTGATTTTAGGCCGTGATAAAAACATCCCAATTCCGTTTGGCCCTTATTTGGCTGCGGCTGGATTCATCGCCGCCGTTTGGGGTGAGCAAATTACCCAGCTTTATTTCTCATTTATGGGTATTTAATCCATGCTTATCGTTGGTATAACTGGTGGTATAGGTAGCGGTAAAACGGCGGTTACCAATGAATTTGCCAAGTTAGGCATTGATGTGATTGACGCCGATATTGCAGCACGCACAGTGGTTGCAAAAGGTTCAACTGGCTTAGAGCAAATCAAGCAACACTTTGGTGAAAACATAGTACTTGAAGATGGCTCGTTAAACCGTGCAAAATTGCGTGAGATTATCTTCAAAGATGCCGATGCTAAAAAGTGGCTTGAACAACTCACCCACCCACTCATTCGTGAAGAAATATTACGTGGCCTACAAAATAGTACGAGCCCTTACTCAATTTTAGTGTCGCCACTTTTAATAGAATCTGGCCAGCATGAGCTGGTGAACCGAGTATTAGTAGTAGATGTGCCGGTGGAATTGCAACTCAAACGTACATGCAAGCGCGACAATAACCCACAAGCTCAAGTAGAAGCCATTATTGCTAGCCAGCTGGATCGCGATAAACGATTAAGCTTTGCAGATGATGTGATCATCAATAATCAAACTCTAGAACACTTGCAGCAGCAAGTGGCTCAACTCAATCAGCAGTATTTAAGGTTAAGTGAGAAACAGTATGAAAGTTAACTGCCCCACCTGCTCTAAAGAAGTGGAATGGAATGAAGAGTCAAAGTTTCGCCCATTTTGCACCGATCGTTGTCGTTTAATTGATCTTGGCCAATGGGCAAATGAAGAGCACGCCATCCCAGGAAAATCAGCAGAAGAAGAATTAATGAGCGAACAATTGAAAGACATTGATAAAGATTTCTTTCATTAATTTAGTAGCTTGGCTGCATAAAAAAACCGACCTCGTGAGTCGGTTTTATTTTAGGGCTAACGGTAATTAGCATGTATTAAGTGCTTACAGGTAATCCCTTGCACTTTTTATTATTAATAACTGAGTTCAAATCCCACTAGCCATATAGTTACGACGCTTTTGTTCACCTTCGATATAGCCCAACCACTGTGACGCAGATTTTTCAATTTCAGCAAAAGCCTTAGCTTGAGTAAACGTGGCCTTTGCCGCATCTAGGTCGTTAAGGTTAAATTGCACTAAGCCTTTCAAAATTAGCGCTTCATTTTGATTTTTAAAGCCTTCATCTTTTAGTGCCTGCTTTACATTTTCAAGGGCAAGCTGCCATTCTTGACGCTCAGTATGAATTTGAGCCAACTTGTAAAAATCTTTACCGGCTTGGGTTTCATCGGCCGCCTGCGTCATAACTTTTATGGCTTCGTCGTATTCTTTGGCAATCATTAAGGCATCACCCAATAATGAAAGATTTTTGCCCGTTTGTTCAACTACACCAGCTTTAATACCTTTAATTAAAACCTGAGCCGCTTTATAAGGCACCTCTTGAGACAGCATGGCTTGAGCAAAACTGATGATGTGGGTTTCCTTCCCAAGCAAACCCTGCTCGTACGCTGTTTCAATCACTGACAATTCTTTTTCAGGTTTGCCCAGCTCGTTATAAACAGCCCCCAATTGAATCCAGTATTGTGGTTTTGGATACAAGGTAATCAAATCTTTTAAGGTGCGCTCCATGGCATTAAAATCTTTGTTTTGGTAATAAACTGCACGCTCAACTAACAACCAACTCTCACGGGGCTGTTTACCTTGCTGCTGGACAATAGCAATGGCTTTTTTAACATCCGGTAACGCTTGATTATAGTTTTCCAATTGATAGTTCATTTGTGCACGTAAGATATAAGCCTCAGGCCCTGGCTTTTCAACAACGGAAAACCATTTATTTAAAGCGGTAATCGATTTTTTATAATCTTCTTGGATCAAATACAGTTTCGCTACACTATAAAGCGTTGTTTGCTCCAAGCTTTCAGGCAGGTTTTTAGTCGCTAGTACTTGATTATAAGCATTGACTGCAGCTGCATAATTTTCACGATTAAATTCAACATAAGCCACCATGTTCCATGTCATGGCCGTTTCATAAGAGTTACGTGGAATATTTTGGATTGTTTTCACATACTCTAATGCTTCTTCATATTTCTTTTCATCAGAAAGCTGGCGAACATTATCTAGTTTTTTATAAATCGCTGGGCGCATGGTTTGAGCACGTTTCACACGACGAGGCTTCTTTTCTTCTTCAGCTGCATAGCTTTTTGATATCGAAACAGGTGTAACAGATGTCACACCAAATATCAGTGATGCTAGTAATAATACTGAAACCATAGAGTGCTTCATAATTTCTACCTCACTTACTGCTTTTATCAAGTTCAAAGCGAATAATATTACGAATACCCTTCACTTCAACGGCTTCGCCATTTTCAATTTTTGGCTTATATTTGAATTTTTTAGCCGCACTAATAGCGGCACGATTAAAAATATTAGGTGGGTCCGCTTCAATTACTTGGGGGTCCACCACTGTGCCTAATTTACTCACCGTAAATTCAAGTACCACATACCCTTCAATGCCTTTTTGTGCCGCTCGACGTGGATACTGAGGCGCAACTTTAACAATAGGCAAATACTCACCATCACCGCCACTGCCAGCAAGACCTGCATCAACACTTAAATCAGCGCCTAAATCTAGGCCGCCAATATCCATATCACTTGAGCTGCGATCAAATTCAGGTTTCGACATTTCTGGCTTTTCAGGTTCTTGTGGTGGTGCCGGTGGTTTTTTAGGTTGACGACTTTTGGTGTGAATTTCGTCATCTTGTTGAACATGAACAAACTCAACCAGCTTGCCAAAATCGTTTTCTTCGATTACAGATCCACCTGATGAAATCAAACCCTGCATCATAAGTGCGACACAAAATGTCACACCCGCTGCAACAGCCATGGCTAATCCAAATCGAGGGGCTGCATTCAACATGTTATGGTGACTCCGTTGCAAGTGAAACATCGTACACACCCGCCGCTCTAGCTGCGTCCATAACCGCTACTAAAGTTTTGGTTTTGGCTTCTTCGTCAGCTTGTACAACCACGGTTCCTTGTGGATTTTCAGCATGTAAACGTTCAATGTTTGCACGCACCTGGCTCTCTTGAACTTGGCGCTTGTTAATCCAAATCTCACCACCTTCATTAATGGCAATTAAAATATTGGCTCGTGGTTTTGCCGCTGATGTACTCGCGTCAGGTCGGTTAACTTCAATGCCAGACTCTTTAACAAACGATGCCGTTACAATAAAGAAGATCAACATGATAAATACAACGTCCAACATTGGCGTAATATCAATCTCACCTTCTTCTGCTTCTGGCGTCAGATTTTGAAATCCGCGTCTCATAATGTATTCCTCAAAACCATCACTAAATGATTAGTGATCAAATGTTAATTTATCTTCAATGTGTGACTTTTGACGTTTGGTGTAACGTTGTATCAACGATTGAGCAAACAAACCTGTTAACGCACCCACCATGCCTGCCATCGTTGGAATCGTGGCTTTTGATATGCCTGAAGCCATCGCCCTTGGGCTGCCATTGCCAATAAATGCCATCACATCAAAAACTTCAATCATGCCTGTTACCGTACCTAGCAAACCAAATAACGGACAAAGACCCACTAGCATCTTGATCGTACGTGTATTGGTTTCTAATCCCATTTCTACATTTGCCACCAAATCCAAACGGATTTGGTGTGCATGCCAACTGGTTCTTTCTTTGCGTGATTCCCATTCGGCAATCGCTTTAGACACCAGCTCTTTATGGCTCATAGAAAAGTAGGCAACGCGCTCTAAAATAAACAACCAAAGTAAAAATATTAAACCTAAGATGGCTAAGACAACGTCACCGCCACGCTCTGTAAATAAATATACTTGTTCATACGCGTCATAAAACATAATTTAAGCCGCCTTTGCTTGATATTCTTCTTCTGCTTTACGGGCCAAAATACCTGTCGCACGCTCTTGCAAAATTTGGATCAACTCACGGCTCTTATTGTTTGTCATGGTATGTAAGAACACACATGGAATCGCTGCAACAAGACCTAATACCGTGGTTACCAATGCTTGTGAAATACCGCCAGCCATCAATTTAGGGTCGCCTGTTCCAAACAAAGACATGGTTTCAAATACATCAATCATGCCTGTTACAGTACCTAGTAAACCAAGTAAAGGCGCAACCACAGAGATAATTTTGATCCAGTTAATGCCTCTGCTTAAACGTGGAATTTCATTTGAAATAGCTTCACCTAAATGCAGCTCTAGGGTCTCAGTGTCCGCACGGCTATTTGCATGGTAAGCCGCCATCACACGACCCAGTGCGTTATTATCAGACGGGGAATCACTTTCCATTTGTTGTTTAATGCGTTTAGATTCAGCGGTTAGCCATGTCATACGAATCAATGACAGCATCACACCAATAATAGCCAGAGCTAAAATAATGTAACCCACCACACCACCTTGCTGAATACGTTCTGTTAAGCCGGCTGTTTGTCCCATGATTTTAAGCAACTGGCCACGACTTGGATCAATCCAAAAACCGGTCATTTCAGTTGTTGCATTTTCAAGCTCAGATGCAGGGCCGTTATAGCGAGAACCAGGTTGAACTTCTAACTCAACTAACTTTTTAGCTTCAAGATCCCAAACTAGGTAATTACCTTCTGCTACCACATTAAAACCACCGACACGGGTCACGGTTTTAGCAACCGTCTCACCGCTTGGTAATACAACTGATGCTTGGTATTTTGCAATATCACCTGTTAGTGTCATTTCACGCTGCATCTCAAACCAAAGTTGTTCAAGGTTATCGATACTTGGAAGCTCTGAAGAAGAACCGGCTAATTTAATTAAATTAGTTAAGAAAACTTCACGGCCTTCAACTTGTGAGCTGATTACAGATCCTTCAAATACGCCCTGTGTATCACCAGCAACCTGCTGCAACACACCAAACATTTCTTTAAGGGAGCCTAAACGTTCATTCAAGCGCTCTTGGGCCAAATTAATTTTTTCTTCGTTTTGTGCAAAACGTTTCTCTTTTTCAGCGCTTTCATTTTCTAAACGGGTACGCTCTTGTTTTTCAGTCTTTAATAGGTTTTCTTGATCATACTTAGCGATATTAAAACGCTTCATACGAGCATTAAATTCAGCGTTATCACGTGCCTGACCTTCCTTCACTAACGTCAGCAGCGCGTCCATATCCAAACCTGTTTTTGCATCATTTGCATGAACAGGCATCATCAAAGAAACCGCAACCGCACCGATTGCAAATAGATTACGTAGTTTCATTATTTCGCCTCCGCAGTGACAACAACAGGGGCAGCAACCGGCACTTTAATTAACTGAGGTGCTGCTTGTTCACGGGCAATACGAATACCCATCATAATTTTACTTTTGTATGAAGAATCTAATGCTTCAAATTGGCTGGTTTTGGCATTCCAAACACCTAGCTTTTGACCGTCAAGGGTTTGGTAAGCTAGTGAGATGCGACCAGTACGTAGAAAATCCACTTCGCGAGAGGTGCCATCAATGACAACATCGCCGCGATAAGACTCAATGGTTCGACCATAATCAATTTCAGTTTGATAGGCTTCCATCACTTTACGATATTTTTCGGCAACCGTAACATCTGATCGACCCATCATGTCTTTAATTTTTTCAACACGTTTAGTGCGCTGCTCGATTAAAAAAGGAATATCCGCTTTTACAAATTGATCAATCGCATCAATCATACGCAGCATTAACGGGGTAATTTGACGTTCTATTAAAGTTACTTGGCGAATGCTTTCATCAATTTTAACTAATTCTGATTCTTGATTTAAAAGCTGCTTGTTTAACTGTTCAATATAAACATTTAAGCCTTCAACTTCTTTTACAACACTGCGGTATTCGCGCTCCATTGAACGGGTTTCACCGTCAACGTGATCGATTTTAACTTGGGCTTGTTGTGCCTTACCAACACGATCTACGCCTTTATTAATGGCTTGATCCATATCGGCGGCTTGTGCATGCATTACGCCTACCGTGAGGAAAGCGCTTGCTAATAAGCAGCTGGCTTTATTGTGAAACGGCATACAATATTTCCTGTTATTTATTAACGCTC
Source organism: Bermanella sp. WJH001 (assembly GCF_030070105.1). Classification (NCBI taxonomy): domain Bacteria; kingdom Pseudomonadati; phylum Pseudomonadota; class Gammaproteobacteria; order Oceanospirillales; family Oceanospirillaceae; genus Bermanella; species Bermanella sp. WJH001. The sequence continues at coordinate 132,411 of NZ_JASJOO010000006.1, read as the reverse complement.
TTTAATGAGAGCTAGAGTAATGATTGACAGGATTGAAGATACGCCGCTTTTGTGACAGCGATATTACATGACAGTCTGGTTTCAAAGAATTTTCAGTTTTGTGTATGGGATATTACAAGCTGTCACACAAGTGAAATATTAGGATTTAAATATCGTAAATTGCAGGCAAAAAAAAACGGCACCCTTAGGTGCCGTTTTCATGTTTTTAGAAATTAACGGTCCAATGAACCATCAATGATCCAACCTGCATACCAAGCGGTAGCAGCTGCTTGGCCTGGTGCAACTGCACCTACATAAGTAGTGGTATCGAATACGAAGTTTGAGCCGTTATCCGTTGCAACAGGAGTAGTAGAAGCAACTGTACCATTGCTAGTTAATGCAAAGGCAGTATCAAACGCAATATCAGCTTCAACTAGGTTAACATTTGTATCAGGATTTTCTTTTTTGAAAGTAGAGCCACAATCTGATGCCACAATGTTTGTTAGGTTAACCACAGAAGCAATTTTATCAGTAGCATCTGGGTTAGATGTTGTACCATCAGCCAACTTAGAATCACCATCGTGATCAGAGTAGTCGATGCGAACACATTGATCAGTAAAACCAGCCACTACGGTATTGTAGATGTTAGCCGTTACAGAACCACGTAGACGCATGCCTGGCTCTTCTTTATCTACAACGTTGTTAATTTTACTACCTAAAATTGTAACGTTTGCAATGGTCGCCGCAGTTTGAGGCACGTAATCGGTATCAGACGAGTTAGCTTCGATTGCGCGAGGATCGTTAGAACCGTATGGGCCAGTGCGAGCATCATCTTGGTCCTTCATGATGATTACATGCTGAATGTTACCTTGGTAACCTTCATCAAAATCGATATCGTCATCATCATTATTAGTAAGAACAGCGTGAGTAACATTTACAGTACCGCCGAACCATTCGATACCATCATCTAGGTTACCGTGTACTTGCACGTAATCAACAGTGGTACCGTGACCAACACCTTGAAGAGTTAAGCCATTAAGCTCATTATTAGGGCCCGCAACTTTACCTGCTTCGGCAATACGTACGTATTTGATTACACCACTGTTATCTGCTTTATCAGCACCACCATAGTTACCAACAAAGTCACCACCTTCACCAGCAACGTTACAAACAACTGTACCGCACACACCCGTGTTACCAGCACCATATTGTGGCGCAAAACCTTGAATTACAACACCGCCCCATTCGCCAGTACCGTCATAACCAGCATCTGATGAAGCAAATGTAATTGGATTAGCAGCAGTACCTTCTGCATTTAATTTAGATCCACGAGTAACAAGCAATACACCGTCGTCATTTGCTTTAACTTCAACACCAGGTTCTATTGTAAGTGTTACGCCGGCAGCCTTAACGGCTGCAATCCCTGCTGCATCTTCAATCGTACCGTTACCTTCACCAACTTGGAAAACATCATCTAGCGTGTATTCAACACCTGCTTTTAAAGTGAAGTCTTCTTTTAGTACACCTTTAAGTACACATTCTGTTGCTGAATCAGCACAAGGTGTGAATGATTTATCAACCACATCATTTGAATCGCTATCGCTGCCACAACCCACTAGAGTTGCACTTAGAATCGCTGTTGCCAATAGAGTTTGTTTTTTCATTATCAGTCCTCTGATTTAGTTTTAACAAATTTATTATGTTTCGGTGATAACTAACTTATCTTTGTTTTATGACAGTTATATTAATCAATATAAAAATATATTTTATTTAAAAATAAAAAAGCCAGCTTATAGCTGGCTTAGTAATTAAGTATTTAAGTATTTATGATTTATTAGAATACGTAATCAACTCCAATTGAAGCATCGATACCTGTTTTATAACTTTCGATAACTTGATCATTTTGAGTGAATTCAACTGGCTCATTAGTTAAGTTACTGGCTTTTCCTTTGATCGTTAGATTTTCACTTAGATCCCATTTATAAACGAAGTCAAGCATTGTACGACCCTTCTCATATTCATTATCAAGAGAGCCTCTTACTACCTTTTCAATTCGATCACCAAAGTGATTAATTAAAAATGTAAAAGTTTGTCCTGTTGCAAGATGATCAAACCCGAATTGAATATTGGCCAAAACTTCTGATTGCCCCTGTAATGCTCGGGTAGCGTTTCCTTCTAAACGAGCAGATTCGTCATCTAAGTTAACTTCTGAGTCTATCCAAGCAAAGTTACCAGATAAAAAGCCACTAAAATTATCTGTATCTAGCACATCTACTTTAAAATCTAATTCAACACCTAATAAATCGGCTGAGTCAGAGTTTTCATAAGTATCACCTTTAGAGGCACTTCCTGAAGCATCTGGAACCGTTTTTTCAATGGGTTTATCAATTGCTTTATTGAATAATGCTAGTGATATGCTTTCTGAATCAGATAGATAGTATTCTGCACGGAAATCCAAATTAGTTATTTTTGAAAGCTCTAAATCTGGGTTACCGATAATGGCATCGTCTGTTTCGGGATCATAAAATGTAGACTCTGCCAGCTCCGTTAAACCCGGACGTGACACAGTATTAGATGCACCTATACGAAACTGCCATTTTTCAACTGGCTTCCATGTAGCGGACACCACAGGTAATACCTCACTGGTATCGAGTGATGAGTTAGCGCTTGGCTTTTTATCATATGTAATTTCTTGAGAGGCATCTTCAAGTCTCGCCCCCGCTAAAAATACCCAGGATTCATTTGGTTCATATTGATAGGATTGATAAATAGCCAACATAGATTCAGATGCATCATAGCTATCCGTAACGGCTGTATTACCCTTTAGACCAAACGCATTGCTATTTTCAATAACCTCTTCAACAGTTAAAGATAAGTCAGACGTAATATCTATACCCGATAAACCGTAACGCGCCATTTCTAACGTTCGATCTTTTTGGCCAAGTAAAATACCTGTTTTAAGCTTAAGTATTGATCCGCTATCAAATGTTCTTTCAAATGTATGATCAAGCCCTGCATCAAAACTTAGCTCAGATAAATCAGAGAAACGTCTTTCTAATCCGGTTGAAGCCAATGTGTCATTTCGATATTGATAATTGCGACGATCAGGCTCATATCGACTGGTATGAGACAGGCCAGCTCTCCAATCAAATGTATTTTCAGCATCTAAGAATACTAAACCACTAAATTGCTGCGAGAAAAACTGACGTTCAACCCACTGAAGTGTCACTTCATTAATATCAACACCTTCTTTATCTGTACCTTCTTGTTGACGGGTTGTATCTTCTGATTTACGTAATAAAACTGTTTTACTTAAATATTCATCACCTGAATTTGTTTCAACACCCGTAACAAAATAACCAGTTAAATCCACATTGAATTGACTACGCTGATAATCAAAATTTCCTGATGTGTCTCGAATATATGCATCTTCACGAGTTGACCATTCACTCTTGTATTCAACCGCCCCATAGTAAGCTAACTCGCCATAGTTTTTATCTAAGCGATCACCAAAAGAATAAGCAACAGCAACATCCGGCATGGCTGTTGTATCTTTTGTTGAATAAGAATTTTCAAATTCATTCAACAGTGCTTTATTCCCATTATCAAACCCACCGTCAGTTTGACTATCCACTTTGCTTGGCACTTCACGTGTACCGTCATCAATACCAATAAAATCCGTACCGCCACCGTCATAAGATAGAACGTCTTTTCCGGTTACTTGAGAATTAAATCCTAACGAAACTGATAGTTTACTACTGTCATCGTCTGGCAAGTCTTTTGTGCGCATGCGGATAGAACCACCGGTTGTATCCCCTGGTAAATCAGGTGTATAACTTTTTTGAATTTCAATACCGCCTAACACACTGGCTGGAAATAAATCTAACGGCACGTCACGACGCATAGGGTCAGTACTTGGCATGCCTAAACCATTTAAAGTTGATGAGATGTAGCGTCCCTGTAAACCTCGAACCACCGCATATTGACCACCAATAAGTGAAACACCCGCCACTCGCTTAAGTGCAGAAGCGGCATTTGAATCCCCAAAGCGTGACATCTGCTCTGAGCCAATTGCGCTTAACACGGCACTCGAATCACGCTGCTGAGAAGTCGCCGTTGACGGAATATAAGACCCTACCGCTACTACTTCTTCAATGGCACTGTCGCCACTTAAGCTCATGTTTACATTCATGGCGGTTGCACTATTACCAAACACTCGCATGCCTTTTACATCGCGATTGCCATAAGATGGATGAGCAATACGTAAATCGTATTCGCCACGGGGCAGCTCTAGTTCAAAGTAACCTTCATCATTGGTGCTAACCGATACGTCAGAGCCTTCAACAGAAATACGAGCCCCTTCAACACCGCCGCCGGTTTCATCCGATTCGATATAACCAGAAATTTGTCCTAATACCGCTACGGCTTCTTTGCCTGGGGTGTATACGCTGATGTCTGGGATGGCTTCGCCACCAATCATTTCAATTTTAATTTCTGCGTTTTGATCGCTGCTGGCATCAAATTCAAATTCACCGGCCCACTCGCCAAATTCGCTAAGCTCGACTTGATGTTTGCCACCTTTAAGGTCAAAGCTGACAACGCCATTTTTACCCACAAGCTTACGATTACCGTCTACCGTCACCGACAAGGTATCCACTGGTTTACCTTGTTCTGTGATATAAAAAACACTCTCACCTGCAAACGCACCCGAAGCACTAATAGCGGCAATCACACCTGCCAGCAAATTACGTTTCATATTCTCTCCAACTCACTTGTATTTAGTTTTAAGCTGGCGCTGACGATAATTCTGCTATGTGACAGCTGTGTTACATGACATTTGAGTTGCAGTTAGGCTGCATTTTTATGGCGAAAAGATGACAACTGGCTGCGCTAGACCCCAGTATCGGCAAGGGGTTGAAAGATGCGTCCTTGGTTGATGCCTATATGTGAATTTTTTATGACAATTTATCTAACTAGGTCTAATGCTGATAAGCAAAGCGATTTTCAAAGGTTTAGCCCATTCATTTCATATGCTGCTCGCCTTTCAAGGCTTGGCCCTTTAAAATGCCCACTCACTCTTTATGCTTACTGTTACCGTGTCTGATCCTGTTAATATCATCGAAACCAAAGACATTACGCCTGCCGCTATCACCGCGGATAACAAGTGTGATTTTTGTTCGGCTTTATGTTGCTCGTATATCACCCAAGAGCTAGATACTCCTCGGACCATGCATGCGTTTGACGTATTACTGTGGCAAGTGGCGCACAAAGGCATTCATGTTTTTAAAGATGGCAACGGCTGGTACCTGCTAAGCATGACCAAGTGTGAATTTGTGATGCCAGATAATCGTTGCGGGATTTATGAAACTCGCCCTATGATCTGCAGAGACCATAGTAATAGTGCGTGTGAATTTGACGTGCCGATTGATGAAGGCTGTGATCTATATTTTCAAACCTTTGAAAAGCTAGATAACTACTGTCGCAAGCGTTTCAAAACCTGGGATAAGCGCCTGGAAAAATTTGAAGAAGAGCAAGCAAAAGCCAAACAGAAGAAAAAATAACACTCACATATAACAGGCCTGCTTATCCGAAATAAACAGGCTATCACCTAGAATGCCCTAAAAATCCAGTGTGAGGGTTTGAGGGATAAACTGCGCAAGATCCCAATCAATCTCAGACTGACCCGTTTGTCGTAAATACGTATTGGCCTTAGAGAAACAGCCTGAGCCCAAAAACGCATCAAAAGTTTTACCTTGCTTAGTCGCGCCAAGCGGGCTTGGGTGAGAGGTTTTAATCACACAGTGTTTTTGCTCATCAACCTTGGCGCAAACATCATGGGCAAATCGTCCCCATGCTAAAAACACCACGCCGGTTTTCTGATCATTAATATAATCAATACAACCTTGAGTAAAGGTTTCCCAGCCTTGCTTTGCATGACTGGCAGGCTCACCTTCTCGCACGGTTAAACACGAGTTCAGCAGCAATACACCCTGTTGCGCCCATGCCTGTAAATTTCCAGAGTCTGGAATCGTTAGGTTTAAATCACGATTCAGTTCTTTAAAAATATTTTTAAGGGAAGGTGGGATTTTCACCTGATCTTGCACACTAAACGACAGTCCATGTGCTTGACCTGCGCCGTGGTAAGGATCTTGCCCCATAATCACAACACGTACATCATCAAGGCTGGTTAGGTTAAACGCATTCCAAACGTGCTCCTTTAATGGGTAAACGTTGGCATGTTGATATTCTTGCTCAATAAACGCTAATAAGCTCAACATGTAAGGCTTACTGAATTGAGCCTCAAAATACGCTTGCCAAGAAGGATCGAGTTCTTTCATGGGGTTGATCGACACGGTTAATCGTCCGCGTCTAAATCAGTTGATTGGCTTTCGTTTTGAGACTTCTGCTGGGTTACAACAAACAAGCGATAAAGATAAATCGTAAAGAAGGGAGAAATAAGAATACCGAACGCAAATTGAACAAAGGCTATTAGCATAGGGTTTAGGGCAATCATAAATTGGATTAAAAACAATCCGACCATATATATTATGAAAATCAAACCTATTACATTTAAACCTCTAAAAACTAGCCAGTCAGATTTAACTTGTTGGTTACTTTTACCAAAAGCTGAAATGATTGAACTACCATTTAATATCACGTGAAATGGGACAAAAATAAAACGATAGGCTAGCCAAGCAATAGGGGCAAGTATAATTAAAGATATAACCATAAACTTAATAGGATCACTTTCAGGGGTAAGATCCTCGCCTAAATAAGAGCCAGCTATGCCTGCCACAGGGATCGTTACAATTAAAAATACGAACCCTAATGCTAACGCAGAGCAAACGAATGGAAATGTCTTACTAAGGGCTATTGGCAGTGCATCTTTTAAACTATCGTTTTTATCTTCTGAAAATTGGTTAATCAATACCACTTGATAAGCATAGAAAAAACAAACAGTAAACATTGCCACAGCAATGCCCAGTAGCATAATACCAATACTGTTATTCGCAGCGCCACCTCCCATGATTGCTCCACCAATCAGCATAGGGAGTAAACTATAGGCAACACTTAACCAGAAAATTTTATTAAATAAGCGACCATAAAAGTTAAAGCTCTGTTTTAAAATATCGACAGCGGTTGTATTCATATGAAACATATCTCGAATTTTAATTATCAATAGACTTAAGTATATCGACAGGGGGAAGGGGATGCGAGAGGTATGGGTAATTGATGGGTTACGCAGCTTCCCTTCGGGGAACTGCTAACCCATCCTACCTCGCTTTATAGCGGTAGGATGGGTTAGAAGTGAGTACAACGAACTTCGTAACCCATCAAATGCCACAAAGTGACTTATTTCAAAGGACGCATATGCGGGAACAAGATTACGTCTTTGATGGTTGGGCTATCGGTAAATAACATCATTAAACGGTCGATACCAATGCCTTCACCAGCGGTTGGTGGCATACCGTATTCCAATGCTTGAATGTAGTCAGCATCGTAATGCATGGCTTCATCATCACCCGCGTCTTTTTCATCAACTTGACGCTGGAAACGCTCGGCTTGGTCTTGCGCATCGTTAAGCTCAGAGAAACCGTTTGCAAGCTCACGACCACCTACAAAAAATTCAAAGCGGTCAGTGAAAAACGGGTTGTCATCGCTACGACGAGCTAGTGGTGATACTTCCCACGGGTAAGCCGTAATGAAAGTTGGTTGATCAAGCTTGTGCTCAGCGGTTTCTTCAAAAATTTCACATAACCACTTACCAGGGCCCCAAACGCTTTGTTTTGGCTCGTCTTTGATACCCACTTGCTTGGCGTATTCTTTTAGTTTTTCAATATTGTTTTCACAATCTTGAATCACAGCAGGATCAAAGTCAGGGTTATATTTAATCACCGCATCGGCCATGGTGATACGAGTGAACGGTTGAGCGAAATCGTAAACCACTTCACTCACTACATTACCTTCATTGTCTTTTGTGGTGTTCACAATGTCTGTTGTACCCATTACATCTTGAGCAAGGGTGCGCAACATGTCTTCTGTGGTGTCCATTAAGTCATGGTAAGTAGCGTAGGCTTGGTAGAATTCAATCATGGTGAATTCAGGATTATGACGAGTTGATAGACCTTCGTTACGGAAGCTGCGGTTAATTTCAAACACACGCTCAAAACCACCGACGACCAAACGCTTAAGGTTTAATTCGGGTGCAATACGTAAGTACATACCTAAATCTAACGCATTGTGGTGGGTTTCAAATGGCTTAGCCGTGGCACCACCTGGAATCACTTGCAGCATTGGGGTTTCCACTTCCATGAAGTCACGCTCACTTAAGTAGCGACGAATGCCTGCAATCAATTTTGAACGCACTTTAAACAATTCACGGGTGTCTTGGCTCATGATTAAATCAATGTAGCGTTGACGGTATTTGGTTTCTTGGTCTGCAAGACCGTGGAATTTATCCGGCAGTGGACGCAATGATTTAGTTAACATCACTAAATCTTCAACTTTGGTTACGTTAACGTACAGCTCACCTTTACCTGATTTATGCAATGCACCACGTGCACCGATAATATCACCTAAATCAAATACGCTTTTGTAATTGATTTCTTTTTGAACGGCTTTATCCACATACACTTGGATTGTGCCAGAGGTGTCTTGGATTTGAGCAAACGGGCCACGTTGAAACATGATACGACCGGCAACCGCCACTTGGTTATCTTGCTCTTCAAGGGTTTCTTTATCTAATTCACCAAACTCAGCTTGTAGTTTAGCGGCCACGTGTTTTCGATCAAAATCGTTCTTGTGTCCATTAGCTGGGCAGCCTTCACGTAGTGCATCTAATTTTGCACGACGTTCAGCGATCAATTTATTTTCATCACGTGGTTCAGTCATTTTTTTACCTTAGTTTTACGTAAGACGTTTAACGGGAAACGTAAGACGCTTTTGTTTAAATTCTGTTTTAGTGTAATAGATTGCCAGCCTATTGAGACTCGCTGCCTGCCAACCTACCTACTCGTCTTTCCCACGAATGTGGGAATCCACTTAGGCTTTCATTGGATATCAGCCTTAGCCGGTATGACGTTTAAATTTCTGCTTTCATGATGGGTTACGCTCGTGCCTCGCTAACCCATCCTACTTTTCTATAAAATATTACTTTATGTGACACACTGTCTGAGTTGTTATAACGATGATGAGAGAAGGCAAACTAAAAACGAGGCTGCGGAGTTTAGTATTCCTAAATGAGCATGCCGAGTTTTTAGTTTAACGCACTATCATCGAGTTAGTGCACTCAGATCAGAGACCCGCTTTAAGTGAGGCCTCCATAAACGGGTCCAATGCACCATCCAATACAACCTGTGTATTACGATTTTCAACACCCGTTCTTAAATCTTTAATGCGCGAATCATCCAATACGTAAGAGCGTATTTGCGATCCCCAGCCAATATCACTTTTACTGTCTTCAAGGGCTTGGCTTTCGGCATTTCGTTTACTTAACTCAAGTTCATACAGTTTTGCTTTTAACTGCTTCATGGCTTGGTCTTTGTTTTTATGCTGCGAACGCTGGTTCTGACACTGGGTCACAGTATTGGTTGGCACGTGGGTAATACGCACAGCGGACTCTGTGGTGTTAACGTGCTGACCACCGGCACCTGATGCACGGTATACATCAATTTTTAAATCCGCAGGGTTAATATCGATTTCGATATTGTCGTCAATTTCAGGAGACACAAACACAGAAGCAAACGAAGTGTGACGACGGCCACTGGAGTCAAATGGGGATTTACGCACCAAACGATGCACGCCGGTTTCAGTGCGTAGCCAACCAAAGGCGTATTCACCTTCAAAGCGAATGGTTGCACCTTTGATGCCGGCCACTTCACCTGCGGTGACTTCCATCAATTCAACTTTAAAGCCTTTTGCTTCACCCCAGCGTAAATACATGCGCAGGATCATTTCAGCCCAGTCTTGGGCCTCTGTACCACCCGAACCGGACTGAATATCTAAATAGCAATTACTTGGATCCATTTCACCGGAGAACATGCGGCGAAATTCGAGTTTTTCTAGCAGCGCTTGAAGATTATCTAATTCAGATTCTACTTCTGTCACACTGTCGGCATCGTCTTCTTCAACCGCCATTTCAAGCAATTCTTCACAGTCGCTAAGACCGGTATCCATGCCGTCGATGGTGTTTACAACCGCTTCAAGGCTAGAGCGTTCACGGCCTAGTTCTTGGGCTTTTTCTGGCTCATTCCAAATGGCTGACTGGCCTAGTTCTAGTTCAACTTCTTGTAGGCGCTCGGCCTTTGTATCGTAGTCAAAGATACCCCCTAAGCATGTCAGTACGTGCTTTAAGGTCTTTAATCTGGTTGATAATCGGTTGAACTTCCAAGGAAACTCCTAGGGGCATGGCCATAACAAAAAAATAGGGCGGAATTTTACCCAAATTACACTATTAAAAATAGATCAACTGACAAAGAAAATAAGCAAGCCTAGGGGAATCCTACATAATGTGCAGGCTTACCCGAGTGCTTTCATCCATAGGCAGTCAGTGGCATCTAACAACATATGTATTGATAGCCCTAAGCCAACCCAGCCGATCACAGAATCGGTGGTGGTTATGGGTTGTTTCAACCAGTACTTACCAAGCGGCCAAGCTGTCATTAACAGGTAAACCCCAATGGGCAAAAGCTGATGTAAGGGGTGAAACAGAATGCTGCAACGATCAGGCGCATAAATGGGTGTCGCCAATAAATGATCCACATCCACCAGCATGGTGGCCATCATCAAAGCAAATGCACATTTCCAGTGATCACCCTTGGTAAACACCAGTGCCACACCTAATGGCAGCAATACATGCAAAAATAAGTGAATTATCGCCCGCTGCTCATTAGCAAAGTGTACAACCGCTTCAAACATAGTTAGCTACGGTACAGGGTTTTAATCAAATGATAGCCAAACTGGGTTTTGATTGGACCATGGACTTTAAGAATCGGGCGCTTAAATACCACCTCATCAAACGCTTTAACCATATCGCCTTTTTGGAATTCACCTAGGTTGCCGCCGTTTTTCTTACTTGGGCAGGTGCTGAACTTTTTTGCCAAGGTGGCAAAGTCTTCACCCTTGGCTAAACGTTCTTTTAGCTTCTCAGCTAAGGCGTTGTCTTTTACTAAAATATGGCAGGCACTGGCAACAGGCATAAAGGCTCCAAAAATCTAACATCATGATTAACCGTATTTTACCGTATAATACCCTGTTTGATGATTAACATTTGTAACCGCTTAATAATTAGGTGAACCATGGCTTTAACCGCAAGTATTTTCAAAGTACAGCTCCACATCAGTGACATGGACCGCCATTACTACCAAAGCCACTCACTCACCTTGGCGCAACACCCAAGTGAAAACGATTTACGCATGATGGTGCGCCTCATGGCCTTTGCCCTAAATGCTCATGAAGAGCTGAGTTTTACTAAGGGCTTAAGCAACCAAGAGGAGCCTGATCTATGGCACAAAACCTTAAGTGATGAAATTGAATTATGGATTGAACTGGGCCAACTAGAAGAGAAGCGCTTACGCCAAGCCTGCGGCAAAGCCAAAAAAGTGGTGATTTACACTTATCATGATAAGCAAGCCGGCCCTTGGATGAGCCAAATGCAAAGCCATTTTGAGCGTCAAAAGGCACTAGAGGTGTTTCACATAAACAGTTCCGCCAGTGAACAGCTTGCTAAACTAGTCAGTAAAAACATGGATATTCAAGTGAGTATTCAAGACGGTGAGGTATTTGTCAGCAGCGAACAAGGTGAGGTGACGTTTACCCCTGAGCAGCGTTTTCCTGCTTGATAGTTAGCACTGTGCAAGAAACAACGTGTTCACGATCTAGTAATCGAAAGTACTTTAAAAGCAAGGACTTCGTACGAGGTTGCCCTGCGACCGACCAAACCACTCTAAACATCATACGAGTTGCGAACCTGCGCACGAATGACCAATGTTCACCCGCGGGTGCGGGTTCGTACAAAATATGACTACCTGCAAAACCTTGTACGAGTTGCGCACCTGCGCACGAATAACCAATATTCACCCGCGAGTGCGGGTTTTTACAAATACAGCAAGTGGCACATAAAAAATTATGTGCAATCAAACTTCTTTTAATCGCAGCTCTTTTGGCAGGCTAAAAGTGATATTTTCTTCGCGGCCATTTAGCTCAACCGGCGTAGTGCCACCTAGCTCTTGCACACGCTGCACCACTTGGCGTACCAGCACCTCAGGCGCTGACGCACCGGCGGTGATGCCTACTTTTTTAGAGTCGGCAAACCAATCCGCTTGAATCTCGTCTGCGTTATCAATTAAAAACGCTTTGGCCCCCATGCGCTCACCTAGTTCGCGCAAGCGATTGGAGTTCGAACTATTTGGGCTGCCCACCACCAATATCAAATCAGATTTAGTGGCTAAATCTTTTACCGCGTCTTGACGATTTTGTGTGGCATAACAAATGTCATCGGTTTTTGGGCCGTGGATTTTAGGGAATTTTTTGCGTAAAGCGTTTATAACAATGGCCGTGTCATCCATGGACAAGGTGGTTTGACTGACGTAAGACAAAGCCGTTGGGTCACGAGGCTCAAGAGCGGCAACATCTTCTTCGTCTTCAACCAAATAAATTTCACCGCCAGCGCTATGATCATATTGCCCCATGGTGCCTTCAACTTCTGGGTGACCTTTGTGACCAATTAAAATCACTTCGCTGCCTTTTTTGGCGTAGCGGGTCACTTCCATATGCACTTTTGTCACTAATGGGCAGGTCGCATCAAATACTTTAAGACCACGCTCTTTCGCTTCTTCTTGTACCGCCTTGGAAACACCGTGAGCACTAAAAATAACAATGCAATCGTCTGGTACTTCGTGTAATTCATCCACAAAAATAGCGCCACGGTCACGCAGGTTATCCACCACAAATTTATTGTGTACCACTTCGTGACGCACATAAATTGGCGGCTCGAACAAATCTAACGCACGATTAACAATATCAATCGCGCGATCCACACCAGCACAAAAACCACGAGGGTTTGCTAACGTAATATCCATTTTATTGGCCATTCGTCACTTGAATAATTTCAACATCAAACGTTAATTCTTTGCCTGCAAGCGGATGGTTAAAATCAACCACGACTGCGGTGTCATCAAACTCTTTGATCACCCCTGGCAACTCGGCTTTGTTTGCATCAGCAAACGACACCACCATACCTACTTCTAATTCCATGTCAGCAGCAAAATCGCTGCGCTTCATATTCTGGATATTATTTGGATTGGGTTGAGCAAACGCTTTTTCAGGTGGCACAACAAAGCTTTTTTTATCACCCGCTTGCAAACCTAATAACAACTCTTCAAAGCCATCGGGTAAGTTACCATCACCAATTTTTAACACAGCAGGCTTGCGATCAAATGTTGAATCTACAACCTGACCATCTGCAAGTTTGAGTGCAAAATGGAGTTCAACTTGTTTACCTTGTTCGATTTGCATAATGCTTACTTCACTTTAAAAATTTATTTCGATGTGTCTTTATTTTGTAAAAACAAACTATCGATCAGTAACATGACTGCCCCAATTGAAATGGCGCTATCTGCAATATTAAATGCGGGAAAATAATGAGGCCCCCAGTGAACATGAATAAAGTCCACAACATGACCATACGCTAAGCGATCATATAAATTACCCAGCGCTCCACCAATCACTAACGATAATGAAATCGCCAGCCATTTTTCATGTTCTTTTAATTTCATTAGCCATACACACAGCACACTGCTGACAGAAATCGCAATAAGGGTAAAGAACCAGCGCTGCCAACCGCTTTCATTGGCTAAAAAACTAAACGCCGCCCCTTTATTGTAAAGCAGCGTCAAATCAAAAACGGGCAAAACATACACAGGTTGCGCGTATTGCAAAAAGTGTTCAGCCATTTGTTTAGTGGCAAAATCTAAAATGATGGTTAGCACCGCTAACCATAACCATTTTAGTCTCGACACTTGTAGGCCAGTAAACTGTTCTTGAATCAGTTTTTTTAACATTAAGCAAAAGACCTTTGTTCGCCATCACCCGCTACGTTTTCAACACAACGGCCACACAGTGTTTCGTGTTCTTTGTGCGCGCCGACGTCTTCACGGTGGTGCCAGCAACGATCACACTTCTCGTGTTCACTGGCTTCAACTAATACACGCAAACCATCAATCTCAGTGGCTTGCCCTGCTGTTTCGTCAAAGGCTTTTACATCGGCCGTAGAGGTAATGGTTACAAAACGTAGTTCATCACCTAAACTGGCAAGGTCTTTGGCTAACTGGCCATCAACAAATAACGTCACTTTTGCACCTAAGCTTGCACCAACGATTTTTTCGTTACGGGCTTTTTCTAGCAGCTTGTTCACTTCGGTTTTCACCGTCATGACACGACGCCAAAATGCGTTATCAAATTTTTCATCTTTGGCACTGAATAAATCACCGTACCATTCTGCCAGTAGCACACTTGGCTCACGCTCACGACCCACAGGTGCCGGCATTTGCTCCCATGCTTCTTCAGCGGTGAAACTTAAAATCGGTGCCATCCAACGAATCATCGCCTCTGCCACATGATACAAAGCCGTTTGCGCAGAACGACGTGCCGCTGAATCTGCTTTGGTTGTGTACTGACGATCTTTAATCACATCAAGGTAAAAACCACCCAATTCATTTACACAGAAGTGATGCAGTTTTTGATAAATATTGATCAATTGATATTCGTTGTAATGCTTCTGAATGTCACCTTGTAGTTTATTGGTTTGATCAACAATCCATGCATCTAAAGGCAATAACTCATCGGCCGCCATCATATGTTTTTGTGGCTCAAAACCATTAATGTTGGCTAATAAAAAACGTACCGTGTTACGAATACGACGATAGGAATCCGCTGTACGATTTAAAATTTGATCACTCACGGTCATTTCACTTGAGTAATCCGTAGAGGCCACCCACAAACGTAAAATATCGCCACCTAGTTTATTCACCACATCTTGTGGTGACATAACATTACCTAATGACTTAGACATTTTTTTGCCTTCGCCATCAACGGTAAAACCATGGGTTAATACGGTTTTGTAAGGGGCTTTACCACGGGCACCGACACTGGTCAGCATTGAAGACTGGAACCAACCACGGTGTTGGTCAGAACCTTCAAGGTATAAGTCCGCAGGCACATGTAGCTCTGGGTGCTCTTCTAAAACAGCCGCGTGTGTCACACCAGAATCAAACCATACATCTAATGTGTCGGTGATTTTTTGATAATCATCCGCTTCGCTGCCCAATAGTTCAGCAGGGGCTAAATCAAACCAAGCATCAATGCCTTCTAGTTCAACTTTTTTGGCTACTTGCTCAATTAAGTCTTGAGTATTTGGGTGCAACTCACCTGTAACCTTATGTACAAATAATGCAATGGGCACGCCCCAAGTACGTTGACGCGAAATACACCAGTCTGGGCGTGTGCCCATCATGGCTTCAATACGGGCTTTACCCCAACTTGGACGCCAGTCAACTGAGTTTTCTACCTCGTTCATGGCTTGCTCTAACAAACCATTTTGTTTCATCGAGATAAACCACTGAGGTGTCGCACGGAAAATAATTGGGCTCTTATGTCTCCAGCAATGTGGGTAGCTGTGAGTCAGGTTTTGCTTTTTAAGCAGCGCGCCTTTTTCACTTAAAATGCCCAGTACTTTAAAGTTACCTTTATCAGCCACGCTTAACCCTGAAAGCTCTAATGCCGACAAGGCTTCATTTTCAATAAACAAACCTTCTGCGTTTACTAACATAGCTTTAGAGGTCACACCGTATTTATTGGATACCACGTAATCGTCTGCACCGTGGAATGGTGCGGTGTGCACAGAGCCCGTACCTGAGTCTGCGGTTACGTGCAGGCCTGTAATAATCGGCACATATTTTTCAGCAGCGCCATCATCGCTTGGCATAAACGGATGTTTAACACTAAATGGCGCGCTATCACTTTCTTCGCGCACCCAACCAAAGTCCGCACCTTTTGCAAAACCGATGGTTTCATAACCGTCTGCTGCAATGCCGTAACGCTCCATGGCATCACGTACTAGATCAGTGGCTAAAATAATTAATTCATCTGCTTCTTTTAAATGCACCAAGGCGTATTCAATTTCTGGGTGAACCGAAACCGCTTCGTTTGCAGGAAGTGTCCATGGCGTGGTTGTCCAGATAACAATGCTGGCTGTTTTAGTTGCAAAATCAGCGGCTTCTTTTTCTAGCTTAAATTTCGCTAATAAATCCGCTGTATTTTGGAATGCAAATTTCACATCAATGGATACAGACTTTTTATCTTGGTATTCCACTTCCGCTTCTGCCAAGGCAGAGCCACAATCCATACACCAGTTAACCGGCTTTTCACCTTTGTGTAGGTGGCCGTTATTAATAATGCGACCCAGTGTGCGAATGATGTTGGATTCAAATTTGAAATCCATGGTTAGGTAGGGTTTATCCCAATCACCCAACACCATCAAACGTTTAAAGTCGTTGCGCTGACCATCCACTTGCGTTTGTGCGTATTCACGACATTTTTGACGGAAGGTTTTAGCATCCACCGCCACGCCCGCTTTGCCAATTTGCTTTTCTACGTTTAGCTCGATTGGTAAACCATGGCAATCCCAACCTGGCACGTAAGGGGCGTCTTTGCCACTTAAGGTTTGAGATTTAATGATGATGTCTTTTAGGATTTTATTCACCGAGTGACCAATGTGAATATCACCATTGGCGTACGGAGGGCCGTCATGCAAAATGAATTTTTCACGACCAGAGCGCGCATTACGAATGGCTTTATATAAATCCATTTCTTGCCATTTTTTCAAAGTGGCCGGCTCACGCTGAGCCAAGTTCCCGCGCATTGGGAAATCGGTTTCTGGAAGGTTAAGTGTCGATTTATAGTCGGTCATTTTGGCTCTTACTGTTCGTTAAAATAGGCCTTGGCCAATTGAATATCGTTGAGAATGGCCGCTTTAAGTTCATCTAATCCGTTAAAGCGTTTTTCATCTCGTATTTTTTGCTTGAACACCACTTTAATTCGCTGCCCATATAAATCACCGGCAAACCCGAATAAGTGAGGTTCTAATATAGGCTTGGTTCCACCTACCGTTGGGCGCATGCCTATGTTGGCCACGCCATTAAAGTTACCCGCTTGGGTAAATACTTCTACCGCAAACACACCAACCAATGGCGTGTGATTGCGTTTTAATAAAACATTGGCCGTTGGCACACCAAAGGTGCGGGCCAGCTTTTGCCCATGGGCAACACGACCCGAAATACTGTATTCACGGCCCAGTAAACTTTGTGCAAGACTCAGGTCTGCATCATTTAGCGCTTGTCGAATTAACGTGCTGCTGATGCGTTCCCCTTCTTGCTCCACGGTGCGGGTATCTTGTACGTCAAAACCGTATTGTTCACCGCTTTTTTGCAAGTAAGCAAAATCGCCACTGCGATCACAGCCAAATCGGAAGTCATCGCCAATAATGATGGCTTTTACATTTAAGCCATCCACCAGCACTTGTTTCACAAACTGCTCAGCACTTAAACCCCGAAAGCGGTTGTTAAATGCCATACACGCTAACGCATCAATGCCTTGGGCAGCTAGTAATTCTGTTTTCTCCGCTAAGGTGCTTAAACGAGCCGGAGCTGTTTGCACATCAAACCATTCTTTTGGTTGTGGCTCGAACACCATGACAACCGTTGGCAAACCTAAGGTGTTTGCCGTGGCTTTTAATTTATTCAATACACGCTGATGCCCAAGGTGAACGCCATCAAAATTACCAATGGTTAGTACACAACCTTGTTCAAAGGTTTGAATATTATGTAATGCGCGGAAAAACTGCATAGTACAACTGCAAAATAAAAGCCCGCATTATAGAGGAGGCAAGGCCCAGTGAATAGCCATAACGGCCTTGCTACAGGTTTCTGTGACCAATTAAATACGCAAAGGCGTATTTCACATTCATTATGAGCCCGTTGAGGCCGATAAATCTCTTAACCGTACCCCCATTAACAATAAGCTCGCGCCATAACTACCCACACCCGCCGTCACCAGTGCGAGCATCCAGCTTATGCGCTGCCACTCACTAAACAGCATCCACTGATCAATGCCTGGATTCATCACCACAAGCACACCCGCCATCACGCTGTTGGCTACCACAATACGTAACGCCCACCTACCCCAGCCACTCTGAGCTTGGTAGTAACCTGCCTTGCGCAAACCGCTAAACAACCAAAAGGCATTCAAATACGCAGATAATGTGGTCGCTAACGCCAACCCTGTGTGCGCCAATAGCAATACCAGCGGCAAGTTAAACACCATATTGGCCACCATGGCTCTGATGCCGATTTTCACTGGGGTTTTGGTATCTTGGCGGGCGTAAAACCCTGGGGCTAATACCTTAATTAACATAAAGGCCAACAAACCTGCGCCATACGCCATGAGGCTTAAAGACATATTTTGCACATCGTAATCGGTGATTTCACCACGGTAGAACATGGTGGCCATAAGCGGTGTTGCCAGTAATACCAAGGCCAAAGCCGAGGGCACACCAATTAATAACACCATGCGCAAGCCCCAATCTAGTGTGGCGCTGAACTGCTGCTGATCTTTGCCCGCGTGTTTCTTAGAAAGACTTGGCAGTATCACCACCGCAATGGCAATGGCAAACACCCCTAGTGGCAATTGCGCTAAACGGTCGGAATAATACAGCCAGCTTACTGAGCCTGTTTCTAAAAACGAGGCCAGTAACACATCCAACAATAAGTTGATTTGACTAACCGACACCCCAAATAGCGCAGGTACCATCAACACTAAAATTCGCTTCACACCAGAATCAGCAAATGCAGGCTTAGGCAGCGCTAACAAACCCAGCTTCATCACAAACGGCAATTGAAAGCCTAATTGCACAACCCCCGCCAGCATCACCCCCCATGCAAGGGCCATAAGCGGCTCGTCAAACCAAGGGGTAAAATAATACGTGGCCAGAATCAAACATAGATTCAGTAAAACGGGTGTCACCGCTGGAATGGCAAAATTGCCATAGGTATTTAACACACTGCCATAAAACGCCGTTAAACTGATTAACAACAAGTACGGAAAGGTGATACGCAATAAGTCACTGGTTAAGGCAAACTTTTCAGGATTGGCGGCAAAACCTGGGGCAAACAC
Source organism: Bermanella sp. WJH001 (assembly GCF_030070105.1). Taxonomy (NCBI): domain Bacteria; kingdom Pseudomonadati; phylum Pseudomonadota; class Gammaproteobacteria; order Oceanospirillales; family Oceanospirillaceae; genus Bermanella; species Bermanella sp. WJH001. The sequence continues at coordinate 113,205 of NZ_JASJOO010000006.1, read as the reverse complement.
CCAGGTCAGTAAGGGTGCCGCCGCCACGGCCAAAATGGTAAATGGCCCAATAATGGCCAAAAGCGTGCCCGAAACCGCCTTTACTAGTGCCTTTACATCCTTCTCTTGTACCTTGTATTCAGACAAAACCGGCACAAAGGCCACACTAAATGCCCCTTCGGCAAATAAACGGCGAAAGAAGTTAGGGATTTTGAACGCAACAAAAAAGGCATCGGCGCGAGCACCAAAATACGACGCCACCAAAATATCACGAAACAAGCCCAGCACCCGCGACAACAACGTCATGGCACTCACGATAGAAGAAGAGCGTAACAGGCCCGATTTTACTGGGATTGGCTGCGGATTAACCGGCGTTTCAGGATTACTCATGCAAGGAGACTTAAGCCATTGTTTTTATTAAAAGTTAGCTCCCATTGTAATCTGAGCGTGCCAATGGCACGAGCCTTAAATAAGATTTAGGCTTAAACCTACAAAGGGTTTGACAAAAAGGTCGCCACTCCGGATAATTCGGCACCCTTAAATCTATTGTAAATACACTTATTCGAAGGAGCCTGATAGTGGCAAATTCAGCTGGATCACGTAAACGCGCTCGTCAGGCGGTTAACCGTCGCTCTCACAACGCTAGCCTACGTTCTATGGTTCGTACTTATATCAAAAAAGTACGTGCTGCCATCGACACTAAAAACTACGACGATGCACAAGCAGCTCTAACTGCTGCTGCACCTTTCGTAGACAAGATGGTTACTAAAGGCATTATGCACAAGAACAAAGCGGCTCGTGTTAAAAGCCGTTTGAACGCTGCGGTTGTTGCTCTTAAAGGCTAATCGCTCAGCGCGGGTTATCTTATAGCCCAATAAAAAAAGCCAGCTTTGCTGGCTTTTTTTATGCCTGCTACATTCTCTCTTCCTCCCATACCGTAAGTAACCACTTACATCGTAAATATTCATAAAGAACTGCCAGCTATGTCTAAAACCCTTATTAGTCTGTTTTTATCCTAGGCTATTTTCTTTGCTCCCCCTGTCAAACCATGAACTAGAGTTATTAGTAGACAACCACAACCTTGGCAGGAGTTACCCATGAAAATCATTCTGGCCACATTAATCACAACCTTGGCCGCCTATGCCCAAGCATGCTGCGCGCAAGAATTAGAAATGAGCGTTTTTAGCCAACAGAAAAGCTCAAATGCGTTTCATCAGCAAACCGTTCAACCTAGCTGGTTAATTGGCAATAAAGGTGACATTCAGTTAATGGGCTTCACCCAGATTATTCGCACCCAGCAATACTTAGATAACAGCCAGTCAGTTGAGCAATTATTAGGTTTTGGTGTGCACCAACAAATTACGCCATTTTTATACACACAAGTGGTGGTCACAGAACAAGATGGTGGCCAATCAGCGGTTAAAGTTGGGGTTGAGTTTTAACACTGTCGGATGCCGGATGTCGGATGTCGGATGTCGGATGTCGGATGTCGGATGTCGGATGTCGGATGTCGGATGTCGGATGTCGGATGTCGGATGTCGGATGTCGGATGTCGAATGTCGAATGTCGAATGTCGAATGTCGGATTATGAAAACCGCTTTCGTTATAAAGTGAAAGCGGTTTTTTTATCCCTTTACGAGTGCGCCCTGCTCACAAATAACAACTGATTCACCCGCAGGTGCGGGTTCGTACGATATATCACTTACTTACAAAAACCCTGTACGAGTGTGCCCCGCGCACGAATGATCGACTTATCACCCACATACCCAAAACACTCACTGCGTTCGTGGGGCACACTGGGTGCGGGTTCGTACGATATATCACTTACTTACAAAAACCCTGTACGAGTGTGCCCTGCGCACGAATGATCGACTTATCACCCACATACCCAAAACACTCACTGCGTTCGTGGGGCACACTGGGTGCGGGTTCGTACAATTAATACTTACCTGCGCAAAAAACTGTACGAGTGTGCCCCGCGCACGATCAGCAAATCCAGCCAAAACGTCAAATTATCCACGCCAAAAAACGTCAATAAAACCCATACTTTGACTCTTTTTGCCTAAGTGTAATGTATTGTTATTTTATTAGACTATTTTGCAACATAACGAGAAATCTGACAGATCCTGACTAATCTCAACGTTAAGGGACCTGCTCATTTCGCAATACCACGCCAAGGATGCAGGTTGATTCGTAACCATTAGGAAGTCGTTATGAAGTCGATCACACTAATTATGATGCTCACATTGAGTTGCCTATTTGCTCATGCTGATAACTATTCATCGCAGCAAAGTTTAGATGACATAATTTCCAACATGCTGCTAAAAAACACCATAGGTCTTAGGTATGGCGCACCTAGCAATAAACAAATTGTGCCTATTAATACTAAAGAATTTTATTTCCAACACCGCTTGCATCCAATCACCGGCTCACTCATTACACCAGCCTTTGAACTGAGTGTGAGCCAGTTAAATGTTGGCGAAGAGAAGGGTTATGTATACGGCTTTGGCCCAGCCATGAGCATTCCCATTGGTGGCTCAAATGGCAACCTGCACTTTACCGCCCATGGCAAGATTCATTACTTAACAAGAGATGATTTTGGTAGAAAGCGTTACGGTGGCCCCGTCCATTGGACCTATGGCTTTGGTTTAAAAACGAATCTCGGCATCAACACCTTTGCCAGTTATATGTGGCAACACATGAGCAATGGTGATGTGTATGAATACAACCCCGCACTAGAAACCCATACCGTCACCCTAGGTATTAATTTTTAGTCCATTCACCTCAACAAGCGCTAATAAAAAAACCGTTTACGGTAAAACGTAAACGGTTTTTTTATGGGTCTGAAAAGGCGTTTCGGTGTAGGTTCGTATAATTAATGCTTACCTGAGCAAAAAACTGTACGAGTTGCGCACCTGCGCACGAATAACCACTGATTCACCCGCCGGTGCGGGTTCGTACAATTAATGCCTACCTGCGCAAAAAACTGTACGAGTTGCGCACCTGCGCACGAATAACCACTGATTCACCCGACGGTGCGGGTTCGTACAATTAATGTTTACCTGCACAAAAAACTGTACGAGTTACACATCTGCGCACAAATAACCACTGATTCACCCGCCGGTGCGGTTCATACAATTAATGTTTACCTGCGCAAAAAGCTGTACGAGTCGAGCCTGCGCACGAATAACAACTGATTCACCCGCGCAGCCAAAGCATTCACTGGGTGTCGGTTCGTACAATTAAGTATTATTAACGGGCTGTAGATCCAACATGCCATGGCTTTGCATGTATTGAATAATGTTGTCGCAAGTAAACCGAAACTGACAATAGAAGCTGCCGTTGATTTGGCCATGATCTAATAGATAACCACGAAAGCGGTCGGCAAATTCCATATCTGGTTTTTCTGGATTCACCCAAAATTCCGCCAACGTTTTTTGGTCCGTCAAACCTGGCATATTAAAAAACGCGTTACCCATTACTTTAACTGGCGCCTCATGATAAAACGCTTGCAACGCCGTGGTACTGTTAATAGTCACAATACCTTTACACGCTTTTAATAAAGTAGGTAAATGCTGGTCATGAATATAATCGACTTGCTGCGATATCCCTAACTCTTTAGCCAGCTTATTAATGTACTGTTTGTAATTCACATGGCCACGATCCATAGGGTGATGTTTGATTACTAAGCGCTGCGTGCATTTATTTAAAGCAAAAGACAACATCACTTCTTGAATAAAATGCTCAATCGATTCGTACTGACTGTGAAATTCAATTTGCGCATCGTTATGCACTTGCAGAGGAACTAAAAAAAAGTCACTTTTACGTGTTAAACGTGAAGCTGATGGCTCACTAATCTTATAAAATTGTTTACGTGCATATGCTCGAATCCAACACCCAGCTTCGGCAAACGCGTTATAGGCCCTGTGATGCATGTAGTGAGCAAATTTCTGTTTTTTAAGAATGTTCGTGACGTAATACTTAATGGCATAACGAGTGCGCTTCAAAAAGTTACCCGGCATCACCACTTCATCGTGAATGGTATGCATGGGCCTATAGGCTTCAACCCCGTCATGTTTGATTGGGCTATGGCCATTTACACCATTAACTTCTAGCGTAATGTAGTTTGGTCGAAGGTAACCTTCTTCAAGGGCAATGTATTGCACCCCATTATTGATGCAGAGGCGCTTGGCTTCATGATGATAAAAACGACAGTCACCATAGGCCATAACTAACTTGATATTATGATCACGCATAAATTGCGATAAAAACGCAGGCCACTGCTCAGGGGAGCCGCTAAAAGCTAGTGCGTTGTTTTGATAGTAATAAGACTCATCACCGCCATTAAAATGAATTTTATGCACAGGCAAGCCGACTTGCTTAAACCTACGAGCAAGGTGATCAAAAAATGGGCCTAACGGGCCTTGTAGCAGCAGTACAGACAAACCTAGCTCCTAGACCCAGAACGATATGAACGACGAGCCTTAAATAACGCTTGAAACAGATACCCTATTTTACGGGATTGCCGCGCCATCCAACTGGTTTTAAGTTGCATAGTTTGCGGTCGATCACATACTAAAGTATTAATCGTCGATTCTACAGTGGTGATTTGTCGCGTATCCCAATTCACATAGCGCCCATACAGCACAAGCGCTATATAAGCTAACTCTTCATTTGTACGCATGCGGGTGCGACGAGGAAAATCACACTTATCGTCTGTTAACCCCCAACCACCATAAAACGGCAAACCATAGGTAGTTACGGCGATACCGCGAGTTAACGCTTCAAAGCCCGCCAACGAGCAAATGGTGCACAAACGCTGAGTGATACCAAATAAATCCGTCAGGCTGGTATCGGTGACATAGGCATCGGCATATTGAAACACCTGACTCTCATCTAGTCGCCCCGGACGCACCCCGCTATAAACATCTGGGTGCTCTTTATAAATAACAAACCCATGAGGAAAGTCGGCTTTCACCTGCTGCAATAAGCTTAGATTATCGCGAATGTTTTCAGCACCAAACTGCATGGATAAATCCTGCTGAAATTGCCCCGTTACCAGCACAATCTCTTTGCCGTTGGCTTGAGCCACAAACTGGGCAACATCACTGCTGCTTTCTACATTGTATTTGGTGATATTAGACTCACGTAATTGAGCTAATAAATTCGCAGCACGGTATTGCTCATAGGCGTTTAAATCATACTGCTCAAATAAACGTTCTAAACGTGATGCTTGTTTGCCGTTGTAATAAATCCCTTGATCATCTAACACAAGAGAGCTTGGGCGACGCAGATCCGCCCCCAAGCCGACCGAGCGAATGAAACCATCTTCAATGCGCCATGTTTTATGATTTGTAACGGTTATAGGTTTTAATGCATGAAAACTGGATACCCCCGTGGGAGTGTATGACGGGGTAACTGCATTGCCTGCATTATTCCCGCTGACACCATCGCCTTTGAGTTTTCCAGCAAGCGCTTTATTTATATCAGCCACGTCAACACTTGTATCATGCGAACCACTCGCCACGTCACTCCCGCGCAGGCGTGAGTGCATACCCATCATGTTCGCCTTATCTTTCATTCCCCACAACAAAGCCACATCATTATTTTTTGGTGAACCAAACCGTAATATATCGGCTGAAGCTGAAACAAATTCCGGAATAAAACTGCGCTTCCACAAACTCACATTCGGTATTGCCAAAGAGTCGCAGTGCATTTCACGGGTTAATAAGTGGGCCTGTAGATAGTCTACAACATCTTCTATTTCACATTCATTTTGCGTATCTGGCTGTAAGTAAACAGGGTATTCAATCAACGCTGCATGTAATAATTGATTAAGAGAAACAGGCTTACGCTGGTAATTTAAAGGGGATTCACACTGATCAACGGTCAAACCACGCCCAGCATAAAATGGCCAAGCAAAACACGTCACCATTTTATTTTGCCACAGTGCCTCAAACCCCATTTGGCTACTAACTACCGCCACTTCACTTGCCATAGCAATTAATTCTGCTGGCGCTATATCGTCACTTAATAAATGAATACGCTGGGTTAAATCATTATCCAGTTGTAATGCATGAAGTGCCGCAAATAAATAACCTGATTTTTTCCCTAATAAAACATCAGGGTGGGTTTTGATGATGACGTGCAGTTTTTTATCATGAGTTAAACGATTAATTGCCCAACTCAGCATACGCTCAAAACTTTTTTCACTGCCCCCTGAAAACTCAATAGACGCATCACCAAAGGTTTGATCAACTAATAATAAACAAGAAAGCTGAGCCCGCTTTAATTCTTGCAGCCAGCTGGGGAAGTGTTCGGCCTTACAGCGAGCTTGATTGTATTTACTTATACCCAGTTTAAGCAATTGGGCACGTAAACGCTCCACACGGTTGTTATCAATATTTGTTTGTTCAATCAACACCACATCCAAACCCGATGGTTTAGAGGCATCGTAATACATACCGGTTTTATCAATAATGTATGACAAGCGCTGGTAAGGTTTGGATTGATTTGGGTGGTTTAGCCAACTAATAAAACCATCTTCTAACGCCCAATAAGGTAATTGATGTTTTTGCGCTAATGCTCGCGTTTTTAAAGTGTTAGGTTTATAACCCCAGCCAACTAAAACAGGCTTTGATTTGGCCAAATACTTAGGCGACAAAAACGACAAAAGACGAACCTTGTTCGTCTTTAATAACTGGCTAATCTGTGGGTTATTAGCAATGCCGCGAGAAGAAGTATAAACGTCCATATTTCTATTAAGTGATCGAGCTCCGAATTTCCATACGATTGTACGAGGGTGTACCCAAGGCACTATCATGCCCTTTGGGTATTCTTCGTTCGCAGGGCAAGCACCAATAATCAATCTAAATAAGCTTAATCAATAATTACTGGCGCAGACGATTTAAAGTTTACGAGGGTGTACCCAAGGCACTCACTTCGTTCACGGGGCATGCAACCCCGCGCCCGAAAAACCTTACTCAATAATCACAGGCGCAAACGATTTAAAGTGTACGAGGGTGTACCCAAGGCACTCACTTCGTTCGCGGGGCATGCAACCCCGCGCCCGAAAAACCTTACTCAATAATCACAGGCGCAAATGATTTCACTAAATCATCAACCGCTTTCATTTGGGCAAGATATGGTTCCAGCTTATCCAGCGGCAATGCACATGGGCCATCACATTTTGCCTCATCTGGGTTTGGGTGCGCTTCTAAAAACAAACCTGCAATGCCTAATGCCATGCCTGAACGTGCCAATTCAAATGCTTGTGCACGACGACCACCTGCACTATCCGCACGACCACCAGGGCGTTGCAATGCGTGGGTGGCATCAAAAATCACCGGGGCCATTGGTTTCATGTCATCCATCCCCAACATATCCACAACTAGGTTGTTATAACCAAAAGAGGAGCCACGCTCACACAGCATGATGCGCTCGTTACCCGCTTCTTTAAACTTGGTAATAATATGGCGCATTTCATGGGGCGCTAAAAACTGGGGCTTTTTAATGTTAATAGCCGCACCCGTCTTAGCCATGGCAACTACTAAATCAGTTTGGCGAGCCAAAAACGCAGGCAGCTGGATTACATCAACCACTTCAGCCACAGGTGCCGCTTGAAAAGGTTCATGCACATCGGTGATGATGGGTACACCAAAGGTATCTTTTATCTCTTGGAAGATCTTCAAACCTTCTTCCATACCTGGGCCACGGTAAGAGTTAATAGAAGAACGATTGGCCTTATCAAACGATGCTTTAAATACGTAAGGAATACCCAGCTTTTGGGTCACTTCCACGTATTTTTCACAGGTTTTCATGGCAAGGTCACGGCTTTCCAGCACGTTAATGCCACCAAACAGCGTGAAAGGCTTGTTGTTACTGACTTCTAAATTGGCAACCGTTACTTGATCAATCATATAAACACCTTAAATCAGCCATCTGTTATAAAAAATAAGGCCGATATTGTAGTAAAAACACAGGGAATTGTCTGTATATAAAACAGACGGTTAAAAATGATAAATAGATAAAGTACTTCAAGTGCAAACTTGAAATACTTTATCTATTTAGGAATAAACTTATGACTCAATAGCCATCTCAGACATTAATTGACGAACACGACCAAGATCAGCTTGCGTATCAACACCATGGCCCGGTGCCGACTCAATGGCCGCCACCTGAATATGCACACCATTCCACAGAGCACGTAACTGTTCTAGCTTTTCTAAACCTTCAATCATCGCCATTGGCATGGCTGCGACTTTTTTAAGGGCTGATACACGGTACGCGTACATACCAATATGGCGTAGCCAAGGAGTGTCCTTGCCCGTCATAAATTTCGCATCAAAGCCATCACGGGCAAACGGAATAGCAGCCCTAGAGAAATACATAGCTCGACCAGAATGGTCAGCAACAAGTTTCACACAGTTTGCATCATTAATATCCGCTTCATCATTAATAGGGCAGCCTAAGGTCGCTATGCCCGCCAGTGGTGAATCGCTCAATGTTTTTGCTGCAAGCGCAATTAATTCAGGCGGAATCAAAGGCTCATCGCCTTGTAAATTCACCACCAAGTCGTCATCTCCCCAGCCCATGATATCGGCAACTTCTGCTAGGCGATCAGTACCAGATTCATGATCTTCACGGGTCATGACCGCCTGAATACCAAATTGAGTACACACATCAAAAATACCTTGGTGGTCTGTGGCCACCACAATATTCTGCACACCAATATTAGTTTCTAAGGCACGCTGGTACACATGCCAAACCATAGGTTTACCATTGATGTCTTTTAATGGTTTACCGGGTAAGCGGGATGAACCAAATCGAGAAGGGATGACTATTTTATAATTCATAAACCTTTAAAAAACCTGTTTGAAAAAAGTGATCTAACAATTATCTTTGCAATACTAAATCTACTTAAACGTATAAATTAGATCCAAGTAAAACACAGCTAGCTCTCAAAAATCTCATCAATATTTACCAATAATCCAGAAAGATCCTCATCAGATTGCAAATATACATAGTTTTGATTTGAGTCAAGCTTACCACTCCAAATTAACAAATCACCATCGCGTTCAAAGTCTTCAAGTGACACTCTATTAACAATCTCAATTCCGGCATACAACTTATTACGACTAAAGGACAAAAAAATACTATTAACTGGCAATGCATTCGCAGGTGAAAATTTAATCGTTACGATAATATCTAAACTTAACATAGATATTTTTTTATAAATTAATCTTAGCTTACAGTCCGCAGTCAAAGTAGCTGGTCTATTCGTATTCATAAGCATTAATAGACTTGCACCTAACAAAGAGTTACTAATTTCGCTGGTATGCCCAACGTCAGATACATACTCAATAACAGCGAGACTTCCAGTACCAACCTCTTTCACTCTACTTCTAAATATCTCACTAAAACCTAAAAAATGACTATCATAATAAAATTCATCAAGTAGGTTTTGATGAATTATAATATTGGGCAGCCCAATATTTTTTTTGACAACATGATTATTCAAATTAAGACGAGCTACACTCTTATTATTAGCATTATGATTTAAAACTAAATGCTTATATTTGTTTATAATATCTAGGTTATGCGCAAGCACACTCGTTTCAGGGTTAATAGTGCAACATTTAGAATTTTTAAAGTGTAACGCGTATTGTAGAGCTGAAAACCCTCCCGAAGAACCACCATAGAAAATGATATTTGCAGTGTTTAGTTTTAATGAATTTACGGCCAGTCTAATTAAATGAAAAACAATATTTTGGATTTTAAGAGCATTTAGCAGTGCAGTGTAGATTGAATGAGAAATACGCTTTCCCTGAAAAATAGGATGACTGATATATAAACAATTACAATCCATACTCTTAAGGTATCGCCATTTACTATAAGTTGGAGCATGGCTATAACTTTTTTCTGGATCCCATCCATCAAAGCCAACGAGTAAAAATTCTTTGTTACCCTTTCTATACCTAAAATCGATATGAAAACCAGAAAATTCTAAAACCCCATTCTGAGTAATACCTTCTTTTAAAAATTCCACAACAGCTGAATTTAATGCTTCCTGCATATGATCACCCAAAAATAAATATTTTTGATAACTATACCACAAAAAAAGAACAAAAATAAAATAAAAGATTTGCCTTATAAAAGAGGATACATTTTATCATTTCTTAAATTATTAAAAGGGGTAGCTTTAAAAATTTAAGTGGCATCTTTTAATATGCCACCTTACAGATACGATTACATCTTAGCTCTTACAATCGTAATAAAGGGAATGTGACCATAATCCTTATAATCTACGCACTCGTAACCAATACTCAAAAGATTATTTTTATAAAGTAACTCCTTTTTGTCTTGAAAACCAAGTCGTGCTGGATCAAGTATATATCTATGCTTCATTTCATGATCACATTCATGTTCAGGAGAATTTAAATAAAATTCAGGTGTATTCTTTTTAAAAAACACATGAATCAAACCATCATCCCATGCAACAATATTTTTAAGCTTATGGTTTTTTAACTCATCAGTGTCAAAAGAAAGTTGAGGGGCATCCTCCAAAACTATTTTTTGTTTCCACTTATGTATGTACTGATCTTTTATTCCAAGGAATCGCTCTCTAGGGTCAGCGTTAGTATTAATAGAAAAAAAAGCAACAAGTAAGAGTAGTGTATATTTAGTTTTCATTATCATCCTTAATCTTTAACATGAATATCCAATCATAGATAAATAACATATAAGTTTATATGTCGTATAACGTCAAAAAACTATCAATAAAATATTTATATATTTATATATTTATTAAAATAGTACTCCGATTGAAGCTTCGAAGTTTTAAACGTATTTCTTGCCCAAACCTTGCCATTTAAGGACCGAAAAACAGCAGGCACACCTCCAGCAGAGCTATTGCGAGGAACATCTTTAGTGACAACCGCTCCTAATGCCAATATAGAACATGCTCCTATTTTAATACCCTTCATAATGGATACCTTTTCACACACCCACACGTGAGGCTCAATAAAAACTGATTTATCGGTAAGATTAACAATTTTATTAGAATTAAAGTCATAAATAGGATGCGCATCAGAAGTCCTAATAGTAATATCACGTGAAAACATACAGTCATCACCAACAATAATCATAGCCTCAAGGTTTGGCTTTCCATCCAAAACCTCTCTAGAGTTAACACCTGCCTGCCAACGCCCTTCGTGACTACTAACTGCATCCCCTATTAATATATTCCCCCCTCTTAAACTAAGGTTTTTCAAATTACAGTTCCCTCCTATATAAATAAGAGACGAACTATATTCTACTCTTATATGGCAACCCTTTCCTTTTTGCTTATCACCTATAAATATTATACTGTCAGTCACACCTTCGATAAATTTAATTTTAAAACTTTGAGGTTGGAGATCTCCCTTAATATAAACAAAGTTCTTATTCTCTAGATCGCTTGATGATGCTAGTAAATGATAATTTTCAGTATTTAAATCCAGATTCTCAATAGCAGACTGAACTAAATTTAATTTTTCATTGTTAATCAACATAATATAACCAAATCCACTGTAAGCCTAAATAAGCACTGACTTCTTAAAAGATAAATCATCAATTTCTGTTTGCTTACCAGGAATCACATTATTTCCTAACTCTAAATATTTTAATGCTTCATCATGATTTGAAACCATCTGTAAAGAATAAGCTAAACCATAATATGCTTTCCGCAATACTATGGGTCGATCTAAAGTTGGCTTCTTGGTCACTACATCTTGAAATATTCTTACTGCTTCAACCCATCTTGAAGATTGCATATTAAGTTTTCCAGACAGATACAGAGACTTCAAAGAACTAGGATCAAGCTGCAAACTTTTTTGATTACTCTTTATAGATAACTCTATTTCGCCGGACTCAGCCGCAACTAGAGCTCTATGAAAATGACCTAAGGACCACAATGGAAATAACTCATTTAAGTGATCTAAAACATTCTTACAAGCATTCAGATCACCAGAGTGATATTTCTTGATAAATTCAACAACGCAATCAAGCGCTTTTGTATTAGAAAAAATAAACGAATTTAAAGGCTCAATAATCTCACAATTACCATAAAGTAAACCCTGAACAAGAAACTCGTCTAAATAATAGTGAGCCTTTAACCAAGCACCAACATTGTGGCCAGCATTTGGCAAGGTATAAGATTTGACTCCATCCAGCTTAGAAAGTCTTGATAAATGAAAAATATCTAACCATTCATCCTCGCCACATACATTAATAATCAAACCACCTGTATTAACATAATCCTGAATAATAGGGTAAAGCCGTTTAATAGATTCTGTAGCCCCTTTATTCGCTATAATACGAGAATTTGTTATGAAATTAGGATGTATATAGGTTCTTGCTCCAAAAGTTAATATCCTCTCAGCTTTAAGTAACGCCCCATAGAGAAGAGCAGCATACCCCCCCATTGAAGCACCAAAACAGTATAACTTTTTAGAACCCAAACCATCAATTAAATCTATTAAAAATTCTTTTAGGCCAACATAACTTCGTGCACCAGGAAGTCCATTTTGAAACCACCCTGGTAATGACTCCTTAACATAGATAACATTGACATGCTCTTGATCAAAAGACCTATAAAAATGGAAGCGCTCACCTGGTACAGGACCAGAAAAACATAACACACTAATTTCCGAGCCTTTATCCTTAACACATACTAAACCGTTCAAATATGATTTTTGATTCATGTCAACCCTTTGTAGCATCTTAGCTATACATTTCATTGAGATTTAAAATAATCTTTCATTCACTCTTTATTGCTAAAAGCTTCAGATTGAATAAAACATATTGAGCTAGCATTTAAAGTAGGTAAACAAAAAATATCTCGATTTTAAAATTAACTGTTAGAAGTGTTTCGAATTCATATTAATCCAATAAAATCTTCTACACACATACTAAACTGGTGTGATTCTATTAATGATGGTTTCCATTCACTTACACCTGAAACAAAAACAAAATTAGCGCATACTTTACTTGACAACTGAAAATCTAATTTACTATCGCCATAAAAAAAGACTTCCACATCATTTTGAAGATATTTATTTTGAATCACCTCAAGATTGGTGCTTTTATCTATGGGATTACCGTATACTTCTTTAAAATATTGTTTTAAATGATTCTCTTCTAAGTAATGCTCAATTTCAGATTTTGATCCGCCACTTAGAATTAAGTGCACTCCAGGCAGTGTTTCAATATAGCCCCTAAAACCTGGCAACAACGGACAGTTAAGCCACTCATCACTTAAGTAGCGTTCATATTTATTCATCAAGTCATTATATAAGTTCATGTTATTAATTTTTTGACATAGTGCTTCTATTTTAACTTGACGTGTTACTCCTCCATTTTCTTGGTGATATCGTACAAACCAATCAGCCACTTCATCACCAAACTCAATAGCACACTGCTTAAAAGCTTCCGTTTTTAATAAATTTGATTCAGCTATTGTTCCATCAAAGTCAAAAATATTTATTCGTTTAGTCATTAATAATTGACTCAACTTTATCTAGATCTGCCTGTACATCCACTGCAATTGTACTTTGCGCCTCAATCATTTTTATTTTCCAACCTTTTTCAAGGAGCCTCAGGATTTCAATGTCCTCTATTGACTCTAGTGGAGTCTTCACCGAGCCTAAGCCATATAAAGATAAGGCTCTACGTGGAAAGCTATAAATACATACTTGTTTATAACCTTCATCACCTGTTAAATCTTTATTATTTGGTATTGGAGCTCTAGACATATAAAGCAAATAATTTTCTTCATCAAAAACGACTTTTGGCAAGGTTGAACGGTTCAAGTCAGAAGTTCCTGTTATGGCGGTATAACAATTCAAGATCTCACTTTCATTTGCCATATCAAAAATACGCTTAACATCTTCTATAGGAATCAGCGGTTCATCACCCTGAACATTGATAGCCACATCAATATCGTTATGTTTAAGGGCTTCGGCAATTCTGTCCGTACCTGTTAAACAGTCATCTGGGGTCATACTCGCAGAGAAACCAGCAGCTACTACAAGGTTATAAATTCTTTCATCATCAGTAAGAACCTCCAAGTTATCACTGCCGACTGCCTCAGCAACACGCTCACAAACATGCAGGATCATCTCTTTACCTGCAATTTTCAAAAGCGGCTTACCCGGTAAACGTGAAGATTTAAATCTAGCCGGTATATAAACTTTTTTTTTCATTTTAAATAACACCCTGCAACAAACCAACAATTGAAACTGATTTTACGCCAAAAGTGGTTTTACCAAGTGCTATGCAATCTACTCCACCTAATGCATTTGTTAGTAAGTCATCAAAACTTTCGTCTCTATAAGGCTTTTCAATACCAAACATTACAATCTGTTCAGGCTTCATTTTAAGCGCTACTGCCAACCCAAACCAAAAAACGTCATTATCCGGAATAATAAAGTCACTTTTATATGAAAAAAGACCAATACCATAAGACATAGGTTCAATAAAATAACCTTCCTCTGCATCTTCATTTGCTTGTGGAGTCAGCAATACCTTTTCTCGAATACTAGAGTAGAGATCTTTAGATTCTCTAAATCGTCGACTATTAATCGTGACATACAAATCAATATATTTAGGCTCAATACCCTGGTCATTTAATGAGATTACAAAATAGTCACCGGATTCAACCAGCAGCTTAAACTCCTCTTTATAAGAATCTTTATAAGCAGAAGCTCCTACCAATAAAACCTTCTTTTTTTCAACAAATGGAAAGCGCTTAGAACCAGACATAGATGATAAAACTATATGATTTTGAGCATCTTTAAATAAATCCTGATTAAATTTAGAAGCCCCCCTTGCAACTAAGTAACGTAAGCAATCAATCATTTGCTTGCTACTGTAATCTTTTTTATACAATTTCTGAATATAAGTAGGGTGCATACCATTTAATGCAGCTATACCATAAGCAATTGAAGCACCCCAAGATTCCTTACGTTTTAATGGTTCAAAATAATCATGAATTATTCCCATCATAGGAACAGGGTCATACTTAGCATTTTGACGACTTAATTGTATGAGAATTTCTTCAGTTGCAAGATTGCCAGCTCCACGTCCCATACCTGTAACTGTTGAGTCAATCCATTCAACCCCCTCTTCAATGGCAACAAGGGCATTACTAAGAGCAGCCCCTTGGTTATTATGAGCATGAAATCCTACTTCTTTATCCCAAAATCTTTTTAGAAGCGATACCGATTTACGAACATCCTCAATAGACATAGAACCAAAACTATCTGCAAAATATAAAACATCAACACTTTGATCAAACAATGGTGTTTTTAATCGCTCTTTTAATTCTATTTCAGTGTATTGCTGAAAACCCATTAGATTCAAACAAGTTTGATATCCTCTTTTCTTTAATTCACTCAAAAACGGAATCGACTTTTCAACTTCATGCTTATGAGCAGCAACACGAACGACAGAAATTTTTTCATGGGATGCAGGAAAGAAACTCAATGCTTTATCCAGACCTTCGGAGATAATATCCCCAGAGTCAACCATCACAGCTAATTTAACAGTAGAGTTTATCGCAACTTTGTTCAAATATTCATCCGGGGTATAAAACAAATACCCACTCCATGATTTATTATTTAATGCTCTATAACCTATTTCAACAACATCAACACCTGCTTGCTCCACCGCACGCAAATACGAACGTACAAGATTATCGTCGAATTCCCAGTTAGTGTAATAACCACCATCTCTGAAGGTGCAATCCAATAACATAATTTTCTCCTAACAGGCTTCACCTGAGACTATTTCACTAAATTCTATAAGTTTATTCTTACTATTTACATCTAGAGCATCAGATTCGGAAATCAAGAAATAAAGTTGATTTTTTTCAACTCCCATTTTAGCCAATACACTTATACTCCAATATAAAAATTTTTCGACAAAAATGGCACTTTTTGATTTTTTACAAGCATCCATTGCTATACGAATAATCGACTCTTGCTTAAACTCTCGGCTAAAAACTTTTAATAAATTGAACACATCATTCTTCTTATTAAAATCAATTAATTTATTTTCTAGTGAGCTTAAATTCATTTCACCTTGAAAGAAATCAACCATATATTCTAATAAATCACTTGAAGGTGGAAATTGTCGAGTAGTTTTAAGACTGCATAAAACCGTTTTAATCGAAGCGCTAGTCGGTAAGTTATATAAGGCATTTAGAACAGTATTTGATGTAATTACTCCATCTTTCTCTAAATAAAAACGATCCACTACTGAGTTATAGACAATTTGGCCATCACCAACATTAATCACTTTTGAATTTGCATTAGTTGACCCTCTTACACTTATCAATTCATCCAAATATGAATCAATACTTATTTGATCTCCAGATACAGGATCAATATAAGGGACATTATCCATATAAAGGGCTTTAAATAGTTGCTGTATACTCCTTCTCTCTTGACCTCTTCTTTCAATAATTGTTCGGTCAATCGTTAATCCCCAGCCAGCATAGATAGCTTTGCCATAAACATGCACAGGCTTATTCAACATCAACGCCTCAAAGCCCATCTGAGAAGACACTACATAAACAGAATGAATTGATTTAAGTAAACACACCGGATTGATATCTTCTGAGTATAAGTACACCCTAGGCATATTTTCTACAGACTTATCAAAGTGGCCCTTAACCAAACCTGTAAGTGCATCAGGGTGAACTTTAATGATTATGTCTGAATTCGGATGTTCTTTATAAGCATCCATCAGCATTTGATTAAACGTTTCCTCTGTTGCTCCAGCATAACCAATACTCTTATCAGCGTAACGCTGATCAACAATCAGCACTTTATCTGCATTGTCGCCGGGCAATATTGGATTGACTTGTGGTGCATGGTTATACTTCGATAAATTATGGACTGTAATCCGCTCTATCAATGAATTTATTTTAACTTCTTCTTCGTGGGTCAAATCATCTGAAAATAAAATATTATCTTCAATACTCGATCCAGATATACCATCAAAATACATTGATTTACTATCAAGTAATAATGAGTGTGACTTGGCTGAATTTAACAAAGCGATACCAGAAAAAGCGAGGAAGCCATTTTCAATGTTATAATAAGGTGCGCTATTTTTATTTGCTATTGCAATTAATTTTTCTTGTGTTTTATCATCAGGCAACCCAAAAGATGCATAGACATCACCATCCACGTCACCGCCTCGATATATAACATGGTTATTACAGCCTAATAATTTAGGGTACCAATTTAAACTCCCAAATAAGTTATCACCTCTCTTCAAGTTTAAAACCAATGTAGTATATTTAGGTTTATCATAAGAAATAGGGATAAGCCTTGAAAGCTCATCAATATCCAAAGAAAAAGTCAGATGTTGTTTAATAGTATCCTTGTTCACTGAAGAAAGATGGTATAGCGCTTCTGGCAAAGTGAGATATGAACTCTCTTCTTCTCCATGCTGAACAATATTCCCTTCCTTATAAATAATATGAGCAGCACTATAAATAGTTTTATATTTCTCACCAGATGGTATAAATGTGCAATATTTAGAGTAAGCATCGCGCTCAGCTTTTTTAAAGATATCTTGCCTTACAAATATTTTAATATTATTTTCTAAGCCATGTTTAATTATCCATCCAATATAATCAACAGGGGCGCTCTCGATCAAACAGCAACAATTATAATCGGACAATACAAATTTCTTGTGCTCTTTAGAAACAATAAACCAATCTTTTTTTCCTACACAAAAATAGCTTGAAGGACCTTTATTACGACTTGCGACTTCACGCATAAGATTCTGATCAACAAATAAAGCTCTATCAGTAATCGGGTAATCATATCCTTCTCTTACATTCCTGTATTTACCACTACCATCGCCTATTGACTCAAATGACAAAAGAGTCGTTTTGATCCCTAATGTATTTGATACATCGACAACTTCTCTCAAGTGTGAATTCACATCCGATGAAACAAATAACATTGATGAGAAAGTAGAATAAGCAAGCATTTTCTCTGAAATTTTTCCTCTAGTAACACGCTGTCCAGCATCATAAATTTTAGAAGCGGTAAAACAACTGTTTACAGCGATTATAACTACAGGGTGATTAAGCTCTTGAAAGATTGCACACAGACGAGGAAGTTCAGGATCTAAATCCAACAATAAAATTGTTTTCTTTTCTCTATCTCCAGCTATATAGTTATCTTCTTGGTTTGACTTAAACAGTGATGAAATTGAGAAAAGCATCTTACAAACTCCCTTTTAACATAGACTGATAAACATCTAGTTCTGCTTGCCAATGATGCCTAACACCAGCCGGCGATTTACCAATATTTACAACACCTTCCTCTAACTGGTCGACAAAACCAAAACCAAATATATCGCTCTCTATTAATCTACCCTTGAGGCGATATACAATATACAAAAGCATTAACCCAGCTGAAGGAGGACCTTCAAGCAGCTGAATGAGTTCATAGTGATACTGGGGATTAAATACACTAATCTCTGTATCAATCTCATTAAAATGCAAAAAATGATTTAAGTTAAAGCCTCTTGACAATAGATTTGTACCACTTATTACAACATGCTTAAAATTTCGTTCATCTCTTACATCAACCCATGAACCGATACTTCGAACCCATATGTCACATTTTGACCCATAATCCTTTCTAATTTCTTCTGTTTCTGGAAAGTTATTAAATCGTATCACTAAGTCAGAGCTATCAATATCAGCTCCCTTATACTTACCTATTTCACGAGGAGAGTTACCGACAATCACCACTCTATTTGCAAGTTTTATTCTATCTAGTAACTCATCCTCTCCTTTGTCTATTTTTTCATACATCAATATATTTTTTTTATCCGATTCGGTTTTTGCAATAGCGTAATATGAATTCAAATAATAATAATATGCGCTGTATTTTTTAACGTATCTTGCAGATTTATTATCTATAAGGATCCTCGCTAACTTAAGACTTTCTTTTTTTAGACCCGCATCAAATAAATATGCCCCGATTAAAGCTTTAGTTTTATCGGAATAATCATGAGACTGCATTCTATCTATTAATAGAATCGCAATGCTTTTTTCTGCTTCCTTGCATTCCCACATATACTGTATATATTCAGTGAGTATTTCCTCGCTTGCATCACTATCAAATAAATCCATGTAAATAGACTTTATAGATTCTGCGTATATTCCATGGGCTTTCGCACAACGAGCATAATTTAGTTTAGATAAGTTATTATTCGGAAATAATTCATAAATAAACTTCGCATACTCCATAACAAGCGGCTGACCTTCTTCTTTTTCTCTAGCTCGGCAGCATGCTATATATGCAAATATATTAAATTTATCTAAAGCTACCGCCCTATCAGCAAAAGTTATAGCAGATTTTATATCCCCTTCATCAAGGCTATTTTTTGACAGCTCTATCATCTTCATTGATCGGATAGATGTATCTTCTACTGTTAATTTAAAATTTGTTGAGGCTTTATCCAAGTTTGTTTTTGGCTTAGTTTTAGGTGCTACTTGTATCACTTTTGAAATTTCCTTCACATCATCACCAGCAATTTTTTTAACCATCTTTGAATCTGAAAAAAATAAAGCTGGATCATTAATAAGCTTTCTCAGCTTCCGCTTAAAACTCATATGCCACCTATAATGCCAATACTACGGCCGCCGACACCGCCACCTGATATATTACTTGCATAATATCTTTGGTTAATTGCAAAGATTTTACATCTGGTTTTGCCAGCACAAACACTTCATCACCAGGGTAAATTTCTTCTTCGTCACTTAAATCTGAATTCACATCAATAAATGAACCGTTTGGCTTCATGATGAGAACGTTCATGTCGTCTACATCTGCGGTGCTACCACCAGCTTTGTTGATGTAATCTTGGGTATTAAATTCGGCATCGTAGGTTATGGCCGTTGGGAATAATACCTCACCATGCACCATGATTAAGCTTTGTTTGGCCGGCACCACAATGCGGTCACCTTGTTGCAACGTGACTTGTTTAGCATCGTAGCCATCGGCCAATAACACTTGGCCTTTGGGCTGTACTTTTTTTGCTTTATCAATCCACTGTAGAATAATTTCTGCTTCAGCTTTGCGTAACTGCGCCGTTTCGTTAGTGGAAGAGCGTGCGGTTAATACGCTTTGTTCTAATGATGATAGCGATGCAATTAACATGTCTTTTTGGCGCTTAGCCACAGATTTACGATACAACTGAATAGCGCTTTGATTTGAAAGCTCTGTGAATTCGACTTGTGCTAATAGATCCTTAAGGGTTGCGCCCCAAGGAAGAACCATTTCATATTGGGAGTTGTGTTCACCTACGACCTCAACGCTAATACTGTTGGCCCGTAGTTGGGAGGATACTTTTACAGTTGAACCCGCTTGAATATTAACATTGTGAAGTTCGGTTAAGCCATATTGTTTTGCGCTCACTTCTTTCATGCCGTTTTTATTAAATGGTTGTACAAGGGTTACATGGGTAGCGTTTTCATTAATTGCTACAGCGGTCAATATTTCATTTAGGTTAGCTTGTTTGTCTTTAAGCTCGTATTTACCAGCAAAACCCACTTCACCTTCTATGGTAATATCACCGGTTTTAGGTGCCACAAAAATTACATCTCCTTCATGCAACTGCACATTATGCATGGTGCCTTCTTGTATAAAGGCATACAGGTCAATCTCTTTTACTGTTTTACCGTTACGCTTAACACTAATATTGCGGTAACTGCCCATATGCTTACGGATGCCTCCTGCTTTATCGACAAACGCCAATACACTGTCTGCGCTTTGACCTTCGTATAATCCAGGGTTATTGACCATGCCTGATAAGAACACTTTAACGGTTTGACTTGAAAGCAATGTTACATAAGCTTGAACATTCGCCTTATAGACACGCTTAATAGATTTAAGCACTACTTCGTTTAATTTTTTGTTTTCAACCCCTAGTACTTTTACTGGACCTACTTTAGGAATAAAAATATTACCTTGAGCATCTACTTGGGTTTCTTGCTGGTAATCTAAACCGCCCCAAAGTTGTACTAATAAGGTATCACCTTGGTTAATGCGGTATTCAGGGTTTACACCGCTAAAACCTTGTTTTGTGAATGCACCACTAAATAGCCACTGAGCAAACTCTGGCGCACGAGTACTCTCTCCTAGTATATTTCGTTCTTCAGCACTCTGATCTTTTTGAATATCTATTGAATATAAATTCACAGCAAACAGTAAACATGAGCACGCCACAAGACCCTGTATAAACTTCATCATTATTATTCCTTATGTTCTTTCACAATAGCCCACATTAAACGACCTAATAAGTACACCAATAACAAAGACACAAACCAAGTCATAATACTGTATATACGCCTTGGATATTGATCGGTCTCCGGTTGCGCTGGTTGTTGTACAATAAGCAAGTGCTTTAATTTACGATATGCATCTGCTCGCACTACCTCCATACTAGATAAACCAGCTTGATAAAGGCCTGTTGCCAACTCTGTATTAAGTTTAATTTCTTGAAAGTTCGCCGTTATTTGATTCAACGACTTTTGATCGTCTGAGGTTAATTTACCTTGCTCCTCAGTTAGCTGCTGCTGCAATGATTTAATCAAAATACGCTGACTTTTTACCTCAGCGGCATCATCACGCATTACTGCAATCATTTCTTTTAACTTAGCCTGAGCACCTATGATTTGAGCTTGCAAGTTACCGATAGCCGCCAACATAGCGCTACCTTGCTGTTCGGGGTTGTATAATTCATTATTGTTTTGAAAGAGCACCAACAATCGCTGTTGGTTTTTCATATTTGCATATAACCGTTCAACTTCTTTTTGAGCATAAGCCAGTTGTTCTTTGGCCATTTTATCGCCAAGTGAATTTATAAAACTTTCACTCTTCTCTAATAATGTTTGCCCTAGTAACAAACTGTATTCTGGGGTGAAGGCTTGTACTTCTATATGTACAATGTCTGACATTTCATCATGGCGCACGCTAATGTGCTGTTTATAAAATTCCACATAATCTTCCACTGTTGCACTGTCTCTTAGACTGCTTAACGTATCCCATTTATCATCTTGATAATGGGCCTTTAATCCAATCTCATTGTCTAGCGATACCGCCATTTCACGGGATTCTATATATTCCTTAATAATTAATGCATCACGCATAGCGGTCGATGTACTACCTAACGCAGCAATACCCATCAAAGCAGCCTCATTATTACCCGCCTCTTTCACTACAAATAAGGTTACAGTTGCGTATCTTGGAGAAGCTACTACCGCGTAATATCCTACAACTAACAATGAGGCAAACAATACTAGTGCAAATGAGCCTAACTTTGCCCAAGCAAGGTATGCGGCCTTTCTTGTGCCTACATACGCCTTACTATCTAAAAAGAATTGCCTAGGATCCCTTTTAAGTTTTCTAGCTTTACGCTGCAATTTACTTAACGGAACCTTTTCCGTTTCTTTTAATTTACTAGCAGGTTCTGACATATTCTTTTTCGTATTCTTCTATTGCGTCTTCAATATTTGAGTAATATATGAGGGATTGATCCCTTATTAATATTCCCGCCTGACAATACTTCCTAAGCTCACTCATACTATGACTAACCATTATTAATTTAGTCTTATGAAGCTTTTCTTTTAGCAGTCTTGCACTTTTTTGCTTAAAGTTTTTATCTCCAACAGCTCTGATCTCATCAATTAATAAAACATCAAAATCAAAATCAAACGCCATTGTTAAGCCAAATGTAACCCTTGAACGCATACCACTAGAGTATGTCTTAACAGGTTCATCAAAATAGCTACCAATATCGGCGAACTTTTCAACCTTCCTTTCTATTTCTCGGGTCTCTTGAAAGCCATGAATACGAGCAACAAAGCGAGAGTTCTCTCGCCCACTCATACTTCCCTGCAGCCCCCCCTGCAAACCTAGTGGCCATGATATTTTTTTATCTGACAATATCTCCCCACTATTAGGTATATCGGCACCACCAAGCAGCCTAATGAGAGTTGACTTACCAACGCCATTCGGCCCTAAAACGGCAATATTTACATCTGTTGGAATAGACAAATTTAAAGATTTAAAAATATATCTACGACCTTGTTTAGTAGTATAAAATTTTGATACATTTTTAAATTCAATCATATACTTACAAATTTTTGTCGATTAATTCTATAGAGCATAAGTCCAAACGTCACAAAACAAAGTGTTATTAATGCTAGATAACTCCAACTTCCAATAGGTGTCTCATAATTGTAAAAAAATGAAGCTCGGCTAAGCTCGATTGCATGAAATACTGGATTCCACGAAAATAAATACCAATACTTTGCAGGAATCATAGTTGCACAATAAAATATTCCAGATATAAAAAACATTGGCCTCATTATTAAAGCAACTATCTTCCCCGCATCCCCCCAATATAATGACCCACAAGTCACACATAATGCCAAGCCAAGCGCCAACAAGATCAAAAGCAATGAAGCGGAAATTAAACCTAATAAATTTTGTGGCCAGACATCAAACCCCAGCCAAAACATAGATAGGAGGATAATGACATATACTATAAAAAATGTGGCCACTTCAATTATCAGCCTAGTTAGAATGGGGTCTATTGGGCTAACTTGTCTGTATGCTAACAACGCCTTATTCGAAGATATTGCACTTGATAGCTGTGTTAGAGTCTTGCCGAAAGTCTTAAATGGCATAACTCCAGATATCAAAAACAGTGCAACTGGAACACCTGATACGCTATTTCTTCCAATTAGAGTGAACAATATCGCCAATATTGCCACTTGAGCCACTGGCTCAACTACTGCCCAAAAGTATCCAAGCTTAGACACTCCAAAACGAGTTTTTAGTTCTCGCATCAATAATGCATTTATTGTATCTCGAGCTATTTGGAAGGAGTTTCTTTTATTAAGCGCCATAATAGTTTATTGAAAAAACTCTAATACACCTGTTACACGATCTTCACTATTTTTAACAATGATTTGCTTAATCTGCGCTGCACGCATTTGCTCTTCACCATCAGCAACCATGGCCTCTTCTTTAATTGTGATAGGTGCAAATGACATGGTTTGCTTAGCTGTGGCGACTTTTAAATCAACCCCTTCGGCCAAGGCTCTACGTAAGTCTCCATCTGTAATGACACCAATTAATTCATCGTCTTCCATCACCATGGCTAAACCTAAGCGGCTGTTTGTCATGGTCATAATAACGCTGTGCATGGTGTCATCAGGATTAACAAACGGTAAATCACTTTTCACCATGACATCTTTCACTTTGGTTAATAGTTTTCTGCCTAGGCTGCCACCTGGGTGAAACATGGCAAAGTCCATTGGTTTAAAATCACTCATGTGAATCAGCGCTACAGCAAGTGCATCACCCATTACTAGTGTCGCAGTGGTGGACGCAGTAGGGGCTAAGTTATTAGGACAAACTTCACGCTCTACTGAGACATTAAGCGTAATATCTGCATATTGGGCTAACGTACTGTCCATCTTGCCCGTCATACCAATGATGGTATTACCAAAATTCTTTAGAGATGGAATTAATTTGATTACTTCGTCTGTCTCTCCACTGTTAGTAATTAACAGTACGATATCTTCTGGTCGAATCATCCCTAAGTCACCATGAAATGCTTCTCCCGGATGCACATAAAAAGACGATGTTCCAGTGGACGCCATAGTGGCAGCGATTTTTTTACCGATTAAGCCTGATTTACCCATGCCAGAAATAATCAAACGGCCTTTGCATTTATGAATAGCGTCAACCGCTAATCTAAACTGTTCATCGATAAACTGAGCTAAACGTTGAATCTGACGGCTTTGCTCTAAAACGGAGTTATGAGCCTCAACAACAGATTGTTTTAATGAAGGGGTAGCTTTGATTGAGTTTAAAACAACAGCCATGTTATATCTCGTCAATGATGAATCCGCAGTACTTCAATATCAATTATTTAATATTGTACTTATCTACGAAAATAGAATGATTAATACAGATCAGCTTCGCGCAATCTCCTTGAGAAGACATTGATCGGCAGTTCATAAATTTAATGCTGGCATTATAGTTTCAAAAAATTACACTTCAAACGAAAAGGTAACAATTAAACAACACTTTTAGCATATTAATTTATCAGCCTATAACAGTGTAAGATAATGCTTACACTACTGCTCAAAAAGAAAACAACCCTCAATTACTTGCACCAGTATTGCCCATACTTTCTAAATTATGGTGGAATATTTTTGTGCAAATTCAAACAAATTAAATAATCCACAGGCCACAAAATCGAACAAAAAACACACTTATCTTCTATTTGCACACCCTATTTTTGTGAACAACCTCACTAAAAAAAGACACGCTGATTGTTTTTCATACAAATTTTACTGTCTTATTTACACCTCACCTCTCTAAAAATCACTTTGAACCACCTAAGACTTAAGCTCCCTATCATTTACAAATAAACATTAAACTCGATACACTGAATGCAATATTAATGAACCTTAAGATCAGAAAATGGATCATCCCATAGCACTTTTTTATCAATTCAATGCAATAATTCTTAGCTTTATCATCAATTTAAACCGAATAGAAACTGCATGATATTTAAATAAATCAACTCTTTTCAAAGCAAAAAAAAAGCAGCCATTGGCTGCTTCTATGTACTTCAAGTTGAAAGATTAAACCAACACCAAGTTGTCTCGGTGTATGAGCTCTGGCTCATCCATGTAACCCAAAATATTCATAATGTCTTTACTGTCTTTTTTAAGAATTTTTTGAGTTTCTAATGCGCTGTAATTACTCAAACCTTTGGCAATGATTTGCCCAGTTTGATTAACACAGGCCACTACTTCACCACGCCCAAAGTGACCACTTACGGCTACTGCACCCACTGGCAATAGACTTTTACCACCTTGGGTTAATGCTTTTACAGCACCGTCATCTAAAGTAATTTCACCGCGTGTTTGTAAATGCCCTGCGATCCATTGTTTGCGCGCGGCCATGGGTTCTTGGTCGCTGATTAGTAAAGTACCTAGACTTTCACCTTGATAAAGCCGAGTTAATACGTTTTCAATGCGACCGCCGACAATGACAGAACATGCGCCGCTACGAGCTGCTAATCGACCTGCCCGTACTTTGGTGATCATGCCACCGCGCCCTAATGCGCCACCGTCTCCGGCCATGGCTTGTATCATTGGGTCTTCTGCGCGGGCGCTTTCAATTAGTGTGGCGGTTTTATCAATGCGTGGGTCGGCGGTGAATAGGCCATCTTGGTCGGTAAGTATGATTAACGCATCCGCCTCTATTAAATTGGCAACCAAGGCACCTAGGGTGTCGTTATCACCAAAACGGATTTCATCGGTAATGACGGTATCGTTTTCATTGATGATGGGCACCACGCCTAAATCAATTAACGTGCGAATGGCTGAGCGGGCGTTTAGGTAACGGTTACGGTTACTTAAATCGGCGTGGGTTAATAATACTTGGGCGGTGAGGTATTCATGACGTGCAAAGTTACTTTCATAACATTGCACTAAACCCATTTGCCCTACTGCGGCAGCGGCTTGTAGTTCATGCAATGCGCTTGGGCGTTTTTTCCAGCCTAGGCGTGTCATGCCTTCGGCTACTGAGCCAGAGGAGACAAGAATCACTTCGACACCTTGCTGTTTAAGGGCTGCGATTTGGTCTACCCAGTTGGCGATGCCTTGTTTGTCTAGACCCGCGCCATCGTTGGTGAGTAATGCACTCCCAATTTTAATGACGATGCGTTTGGCGCTGGTTAGTGCTTCTCTGGACATGTGTTTTGATTTGGTCTGTTTTGATGTGGGCTAATCTTAATAGATTAAGGGTAGGCTATAAATAAGTTTTTGGTTTATCGGGCGCGGGGCACCCTCCTACAGGTATGAATTTCATGGTTTCGAGATTCGTTACTCTCATTTATACCCGCTTTACCAGCCGATCGCCTGCAAGCAGACGCTTACTTTTTAAGTTGAGGATTAACTTCAGTTGAGGTCGGGCGCGGGGCACCCTCCTACAGGTATGAATTTCATGGTTTCGAGCTTCGTTACTCTCATTTTTACCCGCTTTACCAACCGATCGCCTGCAAGCAGACGCTTACTTTTTAAGTTGAGGATTAACTTCGATTGAGGTCGGGCGCGAGGCAACCTCCTACATGTATCAATTTGATGGGTTTCGAGATTCGTTGCTCTCATCTCTAACCCATCCTACTAGCTGGTCGCCAGCAATACCCAAAACACTTTTTTCGAAAGCGGGGCATGCAACCCCACGACCGATTCTAACTGCAGGGTTTCAAATTATTCGTAGGTGTAAATAAACTCTGGACCGTCGCCGTCATCATCGTCATCGCCAAACTCATCATCTTTTGCTGCAAGTTTAGCCGCTTTGCGCGCCGCACGTTGTTCATTACGACGCTCTGACAATTCTTCCATACGTTCACGGGCTTCATCTTCTACCAATTTACGATGGGCGGCTTCTTCTTCAAGTAATTCAGGGTTTTCGATGGCTGCTTCAGCGCGGGCATCTAAGAAGCTCATAATATCAAAGCTGATTTGCTGGGTGCCTTCTTTGCTGATGGCACTCATTTTATAAACTGGGCCTTTCCAATCTAGGGCATCAATTACCGACTGGCAACGAGCTTCACGCTCATCTTCTGGCACTAAATCCAGTTTATTTAATAATAACCAGCGCTCGCGGTTCACAAGCTCTGGAGAGAATTTTTCTAATTCGTTTACGATCACTTTTGCGTTTTCTGCAGGCGTGGATTCATCAAACGGGTTCATGTCCACAATGTGCAATAAAATACGAGTACGCACTAAGTGTTTTAAGAAGCGAATACCAAGACCGGCTCCTTCTGATGCGCCTTCAATCAAACCAGGAATATCGGCAACCACAAAACTTTTATGTTTGGCCACACTGACCACACCAAGGTTGGGCACCATGGTGGTAAATGGATAATCAGCTACTTTAGGTTTAGCCGCCGAAACAGCACGAATGAACGTTGATTTACCCGCATTAGGCAAACCTAACAGGCCAACGTCAGCCAGTACTTTCATTTCTAATTTAAGGTTACGGCTTTCGCCAGGTGTGCCTTTTGTCGTTTGACGCGGGGCGCGATTCACTGAGCTTTTAAAGTGAATATTACCCAAACCACGTACACCACCTTCGGCCACTTTTAGGGTGGCACCGTCTTCGGTTAAGTCACCCAATACTTCTAAGGTGTCTTCATCTATTACCGTGGTGCCTACAGGTACTTTAAGAAAAGTGTCTTCCCCTTGTTTGCCGCTCATTTCACGGCCCATGCCGCCTTCACCGTTTTCGGCTTTATAACGACGTACATAGCGATAATCCACCAGGGTGTTTACGGCTTCATCGGCCAGTAAAAATACGCTACCACCATGACCACCGTCACCACCGTCTGGCCCACCTTTTGGAATATATTTTTCACGACGAAAGCTTAAGCAACCATTGCCGCCATTTCCTGCTTCTACACTGATCGAAGCTTCATCAACGAATTTCATATTATTCCTCTGGGCAACCCATACATCTGATATTAGCCCAACATGTCTTTGGTAGACGTTCAAAACTGGTTTGGGCTGAACCAGTTGTATCGCAGCACGACGCTAAAAAGCACGAGCTGCAATTAAAAAAAGCCCTGTGCCTTAAGCAACAGAGCTTTTTGACTGGAGCCAAGCGTGCTTGGTTTCCAGTTTTTAAGGCCGTATTAGTTAGAAGCTACAATGCTAACTTGCTTACGGAAAATGCGACCTTTTTGCTCGAACTTCACGAAACCATCGGCTTTCGCGAATAGAGTGTGGTCTTTACCACAACCTACATTGTCACCAGGGTGCACTTTAGTGCCGCGCTGACGAACAATGATAGAACCAGCTTTAACAAACTGACCACCGAAGGCTTTTACACCTAAGCGTTTACTCTGGGAATCACGACCGTTACGGGTAGAACCACCGGCTTTCTTGTGAGCCATGCCTTTTCTCCTTCACTGATATATCACCGTCACCAACAATATATACAGCTTTTAATTAGTGTTTGCGTTAACCCGCTATTGGGTTAATGCCGTTCAATTCTTTGAAAATTAAGCAGAAATGCCAGTAATTTTCAGTTCAGTGAACCACTGACGGTGGCCCATTTGCTTCATAGAGTGCTTACGACGACGGAACTTGATGATTTTCACTTTTTTGTGACGACCATGAGCTACGACTTCTGCAGTCACTTTAGCACCTTCAACAACAGGCTGACCGATTTTAACGTCGTCGCCGTTGCCAACTAGCAAAACTTTGTCCAATTGAACAGATTCGCCAGTTGCAGTTTCAATTTTTTCAACTTTAAGGGTTTGACCCTCTTCAACGCGGTATTGCTTACCGCCAGTTACGATAACTGCGTACATGTTTCTCTCCAAAGAGCTTTAATGGCTTGAGCCAATCAATATCGCTTGTCTATCGGTTGCTGCTTTGTTGCCACCCTTTCGGGCTGATGGCGCCTACTTCTATGAACCTCGCTTTGAAGCTCTATGGTAGGGAGCGGACCATGTACATTTAATGCACTACAAGTCGGCCGCGGATTATATAGCAAGCAAGTAGAATAAGCAAAGATTTACGAGTTTCGAACCCAGCTCGGCGATTTACCGCTTTAAAGGCTGAAATTAGCGACAATTTAGGCTGTTTTCTTGCCTCTTTTAGCCCTACTCATTAGGATAGCGGCCTCCTTGAGGAAAGTGATTCACCCATGCTAGTAAAAGACATATATCAAGTAGTAGAACAGGACTTCCAGCAAGTTAACCAGCTGATTTTAGAGCAACTCAGCAGCGATGTTCCATTGGTAGTTAAAATAGGCCAGCACATCATCGAAAGTGGCGGCAAGCGCATGCGCCCGCTTTTAGTACTTTTGGCAAGCAAATCACTTTCTTATGACAAACAAGATCACGCCCTTTTAGCGGCCATTATTGAATTTCTGCACACCGCAACCTTATTACACGATGACGTGGTTGATACTTCTGATCTACGCCGTGGCAAAGCCACAGCTAACGCCAAATGGGGCAACGCTCCAAGCGTACTGGTTGGTGACTTTTTATATAGCCGCGCATTTGAAATGATGGTTGAGCTAGGCTCTTTGAAAATCATGGATATCCTGTCTAAATCGACTCGTGTTATCGCCGAAGGCGAAGTCATGCAGTTGATGAATGTAAAAAATCCGGATGTAAGTGAAGAGCAATACATGGCCGTTATTGAAGGCAAAACCGCCATGTTATTTGAAGCCAGCTCCCATTCTGGTGCCGTTCTGGCCAACGCCACTCCTGAGCAAGAAGAAGCGCTGCGCTTATATGGCCACCATACTGGCATGGCCTTTCAACTGGTTGATGACGTACTGGATTATGTAGGCAACGCAGCAGAGCTAGGCAAAAACGTGGGCGACGACCTTGCCGAAGGCAAACCTACCCTGCCACTTATCTATACCATGCAAAATGGCACAGCCGAACAAGTGCAATTGATTCGCCAAGCTATCCGTAAAGGTGGCACAGAAAACTTAGCTGAAATAATTGAAATCGTTCAAGCCTGTGGCGCCATTGATTACACCAATCAAAAAGCCCGAGATCATGTAAATGCAGCCCAAGCTGCCATTAGCGTATTACCAGAATGCCCAGCCAAACAAGCATTGCACGCCTTGGCCGAAATGGCGCTTTCGCGCAGCAGTTAACAACTCTCATTAAAACCTGCCATTGCCTCTGGGCAATGGCACTTATTTACAGCATCATTGTCTTAATAAAAAATTTGGGACATCCACGATGCTACGATTTATTCTCTCTTTTTGCTTTGTCTTGTTAACCGCGCCATCAAGCTGGGCCGGTTTGTTTTCAAATGACACTGACGGCCCCCTCCCCGCTCATGAAGCCATTCAATTTACAACCGAACAAGATGGCTCTGTGCTCACTATCGCATTCGAATTAGCCGACAATGTTTACCTATATCAAGACAAACTAAAATTTAGTCTATTAGATAAAACCCCTTATGCTTCTGCAAATTTTATTGAAACCCCTGAAGTTATCAGCGACCCAAGTTTTGGTGACGTGGCTGTTTTTTTTAATAGCGCCACTGCAAAACTAGACTTAACAAATCTGCCTGACAATACATCACAACTTAAAATGCGCTACCAAGGTTGTGACCAAGCCATTGGGTTATGTTACCCACCACAAACCAGCGTGGTAGATATTCAATCTTTTGAGCAATCTGTAGCGATTAAATCTACAAAGACAGAAACACCATCAACACAAACCAATCTTGATCAAGCCAGCGGTATTTTAGGTTTTTTACAAAGCGCGGGGCTGGTATTAATTCTCGCTACCTTTTTATTATTGGGCATGGGCTTAACGTTTACCCCTTGTGTACTGCCTATGATGCCAATTATTTCTAGCATTATTGCAGGGCAAAAAATGCTTACTGCAAAACAAGGTTTTGTTTTATCCGGTGTGTATGTTTTAGGTATGGCCCTTACATTTGCACTGGCCGGAGTTTTAGTGGGCTCGCTTGGTGCCAGTTTTAATATTCAAATTTATATGCAACAGCCTTGGGTGCTGAGTATCTTTGCCGCACTCTTTGTGATGCTTGCTCTTGCTATGTTTGGTTTATTTGAACTGCGTTTACCCCGCTTCATTCAAGAACCATTAGATAATTTAAATCAAAAGCAACAAGGTGGCAGTTTAATTGGCGTGTTACTAATGGGGGCACTGAGTGCCATCGTTGTGAGCCCTTGTGTCAGTGCACCACTGGCGGGTGCTTTACTTTATATTAGTACAACCGGTGATGCTGTATTGGGTGGTCTTGCATTATTTTCACTGGGCTTAGGCATGGGCTTACCGTTGATTATTATTGGCACCAGTGGCGCTTATGTTTTACCAAAAGCAGGGGCGTGGATGGACAGCGTTAAATACTTCTTTGGTGTTTTGTTATTAGCCGTTGCCCTTTGGTTACTGGGCCGTTTTATTCCAGAGTCAATTTATATGGCAGGTTGGATTATTCTCATCAGTGTTTATGCCGTTGTATTAGGTGCGTTTGAACCAGCTCAAAGCATTTCAAAACGTGTTATTAAAGGTTTTGCTTTATTGGCTTTTGTTTTTGCCTGTGTGCTTATGTTTAAGCTGGTGATTGGTGACAACACTGTGAATGTAAACACTGCAACACCACAAGCTAGCTCAACACCGCAGCAAGGTGATCGCTTCTTTCAAACGATAAGCGAAGAGGCCGAACTTACAAACGTATTAAACCAAGCGAAACAAAACGAAAAGATTGTGTTTTTAGATGTTTATGCTGACTGGTGCATTGAATGTCAAATCATGAGCAATACACTATTTAAAGACCCAGATGTGCAAGCTCAACTTGAAAACTTTGTTCGAATTAAATTTGATATCACCTCGTTCGATGACTTTCACAAACGTTTTTTAGAGCAACATAATTTATTTGGTCCACCAGCGTTATTATTTTACGGCCTAGATGGTGGGTTAATTACTGAGGCAAATATTCTTGGTGAAATCAGCAAAGAGAAATTCATTAATCACCTGCAACAATTTGACCCTTAATAGATACGATTAAAAGTCGTGGTAATAAAAAACCCAGCATACGCTGGTTTTTTTATTACCACGAAAATACAGTAGAAGTTATTTAGTCTTCTTGGCTGTGGTTTTCTTAGCTGTGGACTTTTTCGCTGTGGTTTTCTTAGCGGTTGTCTTTTTAGCTGTGGTTTTCTTGGCCGTCGTTTTCTTAGCGGTTGTCTTTTTAGCTGTGGTTTTCTTAGCTGTGGACTTTTTCGCTGTGGTTTTCTTGGCAGTAGTCTTTTTAGCTGTGGTTTTCTTAGCTGTCGACTTTTTAGCAGTGGTTTTCTTCGCTGTGGTTTTCTTCTCAGCGGTTTCGTCGTCTGCTTTCACTGCTGCTTTTTTAGCAGTGGTTTTCTTCGCCGTTGTTTTCTTAGCGGTGGTCTTTTTAGCTGGCGCTTTAGCTGCTTTTTCAGCTTTAGCTGGCTCAGCTTTTTTGGCCGCTGCTTTTGGTGCTACACCACTTTTAACGAATTCAGCAATTTCAGCCATGCGTTTTTTCTGCACAGCATCTAGCTTACCGATACGATCTAAGTTTTGTAGACGCTTAAGTTCTTTTTTAGCTTCGACAAGTTGTTTTTTCAACTCTTTCTTGTCTTGCTGTTCAGCCTTAAGCTTCTCTTGTTCTTCTTTGTAACGAGCTTCACGCTCTTCTTGCTGCTTGATCAACTCTTGCTGTAGCTTACGACGCTCTTCTTCGCGAGAGGCGCGTTCTTTTGCACGCTCCGCTTCAAGTGCTTCGATTTCTGCCTTACGTGCTGCACGCTCTTCTTCTAAGCGCTTTTGTTCCTCAGGGTCTTTTTGAGGCTCAGCTTTGGCTGTAACCACTTCCTTAGAATCATCACTACCGCCACCTAATAGAGCTTCCAATGCCGCGATTTGATCGACAATGTTCTCTGGTTGGCTTTCTTGCTGTTTGATGATTTTTTTATAGGAAGGGCGTTTCTGTGATACTTTTGAACGCTTGCCAAGTTTAGCCATGAATCAGTTGCTCACTCCTGAAATAGTTTTGAGGGCGTCTATAAATCTAGTCGCGCATATTATACGCATCTTCGCGCAATAGGCCAAAACTAATACAGTTAAAAATTAAAATACTCTCTATTTACAGTGCTTTATGGGTGCAATCAGTGCTATTTCACTCTGATTGCCCAACAATAAACACATTAAATAGCTATATTCAGGTTAATTAAAGACCACTTTTTAACCAGCTGCTGAGTTTATTTCAGCAGTGGTTCGCCTTTCATTTGTTGGTCTGCATGGTATGAGGATCTCACCATTGGGCCACTGGCCACTCGCTTGAATCCCATTTTTTTGGCCAGTTCACCTAGCTCTTCAAACTCATCAGGGTGTACAAAACGCTCTACTGCCAAATGATGCTTACTCGGCTGTAGGTACTGCCCTAACGTGATCATATCGATATCATGGTCACGCATATCTTGCATCACCTGAATCACTTCTTCCTTGGTTTCACCAATGCCCAACATCAAACCAGACT
This sequence comes from Bermanella sp. WJH001, assembly GCF_030070105.1. Lineage (NCBI taxonomy): Bacteria > Pseudomonadati > Pseudomonadota > Gammaproteobacteria > Oceanospirillales > Oceanospirillaceae > Bermanella > Bermanella sp. WJH001. The sequence continues at coordinate 79,052 of NZ_JASJOO010000006.1, read as the reverse complement.
TGGTCATAACATCTGGGCACTTTTCTTTGTATTTTTTCAGTAAATCTAAAGACCACTGGTAATCAGATCCTGGGCGTACTTTTTTATATAAAGACGGCACGGTTTCTAGATTATGGTTAAACACATCCGGTGGGGTTTGCGCGAGAATATCCACTGCGATATCCATGCGCCCACGGAAGTCTGGCACTAAGATTTCCATCTCAAGCTTAGGGCTCAATTCCCGTGAGTAGCGAATACAATCAGCAAAATGTTGCGCACCACCATCACGCAGGTCATCACGGTCAACTGAGGTGATCACCACATACTTTAAGCCCATGTCCGCGATGGCTGTCGCCAACTCTTTTGGTTCGTCTTCATTAAGTGGGTTCGGGCGGCCATGGCCCACATCACAAAACGGACAGCGACGGGTACAAATATCACCCATAATCATAAAGGTTGCCGTGCCGCCACCAAAACATTCACCAATATTTGGGCACGATGCCTCTTCACAAACCGTGTGCAGACCGTGTTTGCGTAGCTTTTGTTTGACTTCGTTGATCTTTGGGCTGGCTGGAATACGCACACGAATCCAATCCGGCTTACGCGGCATGGTTTCTGTGGGTATCACTTTAATTGGGATGCGAGCAACCTTGTCAGCGCCACGCTTTTTTTCACCTTGAACCACTTTGGCTTTTTGATCTGTACTCATGGTAAGTGATGACCTAATTCTTGTGTGCCCTCATAAGGCAGGCAGGTTGCAATTTGATCGACCAGCTTTTGGCCAACGACCTTTATATCAGGCTGCGATGTATGATCAGCCATTTGTGTCATGTTCATTCCAGCATACCCACATGGGTTTATGCGTAAGAAGGGCTCTAAATCCATATCCACATTAAGTGCAAGCCCATGAAAGCTATATCCTTTGCGAATACGTAAACCCAATGATGCTATCTTGCTTTCCCCCACGTACACGCCAGGTGCATCCGCTTTTGGAAACGCTTCAATGTCATATAAAGCCAATAGTTTCACTAGGCTTGTTTCTATGGCATCGACTAATGTTCTTGGCCCTAAATCAAGGCGTTTTAAATCCGCCATGATGTAAGCGGTTATTTGCCCTGGGCCGTGATAAGTAACTTGACCACCGCGATCCGCTTGAACCACAGGAATATCACCGGTAAATAATAGATGCTCAGGCTTACCTGCTTGACCTTGGGTAAAAACTCTTTGGTGTTGCAGTATCCACACCTCGTCTTGGGTGTTCTCGTCCCTTGAGTCGGTGAATGCTTTCATGGCCTGCCAAACAGGCTCATATGGCAGCTCACCTTCTAAGAATCGAACACCGAGCTGCATCACATAACCATCTTAATGCGTTCGTGCTGAATGAATTCAGCATGTAAATCTTGAAGCTGTTTTTCAGAAGTGGCCGTAATAAAGAAGGTAATAGACGTAAAGCGGCCGTTACTGCTGTGATTCACTTTCAGCTTTGTCACATCAAAATCGGGTGCATGTATGCGCATGGTTTCAATAACAAAGCTTTCGTAGTCATCCGCAGCTAAACCTAATACCTTAACAGGGTAGTTAGGGCACGGGTATTCAATCTTAGGGGGTTGTGTTTTTTGAGCCATAATACATCTAGTGTGTGCCTGTTTAACCCTAATATGGTTGCTAAACAGGCAATTGCAAGAAATTAACTAAATAAGGAGTAAAAGAACAATTTAATATAATCAAGAATACGAGAGAAAAAGCCAGCCTCTTCAACATCATTGAGTGCGATCATTGGCTTATCCATCAATACTTTATCCCCAAGAGATACCGTCATTCTGCCGTAATCAAGCCCCTTAGTAATAGGCGCTTTAATCACATCATTAATGCTGTACTTAACGTCTAGGTTGCCTTTTTGGCCTCTTGGAATCGTGATGAAAGCACTGTCCTTAACGCCCAGAGCAATTTCATCTTCTTGACCTAACCATACACGGTGGGTCTGCAATGTTTCTTGAGCTTCATACAACTTATGGCTTTCATAATAACGGAAACCATACGTTAGCAATTTTTGTGACTCACGGGCGCGGGCGCGATCAGAGCTTGCTCCCATCACCACAGAGATCAAGCGCATATCCCCTTCGGTGGCACTTGATACCAAACAAAACCCTGCTTCTTCTGTGTGGCCTGTTTTTAAGCCATCAACACGTGGATCCCAAAACAGTAAGCGGTTACGGTTTTGCTGAGGAATGTTGTTGTAGGTGAAGTCTTTTTCTTTATAAATCGGATAATAATTTTTGTGGTCACTGATGATGTGTTTAGCAAGGTTTGCCATATCACGAGCGGTGGAAGCATGACCTTTAGCCGGTAGACCAGTGGCGTTTTCAAATCGAGTATTCACCATGCCTAGTGACGCTGCATATTGATTCATTACGTCAACAAATGCTTCTTCTGTTCCGCTGATGTGTTCAGCTAGGGCGATACTGGCATCGTTGCCAGACTGAATAATGACGCCTCTTAATAAATCGATCACAGAGACATAAGTGCCCTCGCGAATAAACATGCGAGAGCCTTCGGCTTTCCAAGCTTTAACACTGATACGGGTTAGGTCATCTTCTTTAATATTGCCGTAATCCAGCTCTTCGGTAACGATGAAGCTGGTCATCATCTTGGTAAGGCTCGCAGGTGGCAGTATTTCATCGGCATTATTTTCTACCAATACTTCACCGCTGTTGGCATCAATCAAGATATAGGAGCTTGCCGCCAAAACCGGGGGCTGAGGAATGATATTAGGAACCGCCAAAGAAAAGGAAGAAAACAGAAAGACCAAGCAAAAAGTAAATAAACGCATAGGACCGTAATTAGCTATTAATAAAATGGTGACGTATTGTAGCACGCTTCTTGTGTTTGGTAAGCGTGGCTATGGCACGATAAGAGTAGAATGTATCTCTTGTGCTTGTAATGTGCTCTGTAGCGCATCTATTTTGGCAGGATCCAATGGCCCAATACGCACTTTATGAAGCAATTTGCCATTGGCTGCATCTTTGGTGATGTACACCGGCTCTTCAATGGCGCTGGCCAATCGTTGTTGCATTTTCAAGGCTGAGGGTTCCGCTTCAAATGCTGCGACCTGTAAAAATAAATAATCACTTTGTGCAAGTGGCGGAGCCAGTAAGTCTACCCTTACATTCGCCGTACCTTGCTTATGAAAACCCAATCGAACAGCCGCGGCATAAGATAAGTCGATGAGCCTATCGTCATGAAAAGGCCCACGATCATTCACTCGAACAACTAAGCTTTCATTGTTATCTATATTGGTCACTCGCACGTAACTAGGCAAAGGCAAGGATTTATGAGCGGCACTAAACTGGTAAACATCAAACTTCTCGCCATTACTGGTATCATGACCGTGGAATTTTTCGCCATACCAAGAGGCAATGCCTTGCTGAGAATATTCCGTCAGACCCTTTTGCACCTGGTAAGTCTGCCCCCAAACCTCATAACTGTCAGGATTACCTTTACGAGAAAGCGGCTCTCTAATGGGTTTAGGTTCAGCTAGATTTAAAATACTGGCCTGAAAGATGGGCGTACTATCATGGCTCTGCTGATAGCGCGAAGTGGAGCAAGCTTGCACCATACTCAAAATTAGAACAATGCTGCAAGCTTGGACAAAACTCATGGTTGTTTCAAAATCTCACTGAAGTCAGATACCACTCGTGCATACATACTGCTGCGGTTGTAGCGAGTAATCACATAAAAGTTTTTATACACCAACCAGTATTCTTTACCGTCTTCTAAGTCATAACGAAACAGTGCTGCGTCTTGCTCAACGGCTTTTTTAGGAGTATTTACACCGCGTTTTTTCCATTGTGAAACTGGCGCACTTAAAGATAAACCGGTATTTGCAAATGAATCCGCTTCGGCATTATAAAGTGTTACCAAGTCCGCAACTGGCTCACCTGTTTGCCAGCCATAACGTTTAAAATAATACGCAACGCTTGCGATAGCGTCATCGACATTGGTCCATAAGTCTTTTTTACCATCACCGTCATAATCAACCGCATAACTTATGTAGCTTGATGGAATAAATTGCCCAAGACCCATAGCGCCTGCGTAAGAGCCCTTAATGGTTAGTGGGTCTAAATTATTATCGCGAATCATTAAAAAGTAATTTTTTAATTCGCGATAAAACAAAGAGCGTTTAGGATAATCAAATCCTAACGTGGCCAGTGCATCAATCACTCGATAACTACCCGTATGACGACCATAATAGGTTTCAACACCGATGATGGCGGCAATGATTTCACGGGGCACACCGTATTTTTCTTCAACGGCATCAAACGTGGCTTTATGTTCTTTTAAAAATGCTTTACCGGCTTTTGTACGACCTTCTGTTAAAAAGATGTCTCGGTATTCATGCCACGGCTTTACTTTTTCAGCCGGGCGCGAAATTGCCTCTAGGATGCTTTCTTTGCGTTCAGCTTGAGACAGCACTTCACGTAGAACCTTCTCGTCATAGTTATGCTCTTTAACCATCTCTGCAATAAAGGGCTCATACTTGGGGTGCTCTTTATAATCACCTGCGGAAACCGAAATACTACTTAATAAAAAAACGAAACTGGCTGCTAACACAATAAACCTCATAAAATTAAATCCGACGATGCATATAAACTGACATAATAACGCCAAATGCCGCCATTAGGGTAACGATGGAGGTACCACCATAACTAATTAGCGGTAAAGGCACACCCACTACCGGCAAAATTCCACTCACCATTCCTATGTTAACAAACACGTAAATGAAAAACGTGACGATTAACGCACCTGCGAAGAGTCTTGCAAAGGTATCTCGACCACAGGATGCCATATAAATTCCACGAATTGTGATGATCATATACAAAAACAATAACAGCAGAACACCAATAAGCCCCTGCTCTTCTGCGTAAACGGCAATAATAAAATCCGTATGGCGCTCAGGTAGAAACTCCAATTGAGACTGTGTCCCCTGCATCCAACCTTTACCTTCTAAGCCGCCAGAACCGATTGCGGTTTTACTTTGTATAATATTCCAACCTGAGCCAAGTGGATCACTTTCTGGATCTAAAAAAGTCAGCACTCGTTGCTTTTGGTAGTCGTGCATGACGCCGTACCACATGACAGGGGCGACCGCCAACACCGTTACAACGGCAATGGCAATCCAGCGGCTGCTTAACCCAGCAAACAATAGTACAAAAATACCCGCCGACGAGATGAGCAATGCAGTACCTAAATCAGGCTGCTTAAAGATCAACAAGGCAGGTAGCATGATCAAAGCCAATACAGTGGCAATCACCTTTAACCGAGGCGGCAACAATTTAGATGATAAATACCAAGCAACCATCATGGGGGTCACCAGTTTCATAATTTCAGAAGGCTGAAAACGAAACATGCCAAATACACTCAACCAACGTTGAGCCCCTTTAGCCCCTACTCCCACAAGTAACACCAGTATTAGCGCAACAATACCCACACCATAAACCCAAGGTGCCGCCATTTGAAACCAGCGAGGATCGATCTGAGCCACGATAAACATCACCAAGAAACCCAAACCAAAATACACCATCTGGCGATATACCATGCCCATATTCTGACCACTGGCACTGTATAAAATAAATAATCCACCAGCACACAATAGCAACAATAAACACAACATCGTGATATCGATATTCAAACGACGCAAAATACCACGGCCACTTTGCATGCTTGAATCGTCTAGCTGACGAATAAAATCACCGGCCATGGAAAGCCTCAAACATAGTTATTAAATTCATTGAACAACCACTTTTACAAAGTTAGAAATCATAGGCAATACCCTTTGGCTGATCGTCATTCAAAAATATATCAATTACTTTTTTAGAAATTGGAGCTGCGGTTGTACCAGCGGATTCACCATTTTCAACAACCGCCGCCACTGCGATTTTAGGGTCTTCAACCGGTGCAAAACTGACAAACAAAGCGTGATCACGCTGGCGCTCAAGTAGCGCTTCCGAGTCGTACTCTTCGTTTTGTTTGATACCCACTATTTGTGCGGTACCGGTTTTACCTGCAAGCCTGTATTTCAGGTTTCGCTGTAGGCCTTTGGCGGTACCTAAATAGTGCTTAATCACGCCTTCCATTGCGTAGTTCATTTTATTCCAGTTATCAGCATTTTTAAGTACGATATTTTCAGGCTTGGTATCTTCTAATAAAGGTTGGCCATCAATCAACTGAACCAGTTTTGCCCGATGCCATTCACCTTTTGCCGCGTACACATTCATAGCGGTGGCAAGCTGCAAAGGCGTCGCGAGCATGAAGCCTTGCCCCAAACCAAGGTTAAGGGTGTCACCGGCGTACCATGAGCGCCCTCGGTATGTTTTTTTCCATTCTCGATCGGGTAATAAAGCAGGCAAGGCATTGCCAATATCTAAACCGGTATTTTGGCCAAAACCAAACTGGGATAAAAACGGATGAAGGTTGTCGATACCGGCTCTAAAAGACATTTCATAAAAATAGGTATCACAACTTTGAATAATGGCATCACGCAGGCTGATATGCTCTCCATGCCCTTGTCGCTTCCAATCTCGATAAACGCGCTCATCATTTTCAAGCATGTACCAACCTGGATCTTTAATTTCTTCTTGCCAGTTGGTCACGCCACTTTCTAAGAAACCCAAACCAATAAACGGTTTCATGGTGGAGCCTGGGGGATATTGCCCACGGGTCGCACGATCAAATAATGGGGTATCCAGTGAGTCTCTTAATGCGTTGTAATCTTTATAACTAATGCCATTCACAAATAAATTGGGGTCAAACGATGGGCTCGACACCATGGCCAACACCCCGCCGGTTTTTGGCTCCATTGCCACTAAAGAGCCACGACGACCTTTGAATGCTTCCATGGCGGCACGTTGCAAGCGTGCATCTAAATTCAGAATGATGTTTTTTCCTGGAATCGAGCTTTGCTTTTCTATGACCTTTAAAATTCGCCCTTGCGCGTTGGTTTCAACTTTTTGATAACCCACTTGGCCGTGCAGTTCTTTTTCGTAATAGCGCTCGATGCCAATTTTACCGATGCGTCGGGTGACTTTATATTGAACGGGGTCTACACGCTTTTTTTCTGATTCATTCATTTGCCCCACATACCCAAGCACATGGGCAAAATCCTCACCCATTGGATAATGTCGAACAAGTTCTGCCTCTACCTGTACACCGGCTAAAAAATAATCATTCACACTGATTTTAGCGATCTCGGTTTCGTTAAGGCGATATTTAAGTGGGATGGCTTCGTAAGGGCGTCGGTAAGATTTAACACGCTTTTCAAAACTTTCACGCTCTTCATACGTGATGCCAATAAGCGCGTCTATTAAGCCTAAGGTCTTACTCATATCGTCCACACGCTCAGGCACGATGGTTAAACTGTGGCTGGGTAAATTCTCAGCCAGCAGCACACCGTTACGATCAAAGATCAGGCCGCGGATTGGTTCGACAGTTTTTAATTGAACACGGTTGTTTTCGGACTTACTGGCATAGAGGTCATGCTGGGTAATCTGTAGGAAGGTCATACGAGCCGCTAAGGCACACACCAACAAAAACACAAATAAGCCCGCTAGATAAGCGCGCTTAACAAATATGTCTTTTTCAACTCGTGCGTCCTTTAAGGCAAAACTCATTTAGTCATCACTTATGGAGCAGATAAATAGATTGCGTACCATTTAGGCTTTTTTATTATTAAAAAACAAGTGCTTACTTGTGATATGGGTGATTGTTCAAAATTGTCCAAGCACGATATAACTGCTCGGCCAATACTATGCGCACCAACGGATGGGGCAACGTCAGCGGTGACAATGACCATTTATATTTTGCTTTGCTAGAGCACTCAGGGCTCAAACCATCTGGACCGCCAATCAACAAATCCACATCTTGGCCAATCATGCGCCAATCAGTTAATTGTTCTGACAGCACTTCTGTGCTCCAAGGTTTACCTAATACTTCCAGTGCCACACAGGTATTTTGCGGCTTCATGGCCGCGAGCATGGCTTGGCCTTCTTTTTCGATGGCCTTGGCTGGTGATTGGTTTTTACCTCTGGGACCCAGTGGCAATTCGACTAACTCTAAGCGGCAATCATTAGGTAGACGCTTGGCATATTCATTAAAACCTTGTTCTACCCATGAGGGCATTTTGCCCCCAACGGCAAGAATTCGTATCTTCATGACATTATTGCGCCACGCGCGGCTCGCTCCATAAACGCTCAAGATCGTAGTGTTCACGGGCTTGGCTTGTCATGACATGAACGATGACATCGCCTAGGTCAATCAGCACCCAATCACTATTACCACGACCTTCAGAGCCAAGCGGCATTAGGCCTGCAGCTTTTGCTTTTTCTGAGACATTGTCGGCCACTGCTTGTACGTGACGACTAGACGTACCCGTGGCAATCACCATCATGTCGGTTACGGATGTGCGATCTTTTACATCGATAGTAACAATGTCTTGTGCTTTTAAACTTTCAAGCGCATCGATTACAACTTCACTTAACTTTGCTGAGTCCATTGATTTCAGTTTTTACCTTTGAAGAGCCCATGTAGCTCAATATAGTTCATAACAGCCTGTGGCACATGGTGACCCACAGATTCTTGTTTGTGCAATGCTTGTCGAATCTCCGTCGAAGACACTGCAACCGGTTCAAGTGCCAATTGCATAAAACAGCCACTTGCCCGCTGTTTAAATTTTTCTACATCGTACTCTTGTTTGGCTGGCCACGACTGTGAAACTTGATCAGGTAATGCCTCCCCAGCTCGATTGATCACAATCACATTGGCCAACTCAAAAACCTGCTGCCAATCTTGCCAAAGAGTTAAGCCTTTGGCGGCGTCGGTTCCTAGTATCCAACAAATATGCGCACCCACACCCAGCTCGTCTCGCAGCTGCTGCAGTGTTTCAACCGTATAAGTCGCCCCTTTACGCTGGGTTTCTCTTGGGTCTATTTGCAATACACGCTGATTATCCAGTGCCTCATGCAGCATAGCCAATCGATGCTGTGCCGGTGATACCCCTTGTTTATGATAGGCATCACCGCAAGGCATCATATAAACATGGGCGTATCCCATGAATTTTGCCAGCGCTTGAGCACTTTGAATATGCCCATTATGAACAGGGTCAAACGTGCCCCCCATTACGACATATTCAGTTTTGTGCTTAGTGACGGATATGACCATCACCTAATACCACCCATTTTTGCGAGGTTAAACCATCTAAACCTACTGGGCCACGGGCATGAATTTTATCCGTACTGATACCGATCTCTGCCCCTAAACCATATTCAAAGCCATCTGCAAATCGGGTGGAGGCATTTACCATGACAGAGCTTGAGTCCACTTGGCGCAGAAACTGACGTGCCTTGGTGTAATTTTCGGTAATGATGCTATCGGTATGATGAGAGCCATACTGGTTTATATGCACAATAGCCTCAGCCATATCCTGCACCACTTTAACGGCCAAGATAGGTGCTAAATATTCAGTGGACCAATCTTCTTCAGTGGCTATTTGCATGCTGGTTACGATGTCTCGACTTTTTTCACAACCGCGCAACTCCACATCCAATTCAGCGTAAGCCGTGGCCAATTGTGGCAGTACTTTTTCAGCAACTGCTTCATTAACCAGCAAGGTTTCCATGGTATTGCAGGTGCCATAACGATGGGTTTTAGCATTGATGGATACATTCACCGCCTTGGTTAGATCTGCATCGCTATCGATGTACACGTGGCAAATACCATCAAGGTGTTTGATCACCGTCACTTTTGCGTCTTTGCTGATGCGCTCAATCAAGCTTTTGCCGCCACGAGGCACCACCACATCCACATATTCTTGCATGGTGATCAACTCACCCACCGCAGCGCGATCTGTGGTTTCAATCACTTGCACAACATGCTCAGGCAGGCCCGCTTGCGCCAAACCTTGGCGAATACATTTGGCTAATGCCTGATTAGACTCAATGGCTTCTGAGCCCCCACGTAAAATGGCTGCGTTACCTGATTTCAAGCATAGACTGGCCGCTTCAATGGTCACATTAGGGCGAGACTCATAAATAATGCCAATCACCCCTAGTGGCACACGCATTTTACCCACTTGAATACCTGAAGGACGATAATCTAAATCGGTAATGCCACCCACAGGGTCAGGCAGTGCAATCACTTGGTTTAGGCCTTCAAGCATGCCGTCAATACGAGCGGGGGTTAACTCTAAACGGTCAAGTAGGGCCGCATCTAAGCCATTTGATTGGCCACGGGCCATGTCTTTTTGGTTGGCTGCAATCAGCTCATCACGGGCCGCTTCAATGGCATTCGCAATGGCTTGAAGCGCTTGGTTTTTTTCACCGCTGTCTGCTTTTGCAATAGCGGCGCTGGCTGCTCTGGCTTGTTGGCCCACTTGCAGCATGTAATCTTTTACATCCATCTTGTTACCCAATCGCTGCCTCCCCTTAATATATGGCACAGGCCTAGGAGACAAATCGTAAGAAAAGTGCGCCGATTATACCTTAACCGCGGGCTTACCCAAACAATGATTCACACGTGCTAGTATTAAAGCCATGAGTATGGGTAAGATATGCCCGCATTCTGTCGGCTAGGGACTGCTTTTTAGGCACAATAAGGACTTTGTTCATGCAGGCATTAACGGTTAACCATATTCGAATCCTGTTTTGCTTTGTGGGTACTGTAATACTCAGTCTCATTGCCTATCTAGATTATTTAGCTGGGGCTAACATCATCGCGTTGTTCACACTGCTATTGGGCGCCGTGTTGATTATCAATGGCCTATATATTTGGTTAGGCAAGCAAGAACAAGCGGGACACCATGTGGATGTTCTGTTTTTGATACTGCTAGCGGCGTTTTCATTGTTTGCCGCTGACATTAAAGCTGAGCATAGCTATTGGTCATATTTTTTCCCCATTGCCGCTTTTTTCTTATTTTCACTGCGCAGCGCGATTTGGTGCGTATTGGCCTATACACCTTTAGCGCTGTATATTTTTATTCAATACAGCCCTGCACTGATTCAGGCTCAAATTATATTCTCCTACGCAGCCATCAGTACCATTGCGCTATTTCTTGCCATGGTAAAATCGCGCACCAATCAATTGCTTGAGCCGCTCATTAGTAGTGATGAAGAAACTGGCGCCCAGCTTGAGAAATTTTTTCGCCCTGCCCTTACCACCGAAATTAATCGAGCAGAACGCGAAGGCACTGGCTTATTATTGGTTTATATCAAACATCAAACGCATCACCAAAAGTATGAAAACAGTACGGCCCTTGCGAAACAATGCGCCCATGGGATTTCACGCTTTTTACGACCATTTGATCAATATTACCGGCTGCAAAATAACGATTTCGCCATTATCATGCCCCACACCAACTCGGGTGATGCTTTGATTACCGTAAAAAAAATGTCTAATGAAATGCCAAGTGATATACAAAACCAAATGCAAGTTGGGTTTGCCAGCTTGAATGTTGGGGATAATGAAGAGAGCCTTATTCAACTGGCACAGCAGGAGTTAAAACATGTTTGACATTAGCATGGAGAAAGAACCTGCCTTAAGTTTACTTTATGCCCTAATAGCAGCCGCCATGGGGTTGCTGTGTGTGTCTCATTACTTTTTTGGCCACTTTGATGTATTGCTCATTCAATTAATGAGTATTGCCATCTTTATTTTTACGTCTGTATTTTTATTCTTAAATCGCAACCGTGCACTTAGTCAGTATATTAATTTATTAACACTTATCTCTATCGCATTGCTCATGCAATATCAGTTAAATTTTAATTCAGAACTCACATTACATTGGATCTATGTATTTCCAGTTATTAGTTATTTCGCATTACCGATCAAGTGGGCTTTTTTACTAAATTTTGCTGTGATGTTTAGTTCAATTTCTCAACTTATTTTTATACTCAGCGCACAACAAACATTAAAATTCATGTTTATTTATATGTTAGTTGGTACGTGTTCATTATGTTATGCCTATGTAAATACGCTAAAGCAAACTAATTTACTTAAATTAGCCGTGACAGATTATCAATCCGGCGCATACAATAGTCGCTACCTCTTAGAAAAACTGCATCAAGAAATCGCTCGCAGTGAAACCACCAGCCGTACACTGTCTATGCTGGCCATCACTATCGATGATTATCAGCAAATCCAAGAGATTCACGGTAAAGACGCTAGTAATCGATTAGTTAAACTATTTAGGCACAAACTGATTGCCCTATTGCGCGCTGGTGATGATATTTTTCATAACGCTAAAGGGACTTTTTACATATTACTGCCTAACTGTTCGATGGAAGGCGGCGTGATTTTGAAAGAACGCCTCTTAAAAGATATGGATAATGAACACTGGGGTGACATTGGAGACCTGCAGTTGAATATTGGTCTAGCGAGCTTAAACCATAAAGAAAACGCCGAAAGTTTTTTACATCGTGCAAGCGGCTTTGTTCACAAGCAACAGCAAACTGCATTAAGGTTAATGTCTTTTAATAATTAGTATGATCGATTCTGTTGTTGTTTTTCTGTCTCAAAACCCTGAATACATTTTTATTACCGTATTTATTGTTGCGTTATGCGAGTCTCTTGCTGTCGTCGGTATTATTGTACCTGGTGTAGGGTTAATCACTGCCGCTAGCATCATGGCGGGGAATTTACAGCTCGATGTATTTTTATTATTGGTTTGTGCCATCACTGGTGCATTCATGGGCGATGTCGCCAGTTTTTATCTGGGTCGTTTTTTTCAACCTAACCTGCCCAATATTTGGCCATTTAAACAACACCCTAGCTGGATCAATAACGGCCATGACTTTTTTGCACAACATGGTGGTAAAAGTATTTTCTTTGGGCGCTTTATCGGACCTATTCGCCCATTTATTCCCATGGTTGCAGGCATGATGGCTATGCCACAAAATTATTTCATGCTGCTAAATGGTTTGTCCGCTATTGCCTGGGGGCTTGTTTATCTGCTGCCTAGTTATTATTTAGGTGAACAACTAAACATTGAATGGTTACTGAGTTGGCAGGGAATATTAGCCCTTGGGGTGATTTCTGCTATCGCGGTACTTGTGAGCATCTTACTAAAAACTAAAAAATAAAACGGCCATTAAGCCCACATCAAGCAAAAAAAAGGCCGCGATTCCTTCGCGGCCTTTCTCACCTAGGGTGCATATTTAGGCTTAATCTTTACTTTAGCTTACCAGCCCTTTGACCTTAGATTAAGTTGGTTTATTAAAGTTAAATCTAGACTCTATGGATTATAACTTAAGGTCACAAACTGGCGACTGACATTGTTTGCATTGTCGTAAGCGGCTACTTGCAACTGGTTTTCACCCCGGCTTAGGCGCACCAAGACACTAAAGTGCGTGGTGTAATCAAACTGACCAGGGAAAATATCCCCATCGGCATTCACCACCTGAACTTTCTTGATGCCCATGCCCATATCAAACGCCATGCCTCTTATGGCAACAATACGCTCATTAACAGACTCTGGCATTTCCATCACCTCAAGTACTGGGCCGGACTGATCAGGAAAACTATTCTTATTGTTAGGGTTGGTGCCTGCTTGCAATTCTTGTTCATTGCTAAAGCCATCACCATCACTGTCGTTGTCTTTTTTATCCCCCACACCATCGCCATCTACATCGGCGCTTTCTTGTGCATTGCGAGGGAAAGGATCTTGCCAGTTATTGACGCCATCACCGTCAATATCCAAATCGTAACCATCTGGAATACCGTCACCATCTAAATCAGCTGGTTTGCTGTTTGCATCTTTGGGATCGGTTTTTAATAGGCGCTCAAAACGATCAGCTATGCCGTCGCCGTCGCTATCGATGTCTTTTGCTTGAGAATATGAACTAACTAACCCTAATGCGCCAAAACACATTAGAAATAAGGCGAATTTACCCATGAGAAACCGCTTTTTTAATTATTATTTTTCGCAAGTCTACCACACAGCCAACGAAAGTCATCATCGGCTCAATTAAGCTTGTTATCCGCTTATAATAAAAAGTTAACCCAGTTGCTGTGAAGGTTTTTGCGCGTTTTCAGCCACTGAGTCATCTTGGACCGATAAAAGCTTGGCCAGCTCGACTTTGCGTGATGTGATGCATTCTTTGTAAGCATGACGAATACGAGACTGAGTATCCCCTTCTTGACCGTCAATGCTTTGCAGCCATTGTTCAAACAGCCAAATTTCACGCTCTAATTTATGGATTTGCTCGTCTTTATTATTGTTATTCATAAGCTGAATCTTATTAAATCCTTTAGCGCACACTATTCTAAAAGTCTGTGCAAATTAATCAATATAGCTGGCCATCCATGGTCAGCTTACACCTAGCTTATAAGCCGGGTGCTGGTAATTCTTTTGAGCAAGCAATGGCTCGGTTTTTATCATCAACTAAAATACCGGCAACCGCATTGCCTGAGTTATTCTTTTGCGGACGAACCAGCAAATAACCGTCTACGCAAAATGCTTCTTTGTTTGAAGATTTTGGCGATACTTTAGTGGTGCTTTTTACATCAACTGACAGCACTTTCAGCTCAGCAATCACATTTTCGTCTTCTTCACTTACATGTTTTATATAGCCTTTCATATCTAACATGATAACGGCTACAGCAAACGCAATAATGGCTGCAACAATAGCTATTTTAATATCTCTTTCGGTTAACTTCATTTGGACTCCTAATCCATTCACACAACAAATCAATAATGACTGGCTTTTATTGCGACGCCACTAAAGATTTATGAACATTTAAAATTTTATTCGCCCCACATAGGCATTAAGTTTTGATCAATCCCTAAATGATTCAGCATTCTTGCCACCATAAAGTCCACCAAATCATCGATGCTTTGAGGGTTATGATAAAACCCTGGGCTTGCTGGCATGATCGTCACCCCCATATTGGCAAGCTTAAGCATATTCTCTAGATGGATCGGGCTAAATGGGGTTTCTCTTGGCACTAAAATTAAAGTGCGTTTTTCTTTGATGGCCACATCCGCAGCTCGTTCAATCAAATTATTACTGGCGCCCGTGGCAATAGCACTTAAGGTTCCGGTTGAACAAGGGCAAACAATCATTGCTCCTTTTCGACCCGAGCCACTGGCAACGGGTGCAAACCATTGTTCACGGCCAAATACTTGGATTTGACCTTCTTGCGCTTGGCAGTACTGCGTTAAATGAGCTTGCATCTTTTCTGGTGTACCGGGCAGTTTCACTTGTGTTTCGGTGGCAAACACAACTTGCGCCGCTTTACTGACCATCACATACACAGGGCGCTTAGCGGCCACTAAACACTGCAGCAACCGCAAAGCATAAGGGGCACCAGATGCACCGGTAATGGCAACGGTTATCGGTGCATGCTGTTCATATTCAAGCGCCATACTTTTCCTTTAAAGCGTTTGCCAGCTGTTGGTGAATACCGGCAAAACCGCCATTACTCATTAATACGATGGCATCACCTGCTTGGGCATTTTCCACAAGGTGGGCGATTATAGCGTCTACGTCATCCATTAATAGTGCCGATTGGCCTAATTCACTACATCCATCAATAACTGGCTGCATTTCCCAATCAAGGCCTTTAGGTTGAAACCAAATACTGGTATCGGCATTTTTAACTGAGCTTGGTAGGGCCTGTTTGTGTATTCCCATACGCATGGTATTGGATCTTGGTTCAATCACAGCCCAGATATGGGTATAACGCTCGCTGTTTTTAACCCCTGCCAAGGTGCTCTCAATGGCCGTTGGGTGGTGAGCAAAGTCATCGTAAACCTCGATGTCGTTCACCTTGCAAACCAGCTCCATGCGGCGCTTCACACCCTCAAAGCGATTTAACGCCGCAATGGCGTCCTTTGGTAAAATACCCACATGGTAAGCTGCCGCAATACATACCAATGCGTTCTTCACGTTATGAATACCGGTTTGGCTCCAGTTGACCTCACCCACCACATTGTCTTTTTGCAACACCTTAAAATGTGAGCCAGATGCATCAATTAACTGATATTGCCAATCCACCCCAATTTGTACTTTAGGGGTCCAGCAGCCTTTTTCCAGGGTAGCTTGCAGATGCGTTTCATCCGCTGGATAAATGATCTGGCCATCACTTGGAATCGTGCGCACTAGGTGATGAAACTGAGTTTTAATGGCCTCAATGTCATTAAAAATATCCGCATGATCAAATTCAAGATTATTTAAAATCACCGTGCGACCGTGGTAATGCACAAACTTTGAACGCTTATCAAAAAACGCGCTGTCATATTCGTCTGCTTCAACCACAAAAAAGTCACTTGAGCCCATACGGGCGGACACACCAAAGTTTTTAGGCACACCGCCAATTAAAAAGCCCGGTTCAAAACCGCAATCTTGCAATACCCAAGTCAGCATACTTGTGGTGGTGGTTTTACCGTGAGTGCCTGCCACCGCCATCACCCATTTACCTTTTAAGATATGCTCCGCTAAATATGCAGGCCCAGAGGTATATGGAATCTGTTGATTTAACACATACTCAACCGCCACATTGCCACGGCTCATGGCATTACCAATTACAACTAAATCTGGCTTGGGCTGTAAGTGGCTTTCATCAAAGCCTTGCATGATTTCGATGCCTGCCTGCTCAAGCTGGGTACTCATGGGTGGATAAACATTTTGGTCAGAGCCGGTAACACGATGCCCTTGTGCAATAGCCAGTTGAGCCAACGACCCCATGAACGTGCCGCAAATACCTAAAATATGAATATGCATGGTTAATTTGTATGACCTTAATTTTGTGAGCCTATTTAAAACCAAAGACCTTGAAATTGGTAGGCGCCATTTAACAACACCATCAAAATACAGTGCGCACTAATATAAGCCGCAAAAGTCACCAGAACCCGCCACGTCTAAACAGTTGGCACAAACCTACCAGTTTATTAGACAATTTTTTCCATTCTTACTCTTTTTTGAGACTTTTTTTCTCTTTTTTAGCGCTTTTACACATATGTGCTATACCCAATGTATGGCCCCAGCCTTTTCAGGGCTGTTCATTAATCAAACAAAAAACAGGATGAATTATGGCGATGAAACAAATTGCCTGCGCAGCGATCCCCTTATTAATGGCAGCCATGCCAACTCAGGCGATCACTGTTGAGCAGCTCAATAAACAAGTGCAGCAAATGAATAAACGCATTGCTGAACAAGATAACAAACTGCGTATTAACGGTTTTGCCAGTTTTGGTTTAGTGCAATCAGACAATGAAGCAAGCTACCACCGTGGTATTACCGACGAAGCGAACTTCCGCCGCTATACCAAAGCGGGTATTCAAATGACCTTTAACATTGATGACAGCACCTCGGTGATTACTCAATTAGTATCAAAAGGTGAAAACGATTTTGATACCAAGGCTGACTGGTTATATTTAAAGCACAGCTTTGGTAATGGTTTATCAGCTAAAGTGGGTCGCTTACGTAAACCTAATTACTTACTTTCTGAATTTTTTGATGTGGGTTACGCCATGCCATGGACCCAACCGCCAGTTGAGGTTTATGGAGTGCTTGAAGACTCTGCCAACTTTGAAGCAGTTGATTTAACTTACGATTTTGAAATTGGTGACTGGAGCGCTTATACCCAATTTCAATATGGCCGCTCTGAAACTGAAACGGCCATTTCAAAGGATTTATTAGCATTCAACCTCAGCATGAACAATGGAACCCTCACGTTGCGTGCTGGTTATTCACAAGCTGATGCTTCCTTAAAATCTGGAACCACTCTAGCAACACAAGTAGCTGGTATTAATGCTGCACTAGCTGCTACAGATAAATCTGATGAGCAACTTACCGGCTCGCAGTTAGGTGTGTTCTATGGCTTAGCTGCCATGTATGACGATGGTGATTTAGTGCTAATTAGTGAGTTCAATAGCTTAACTGTTGATACTATTTTTCCAGACCAAGATGGCTATTACTTAATGGGTGGTTACCGTATTGGGCAATGGATGCCCTACTTGACACTCGCTCACAATGAAACAACTGACGATGATACTCGTAATGCAACTGCAACAGGCAACCCTGCGGTGGATGGTGGCGTAGCAGCAGCCCAAGCTGCGTTTAACAAAGAGCAAGACCGCACAGCTCTAGGTGTTCGTTATGATTGGAAACCAGGTGTAGCTGTTAAAGTACAATATGACATGGTTGATGTGGGTGATACAAAGGGGGAATTCGCTGCAGTTCCTGCCGAAGACACAGCCAACATTCTTTCAATCACCATTGATACAGTATTTTAAGGGAGGAGATGATTATGAAAAATTTAACATTTAAACTTCTAACCGCTCTTACCCTCGCAAGCTGTTTCGCAGTGGCTCAAGCTGGCTCAGTTGTGGTAGTTGGTAAAGGCAGTCCAATTGGTGCATCCAGTGAAGATGATGTGGTCAAAGCCTTCTTAGGTAAAAAGAAAGACCTAGGTGGTGTATCTGTCATCCCAGTTGATCAGGGTGAAGGTAACCCGGCCCGAAATGATTTTTACTCTGCAGTGGTTAAAAAATCAGAAGCACAGTTAAAGTCTTATTGGTCGCGCCTAATTTTCACCGGTAAAGGTCAAGCACCACAAGTGGTTGGTGGTGACTCAGAAGTGAAAAACATGGTGGCTAGCAACCCAAATATCATCGGCTACATTGATGAGGGTTCGGTTGATGGTACGGTTAAGGTTATTTATAAACCTTAACCATCTAAAAGCCGTATCAATAAAAAACCAGACTCTTGAGTCTGGTTTTTTTATGCCATTTTAAAATTAATTTTATGTTTTTTAATTAAAAACCAATTCAAGATCACTACTGTCCCATAATTTTAAATTCATCAGACATTCAACGTCCCCCACCACTTGACGAGAGGCAACGCCAACGCGTGTGCCAATGCCATAACAGTGCAATGAAACACTCAAATCCTTCGCAAAAGTAGAAATGGATCCCCGATCAAAGGGCTTCGCGCGTCGGGGATGACGTTTTTAGGGTTGAGCATCCATCAAATTTTACTCGTGGAAAAGCAGTGAACCAAGCCGTCTATTTTTATTAAGATACTCGACTCTATTTATGAGTTTAAAAGAAAATAAATAAAACCAACAAGTATGACCGCCTCGATTAAAGCCAAGCCCTGCCAAAACTTGAGAGGGTTACGCTGAGACAATGGCACAAATGTCGATTGTTTATAAGCGGTGTTGGGTCGTTGTAAATCAAATATAAATTCTGACATGGCATCTTGGCGATGCTCAGGTAAAGGCGATAATGCTCGCTTAAGTGCTTGATCCATCCAAGCTGGTACCATTGGATTAAACTGCATAGCTGTTTGGTATTTAAGACTCGATAGCTTACGCTGATCTTTAAGTTTTTCTAATTGCTCACCAAAAGGTAATCGACCGGTTAAGATCTCATAAACCACTAAGGCTAAACTAAATAAGTCTGATTTTTTAGTTTTACGCATTCTAAAGCGTGTCTCAGGCGCACTATAAACCGCAGTACCCAGAGCTTGCTCTCGATCAAATGGCGTATCAATTTCTTCGACGCCTGCAGCATAACAAGAACCAAAGTCAATAATTTTAGGAATACCATCAGCCGTTAATAAAATATTATCGGGCTTAATGTCTTGGTGCAGAATATCTTTACGATGCAGTGCTCGAATGCCACGACTGATTAATTCCACCAGTCGTAAGACTTCTTTAATATCAGGCTTTGGATTTTCCTTCATCCACTGCTCTAGTGTTAAACCATCCACGTATTCCATGAGTGTATATAACGCGGTTTTATTTTCAGGCTCTATGATTTTCACCACATATGGGCTATCAATGCGCTTACCGATCCATTGCTCTAAAACAAAACGCTCAATATAAGCAGGGTCATCTTCAAAGTTCACCGAAGGGGTTTTTAATATGAAACGCTCACCGCTCGAATTTTTAACTAAATACACCTGACTTCTTGGGCTTTCGTGCAGGATCTTCACAACCGTCAACCCATCAAGGCTCTGCCCAACAGACAAAGGCGGAGGGAATGGCAAATCACTTAGCTTCTGATAGATCTCTTGATTGTTCGCATCGGGTAACGCATCCACTCGAACCAACTGACAACTCACATTATCATTACTGCCTGCTGCTAATGCTTTTTCATTTAGACGCAGACATGAGGCATTAAGATCGGAGCTATTTTCTATTTCTGCCTGAATATCTTTAGGGCAAATAAAATCATGCACACCATCAGTACTTAGAAAAAACACATCACCTTGCTCGATTTCAAACTGCTGAAAATCCATTTCTAGGTGATTATCCATTCCCATGGCACGCGACAAATATACGGTATCTTTATTGATGCTAATAGAATGATCTGTGGTTAAGCACTCAAAGTTACCCTTTCTTAAACGGTAAATTCGAGTATCACCAATATGAAAAATATAAGCCGTTTGAGATTTTAAAATCAAAGCACTGAGCGTGCTCACATGGCCTTTGATTTGGCTTTGACCCACTAACCAACGGTTTAAAGCCAGTACAATCTTTTGCCCTGCGGTTTTCACCGACCAAGCATCTGGGGTGGCGTAATAATCACTGATAAAATTACGCACACACATTTCACTGGCTTCTTTACCGGCTTCAGCCGCACTCACACCGTCCGCAATAACCGCAACGGCTCCTTTAATAGTTAACGCAGGTTGATCAGGTATACGCATACCAATGCAATCTTCGTTGCTGGCTTTTAAACCTGCACTGCTTTGTTGACCAACCGTTAAAGATAATTGAGATTGTAAATGCACAAACGCCTCAAACCATGTGGCCCTAAAAGTTAGGGCCTTAAATAAATAAAGAGCCTAAGTACTTATCTTTGCAACGGTTAAGTACTTAAGCCCTTCAAATTGTCATGTTAGATTATGAACCGACTTGAATCAGCTCAACACTACCATCTTCGTTCACTTCAGCAACATGACCTTTTGGTTCTTCAATGAATTGAACCGCCACAAAGATCACTGCCGCACACGCTGCGATTACAATGAAGAACGTGCTGTAATCAACAAACGATAATACTGTTAAAAAGATAACCGCACCCACGTTACCGTACGCACCTGTCATACCCGCAATTTGACCTGTCATGCTGCGTTTAACTAATGGCACCATAGCAAATACCGCACCTTCACCAGCTTGAACAAAGAAAGAACAACACATAGTGGCAATAACCGCTAGAGGAATCCACCACGTACCTTCAATCTGGCTTAGTACTAAGTAACCAATGGTTAAACCACAAATCAAAATAGATAACGTTTTACGACGACCAAATTTATCACTTAACCAGCCACCACCAGGACGAGCCGCTAAATTCATAAAAGCAAAACCAGATGCTAATAAACCTGCTGTTACCGCAGACAAACCTTCAAATGTTTCTAAGAAATACAGAGGCAACATAGATACAACCGCCAACTCTGAACCAAACGTTACAAAGTACGCTAATTGCAAAATCGCCACTTGTTTAAACTTATACTGTTGTAATTCAGGTACCGGTTGAGATAGGTGCTCTTTATTGGCATTAAAGATTTGTTTGGTTTGAACAAAAAACAACAACACTAAACCAACATAGATGCCGTTTGTTGCCAGCTCATTTAATAGACCAAGATTTGTTGGCGATAACTTCCAAGTCAACACAGCCAGAGCAATATACATAGGAATATTCATGGCTAGGTAAAAATAAAGATCTTTTTTGCTGCTTACTTGTAAGCCACCGGATTTTTTAGGTTTGAAGTAGGTAGAACCTTTAGGTGTATTACGTGCTACTTTGAAAAAGATAAGGCCATACACAAACGCAACAACGGCAGTTGAAATCAGAGCGTATCTCCAACCATCTTCACCACCGAACATTAGTGCAAGAGTTGGCATTAACATGGCTGCGGCCGCAGAACCAAAATTCCCCCAACCACCGTAAATACCTTCAGCAACACCCACTTCTTTAGCAGGGAACCATTCACCCACTAGGCGAATACCAATTACAAAGCCAGCACCAACAAAGCCCATTAAAAAACGGAACAATGCTAATTGCTCATAAGTTTGAGATAACGCAAAGGCGGTACACAACACACCTGTGGTTAATAACAAACCTGCATAGACATGACGAGGACCAAACTTATCAACCAACATACCAATGATGATACGCGCAGGAATGGTTAACGCGACGTTTAAAATTAACAGCGCTTTTACTTCTTGAGTCGTAAGATCAAATGCTTCTTTTATGAACCCCATTAGCGGTGCGTGGTTGAACCACACAACAAATGTTAAAAAGAACGCAAACCAACTCACGTGCAACATTTTTATTTTAGGCTCTTTCACCTTCAATAAATTCAGTCCAACTTCAGACATGTACTACTCCTAATTTCATAAGGTTTTAATTTCATTAACCCCACTAGAGCAGGCATCATGCCAAAACCATCAAATACGCCATTTCCCCCTAAAAATACTAAAAAAGTGCACAAATTGTCTGACAATCAGCACATTAAAGCCCGAAAAACCCCACATATGAGCACCATTTAAACCTAAAGCGCCTTAATTAAGTGCACTGAGCGCGCACCAAAAAACCATGGCTAGATATCACGCCGCCCTTTTTTAGACCTTATTTATCGCACCATGATGATGACGTTTTTGAAATTTCATGATTTTTTTGAATCAGCATTGTGCACAAGCCGTGTTTTGTTACTTGTTTTCATTTTTTTTAAACGTTGGCATATGCGTTGCTCTAGGTAGATATCGAAACTTAAAAAATTAAAAACGTAACAAGATAGTAAAAAACTTAACTTACTTTTTGATCTCAACCTTAAAACCTATAAAAGGAAAACATCATGAAAAAAACATTACTGGCTACCAGCATTGCAAGTATCGCTTTAAGTTCTGCTTTAAGTGTTCAAGCACAAAGCTTTGATGAGTTTGTAAAAGGTGGCAGCGTAGATTTGAACTTCCGCTATCGTGTTGAAAGTGCCGATGTGAAAGGTGGCGCGGATGCCGCCCTTGCTAACACTCTAAAATCACGTGCGACAATTAAAACCGGTAACATGTATGGCTTCTCAGCCTTAGTGGAAGGGGATAACGTTTTTCAACTTACCGATGACTTTTACGATAAAGAAAACGGTAATACAAAAGCAGACTACGATTTAATTCTTGACCAAGAAACCACTCAGCTAAACCAGGCCTACTTACAGTTTGATGCAGCCGATACCAGCATTAAAGCAGGTAATCAACGTATTGTGCTTGATAATCAACGTCATGTGGGTGGTGTAGCATTCCGTCAAGATGAAGCCACCTTTGATGCCATTAGTGTTTCAACAAAAGCATTAGCAAATACAACTGTTTTTGCCGCTGTAGCGAACAACCGCAATACCATTACAAACGACAATACTGAAGAAGATATCCGTTTATTGAATGTTAAATACGCTATCGATAAAGACTTATCGGCAAGCGTATTCTATTACGGCATTTCTGATTCACCGACTACAAATGGGCTAGTTGACTACGATACCTTCGGTATTCGTTCGACTGGTGCCATCGAAGGCATCAGCTTTGAAGCTGAACTAGTCACTCAAAACAAAACCACTGCAGCAGGCGGTGATTTCGACTCACTTTACTACCATGTAAATGCTGGCACCAAGCTAGGTGCAGTTAAAGCAACCATAGGTTATGAAGCGTTTGGCAGTGACGGCGGTGATGCAGCCTTTGCTACACCACTAGGTACTAACCATAAATTCTTTGGTTGGAGTGATGTGTTCTTAGGTGGCGCAGGTAATGATGGTATTCAAGACTTTTATGCAAGCGGTGTCAGCATGATCTCTGGTATTAAAGTCGTTGGTCAATTCCATAATTTCTCTACCGCTGAAGGTGGCGACCCACTAGGTAACGAAATTGGCTTAATGGTTGATAAGAGCTTTGGTACTTATGGCGCCAACTTTAAAGTGGCTCAGTACTTTGCATCAGACTATGCAGAAAATAATGTAAGCAAAGCAGACACCACTAAAATTTGGTTAACTGCAAGCGCTAAGTTCTAAGCAATCGCGTTAAAAGACGAAGTGGCTTTCGAGCCATTTCGTCTTTCCTTTAAAAACGACAAATACCTCTTTATTACTCTTGCTAAAAGGATATTAGAATGAAAGTTCTCATTTTAATGCTCACCCTTGGCTTAAGCTCTTTTTCGATTCCAAGTGTCGCTGAAATCAGTAGCCTATCTCAAGCCATTAACGAATCTGGTCGATTACGCATGCTTAGCCAGCGCATGGCAAAAGCGTACTTATTAAAAGCCATGGATATTCAACCTGCAAAAGCCGAACAACAATTTACAAGCAGCTTTGAAAAGTTTGAATCCAATTTAGTGGACCTTAATAAATTTTCAGTGGAACTTGGCTCACCAGTTCAAATAGAAGCCAGCTTGTCCGCCATACAAGCACAGTGGGCTATATATAAATCAGAGTTAAGCAAACAAGCCAATGAAGACAGTACCGCAAATATACTAGCGCTAAGCGATGAAACACTACAGACGTGTGAAACATTAGTCAGTGAACTTGAAAAAGCCGCAGAACGAGACAGTGCCCGCTGGGTCAACCTATCCGGCCGCCAACGCATGTTAAGTCAACGTATCGCTAAACTGTACAGCGCAATCAGCTTATCAGGCGATATCAAAAGCTATGATCACGGGCTAAAACAAGCCATATCAGAATTTGACCAAGCATTAAACGAACTGATCAACAGCCCAGACAACACACATTTTGTAAATCACAAACTGAAAAAAGTGGCTACACAATGGAATTTTTCAAAACAAGGCTTCAAGGTTTTAGATAAAGGTAGCAGCACACCGTTGGTTATATCCATGACCACTGAGAGCATCCTAAAACAAATGAATGACATCACCGCCTTGTACGAAGAAATAGACCGCAACAAAAAGCTCATTGCAGCCAGTTAACTGAAAATACTTTTGCACCAAGAGTGAACACACCACCCTTGGTGTCATGCACCATCAAAGAACATAAAATTGCTAACACCTCGATTTACGTGCACAAAAAACGCCACGAAAACCATATAACCCTTTAAAAACAACAACTTACAAACATGGCACAGCCATTGCTAAAGATACATCAGATATGAACTTTGCCCGCCCGTTTAATTCGGCATGGAGAGAGAAAATGACAAACAAACAAAACCTCATCGTGATTGGTAATGGCATGGTGGGCCATAAATTTCTTGAAAGCTTGGTTGAGTTAGAACAAGCACAAAACTACAACATAACTGTTTTGTGTGAAGAACCTCGCCCAGCTTATGACCGTGTTTACCTTTCGTCTTACTTCTCAGGTAAAACCGCAGAAGACTTAAGTCTGGTAAGCGACGGCTTTTTTGAAGCCAACAACATCGAATTAAAACTAAACTGCAAAGCAGCTAGTCTTGATCGTGCCGCCAAAACCGTAACCACTCAAACGGGCGAAACCTTAAGTTATGACAAAGTAATTTTAGCCACAGGTTCTTACCCATTTGTACCACCTGTACCGGGCCATGAACGTGACAACTGCTTGGTGTACCGTACCATTGAAGATTTAGAAAGCATTAAAGCATCTGCCGCTAAAGGCAAAGTAGGTGTGGTTGTCGGTGGTGGTTTGTTAGGTTTAGAAGCCGCGAAAGCATTACACGATTTAGGTTTAGAAACACACGTGGTTGAATTCGCCCCTCGCCTAATGGCGGTGCAAGTAGATGACGCCGGTGGCGCATTACTGAAAACCAAAATTGAAGAACTGGGTGTAAAAGTACATACCAGCAAAAATACTCAAAACATTACTGATGGTGATGAATGTTTCCACAAAATGGAGTACGCTGACGGTGAGAGTTTAGAAACCGACGTGATTTTATTCAGCGCTGGTATTCGCCCGTCTGACGCCATTGCCCGCGAAAGTGAATTAGAACTTGGACCACGTGGTGGTATCAGCATCAATAACCATTGCCAAACATCCGATGAAAATATTTATGCCATTGGTGAGTGTGCACTTTGGGGTGGCATGATTTACGGTTTAGTCGCACCGGGTTACAACATGGCTAAAGTGGCGGCGCAACATTTAACTCAAAGTGGTGATGCTGTATTTGAAGGTGCTGATATGAGCACCAAACTAAAATTAATGGGTGTCGACGTAGCCTCTATTGGCGACTGCCATGCTCGCAGTGAAGGCGCACTGAGTTATGCCTACACAGATGAAGTAAACCAAGTTTATAAAAAGATTGTCGTAAGCGCCGATAAAAAATTACTTCTAGGCGCGGTCATGATTGGTGATGCCGAAGATTACGGCAACCTATTACAAATGGCATTAAATAACATTGAGTTACCAGCATCACCAGAAGCACTGATTTTACCTTCACTGGATGGTGCCGCCAAACCTATGTTGGGCCCAGACGCCCTACCTGATACGGCACAAATTTGTTCATGTTTTGATGTGAGCAAAGGGGCTATTTGTTGCTCAGTTCAAGATGGCGCACAAACCATTGGTGATGTGAAAGCCGATACCAAAGCCGGTACCGGTTGTGGTGGTTGTACTGCGCTGGTCACTCAAGTGATGAACAGCGAACTTGCTAAACTTGGGGTTGAAGTTAACACCGACATTTGTGAACACTTTGCTTATACCCGCCAAGATATTTACAACATTGTGCGCATTGAAGGCATTAAGTCATTTGGTGAGTTGCTATCTAAACACGGTAAAGGTCACGGTTGTGAAATCTGTAAACCACTAGTGGGTTCGGTATTAGCTTCTTGCTGGAACGAATACGTACTGGACGACAAACACATTGGTCTGCAAGACACCAACGACATTTACCTAGGCAACATGCAAAAAGATGGTACTTACTCAGTGGTGCCTCGTATGGCAGGTGGTGAAGTGACGCCTGAAGGTTTAATCACCATTGGTCAAATTGCTAAAGATTATGGTTTATATACAAAACTAACCGGCGGCCAACGTGTGGATATGTTTGGTGCACAGTTACATCAACTGCCTGAAATCTGGAGACGCTTAGTAGATGCAGGTTTTGAAACCGGCCACGCTTACGGTAAATCATTACGTACGGTTAAATCTTGTGTCGGCTCAACCTGGTGTCGTTACGGTGTTGATGACTCAGTGGGTTTAGCCATTGAATTAGAAAACCGCTATAAGGGTTTACGTTCGCCACACAAAATTAAATTTGCAGTCTCTGGTTGTACCCGTGAATGTGCCGAAGCCCAATCTAAAGACGTGGGTGTAATCGCCACAGAAAACGGCTGGAACCTATACGTATGTGGTAACGGCGGCATGAAACCTCGTCACACCGATTTATTAGCACAAGGCTTAGATAAAGAAACCTTAATCAAATACATCGACCGTTTCTTAATGTTCTACGTTAAAACGGCTGACCGTCTACAACGCACCAGCGTTTGGATGGATAACCTTGAAGGCGGTTTAGATTACCTAAAACAAGTGGTACTAGATGACAGCCTAGGCATGGCAGACGAATTAGAAAGCCAAATGGCCGCGGTTGTGGGCACTTATCAGTGCGAATGGAAAACCACCATCGAGTCACCAGAAAAACTTAAGCGCTTCAGCCACTTCATTAATGCTGACAAAAAAGACGATAACATCCAGTTTGTAAAAGAACGTGGTCAAATTCGTCCGGCAAATGAAACTGAACGCATGAAAAAAGAAAACTTAATCGCCATCAGCTAAGGATTGATCATGAGTAATTTTATCGACGTATGCGCATTAGATGATATCAACCTTGATACTGGCGTATGTGCATTAGTTAACGAACAGCAAGTGGCGATCTTTCGCCCTGCTGTTGGCGAACAAATTTTCGCCATCAATAATTTTGACCCAATCGGCAAAGCCAACGTGCTCAGCCGCGGTTTAATCTGTGACATAAAAGGCGTGCTCACCGTAGCAAGTCCTTTATATAAACAGCATTACTCACTATCAACAGGTGAGTGTCTAGAAGATGAAACCGTACGCATTGCGACCTATCAAACCAAGATAGAAAACAATCGTGTATTGGTGGCTGTTTAACAGCACGTCTACGTTCATAAAGACTTAAACAATGTGGCGTTTTACCTAATCCATTTGGAAGCCGTAAAATTAAGCATCGCTTAAGGTAGAGAACCCCTTTGGGCCATCGAATGCCTAATCCGATGGCCCCTTTTTTCTCACCTTAATCAATTTATTCGACATAAAGAGCAAAGCATGACAGCCAAATTAGTGATTATTGGCAACGGTATGGCCGGTGCTAAATTATTAGAAGAGTTAATCAGTACTGAACATGCCTATGACATCACGGTTTTTGGTAATGAACCTTATGGTAACTACAACCGCATCATGCTTTCCCCTTTATTGGCCGGTGAAAAAACGTTAGACGAAATTATGATTTTCGATCGCCCTTGGTATGACGCCAACGGCATCACCCTTCATGCTGGTACAGATAAAGCCATTGTAAAAATAGACCGTCTTCGCAAACGTGTAATTACCAAGGATGGCGAGAGCACCCCCTATGACCGCTTAGTGATTGCAACAGGCTCAAACCCATTTATGTTACCCATTGAAGGGGCTGAATTAGATGGCGTCATGAGCTTTCGCGATATTCGTGATGTTGAAAACATGATTAATGTGGCAGGGCAGCATAAAAAGGCCGTTGTCATTGGTGCCGGCTTATTAGGCTTAGAAGCCGCGATGGGATTATGCGGTCGCGGTATGGATGTCACCGTTGTGCATAATTGTGACGTGCCTTTAAACCGCCAACTTGACCAAGAGGCCGGTGAACTGCTTAAGCACGCATTAGAAACCCGTGGTTTACATTTTAAAATGGAGGCTGCTACGCAATCCATTCAAGGAAATAACCGAGTTGAAAAAGTCTGCTTTGCCGATGGCAGTGAATTAGAAGCCGATCTTGTTATTATGGCCATCGGGATTCGCCCAAATATTCAATTAGCGCAAGACTGCGGTTTATATTGCAAAAATGGCATCATTGTTAGCGACACCTTACAAACCTATGACCCAAGTATTTATGCTTTAGGCGAGTGTATCGAACACCGTGGCGATACATTTGGTTTAGTTGCCCCTTTATATGATCAAGCAAAAGTGCTGGCAAACCATTTAAGCGAACATGGTGTAGCACAATTTCAAACACTACCTACCGCCACCAAATTAAAAGTAACAGGGATTAATTTATTTTCTGTTGGTAACTTTTTAGGCACCCCTGAAAGTGAGTACATCTACTATCGCCATACACAACAAGGCATTTATAAAAAGATCGTTGTTGAAGATAATAAAATCATTGGTGTCGTGTTATATGGTGACACACAAGAAGGGCCGTTTTATCATGAGCTACTTGATGCCAAAACTGATATTCAGTCAATTCGCCCTTATTTAATGTTTGGCAAAGCATTATGCCAAGCTCAAAGTGACACAATGAATCAACACGTTAATCATTCTGAGGTAGCCGCATGAGCGTTATTACCTCAACCCTGACCAGCAAAAATACAAACGAAACCACCAAGCACACAACCTGTGCCTACTGCGGCGTTGGTTGTGGCATAAAAGCCACAATCAATGAGGCCCAGCGTAGCATTCGTGTATCAGGGCTGGATCATCACCCAGCGAATCTTGGCCGTTTGTGTTCAAAAGGCAGTGCCCTTGATCAAACGGTTTCACTTAATGAGCGTTTACTGGAGCCAAAAATCAACAACCAAGTGGTGTCTTGGGATGAAGCGCTTGATAAAGTAGCCAATGGATTTAGTGACATCATTAAACAACACGGCCCTGACGCTGTAGCGTTTTATGTATCAGGCCAATTACTCACTGAAGATTATTACGTCGCCAATAAGTTAATGAAAGGTTACATAGGCAGTGGCAACATCGATACCAATTCACGCCTATGTATGTCGTCATCGGTTGTGGGTCACAAACGTGCTTTTGGTACCGATACGGTTCCAGGTTGTTACGATGATTTTGAAAAAGCCGAATTAATTACACTGGTGGGCAGTAACACCGCTTGGTGTCACCCTGTATTATTTCAACGTATTAAAAAATACAAAGAAGCCAACCCCAATGTAAAAGTGGTGGTGATTGACCCTCGTCGCACTCAAACCTGTGACATTGCAGATTTACATTTACCACTGAACCTGGGCACCGATGTTTGGTTATTCAACGGTCTACTGAATAGTATTAACCAACAAAATAAAATTAATTCTGATTACGTACAGCAATATTGCGAAGGTTTAGACGAAGCGATCAACACTGCGCAACAAAGTGCAGGTGACATCAAAGCGTTAGCAAACACACTGGGTGTCAATGAAGACGACTTAAAACAATTTTATAATTGGTTCTGCAATACAGAAAAAAGCGTCACCCTATATAGCCAAGGTGTTAACCAATCCAGTTCTGGCACAGACAAGGTTAACAGCATTCTAAATTGTCACCTTGCCACAGGTCGTATTGGTAAACCAGGCATGGGGCCGTTTTCAATGACAGGCCAACCCAACGCCATGGGTGGTCGTGAGGTAGGCGGCCTTGCCAACACATTAGCCGCTCACATGGACTTTACCCAAGACAGCATTGCCCGCGTGAAAACCTTCTGGCAGTCCCCTACCATGGCCACACAAAGTGGTTTAATGGCCGTGGACATGTTTGATGCCATTGACGAAGGCAAAATAAAAGCCGTATGGGTAATGGCGACCAATCCCGTTGTTAGCTTGCCCAATGCCGATAAAGTAAAACGCGCACTGAAAAAGTGTGAGCTTGTTGTGATCAGTGACTGCATTGACCAAACCGACACGGGCGATTTAGCTCACGTTAAATTGCCCGCCACAGGCTGGAGTGAAAAAGACGGCACAGTGACCAATAGTGAACGTCGTATTTCTCGCCAGCGTGGTTTATTTCAACCCGCTTGTAATGCCATGCATGATTGGCAAATTATTTGTGATGTAGCCAAGCGTATGGGCTTTGCAGACGGTTTTAATTATCAAAACCAAGCAGAAATTTTTCGTGAACATGCCGCCCTTTCTGGTTTTGAAAATTCAGACGCTGCTGAGCATAGACGCCGTGATTTTGATATTAGTGGTTTAGCCAACATCAGCAATGATGAATACGAAAATCTTGCACCAATACAATGGCCAGTGAATGCACAATACCCTAAAGGCCGTGAACGCTTTTTTGCGCAAGGGGATTTTTTTACGCCTAATCGCAAAGCAAAATTATTAGCAATCACACCCAAATTACCTGTTAACTTGCCAAGTAATGATTATCCATTACGTTTAAACACCGGCCGTATTCGTGACCAATGGCACACCATGACACGTACTGCGTTAGCGCCACAGCTTAACCAACACATCAGCCAACCTTATGTGGAAATGCATGCCAACGATGCAAAGTCGCGCAACTTAATCGACGGCCAATTAGTGAGTGTAAAAAGTAAATGGGGCAACATGCTGGCCCCTGTGAGCATTAATCAAAACCCTAAACAAGGTGATATTTTTGTGCCCATGCACTGGACAGCGCAACTGTCACGCACCGGCCGTATTAACCCTGTGGTCAACCCAGAAGTGGATGCTTTTAGTAAACAGCCTGAAAGCAAACACACGCCTGTGCAAGTCAATGCTTACAATGCTAACTGGTTTGGTTTTGTATTGAGTCGCAATCCAATCCAATGGCCTGACAGCGAATACGTGGTATCCGCGCAAGGCAACCAGCACACTCGGCTTGAACTTGCTCACAGCGAAAAGTTGGAATCGCCAATTAAAGCCATGATGAGCTGGTTAGGATTTGACAGCATTGCTCAAATTGAACAACAAGAATTAGAAATATTAAGCTTTGAAGATGCAGCCTCAGGTTTATACCGTCTGGCACTTATGAATAAACAAGGCCAACTCGAAGCCGTCGCCATGGTGGCACCCAATACTCAACTGCCTGAACGCACTTGGCTTGCCAGCCAATTTGCAAAACAGAACTTAGATGAACGTGCTCGTATGGCCCTGTTAAGTGGTCACGCTCCCGCCGGTGAAGACATTGGTCGCATCGTGTGCGCTTGTTACAGCGTAGGCGAAAAAACCATTGCCGCCGCGGTAAAAGCAGGCTGTAAAACCCCCGCCATGGTGGGCGATAAACTCAAAGCCGGTACAAACTGCGGCAGTTGTGTGCCTGAAATAAAAGGCATAATTGCTAAAGGCTAACACCACAGGCTCTGCCTTGCAGAGCCTTACACCTTCCTTAAACCTGTGTCACCGCCGTCTCCTATTTGATAACTAGCCCTGATACATATAGGGCGCTATAATTTGATGACTTTAATTTGTTACTCTTATTGTTAATAGGACCACACCATGAACTTCGATCAAATCCCAGCAGGCAAAGACGCTCCTGAAGACATTTATGTAGCGATCGAGATCCCAGCCAACTCAAGCCCAATCAAATATGAAATCGACAAAGATATGGGCGGCGCGCTATTGGTTGACCGCTTCATGGCAACACCCATGTTTTACCCTGCTAACTATGGTTTCATTAACCACACCCTAGCGGATGATGGCGATGCACTGGATGTATTGGTGATTACCCCTTACCCAGTACAAGCGGGTTCTGTGATTCGTTGTCGCCCGGTTGGTGTATTAAACATGACCGACGAAGCCGGTGGTGATGCTAAATTACTGGCCGTACCGCACACTAAAATCACTAAAATGTACGATGACATCAATGACATCAACGACGTGCCTAAATTATTGCGTGATCAAATCGCTCACTTCTTCGAAAACTACAAAGACCTAGAGCAAGGCAAGTGGGTGAAAGTAGAAGGCTGGGGTGACGCGGCTGAGGCTAAAAAAGCCATCGTTGATTCTATCGCAGCTTACAACGCTGCCAAATAATAAGAATCTAGCATCAATAAAAAAGCCCGCTTTTTATAGCGGGCTTTTTTTTGCATTCGAAAAATAGCTTGAATCCTACATAGAAAAACTACGTTAAAGGATAGATTGGTGGCGCAAGCAACGCGCCCCATAACCATCAATTTACAGACTGATGGGTTACGCTTTACCCTAACGGGTAATGCTAACCCATCCTACAAACGTGCAATAATAATTAGTTCTGTGCGTAAGCAATACGTTTAATATTTAACAAGTGCTCATAACTGACGTTATCACTGGTGGCGCCGCCACCTTGTGTGCCACAACCTAATGTCCAAGAAAGTTGAAGGCCATTATTCGCACCGATACAACCAAGTGTGCCGGCACCATTAACTAACACCCGACTCACATCGGCACATTGTGCATACGCTTTCACTAACTGCTCGTTATTACTGTGTATGATTGCCGTGTGACCCGCCCCTTCATCGGCTAAAATTGCTTTAGCTAAGCTCATGGCTTGGTCATCATTGTGAATCTTGGTCACAGATAATACCGGCAATAATTTTTCTTTAAGCAATGGTGTATTTTCAGGCTGCCCTTGGGTTTCGGCCAATATCAGTTTAATTGGATAATCACGTTTGATGCCTAGTTCATCACATACATCTTGAGCACTTTTACCCACAAAACGGCTGTCTAAATGATCGTCATGGAAAACCACTTCAAGTAATGCGTGTATTTCAAAGTCATTAAAAACCGCGGCCCCTGCGTTTTGTGCATGGGTTAAAAAGTCGTCATAAATATCCGCATCAACTAACAAGTTATTTTCTGAGCCGCAAACAATGCCGTTATCAAAGCTTTTACTAAACACCACATCGTCAGCGGCTTTTTTAACGTCACATGTTTTTTCAATCCATACAGGTGCATTGCCTTTACCCACACCAATAGCGGGGGTGCCTGATTGGTAGGCCGATTTCACCATCGAAGGGCCACCTGTGGCTAAAATAAAGTGCACATCGTCATGGGTCATAAATGCTTGCGTTAATGCACGAGATGAAGGCTGTTGAGCGGTTTGAATTAAGTTAACCGGTAAATCTAATTGTTTTAATACGTTTTGAATAATTTCAACTGTTTGATTACCAACATTTTTCGCTTTACGGTGACTGCTAATAATAATGGCATTACGTGATTTGAGCGCGATTAAAAATTTAAAGGTTAACGTTTCCACTGGGTTTGTCACAGGAATCATGGCAAACACAACACCCATGCTATTTGCTAGGCCTGTGCTGCCGTCTTTTTGTTCAATCACACTACCGACACCAGGTTTACCTTGTAGGCCTTGTGCAACAGCTACGGTACCCAGTTTTATTTTTTGAATTTTATGTTCAAGCACACCCATGCCGCTTTCTAATACGGTCAACTTGGCTAGATTATCAGCTTGATCATTTACCGCGTTAGCCACCGCCATAATGGCATCGTCAATTGCGTTTTCTGGTAGGTTTTGAATCGCTTCGTGAGCCGCGTTTGCTCCACTAACAATAAACTCAACTTCTTTAATTGGTGCTTGGTTTAACGCCATATCCGCTTCATTTTGAAGGGCTACATTCATTTGCTTACTAAGCGTTTGTAGGATTAATGAGTAAAAATTAGGCTCATCTAATAATAATTTTCTGAGCTCAGGTAACGTTAATGTAATGTATTCAATGTCATTATCGGCAATCACATTATGCATACACGCTTGATCGCTTAATAATTCTTTAGCGCCAATGCAGTCACCTGTTGTAAAAGTGGTGGATAACCTTGCTTTTCGATCGAGCTCTTTATCATGTACTTCTAAGTGAGCTTGCCCACTTAAAATATAAAAACAATGTGAGGGCTTACTATTTTGTGCCAAAAGACACTCGCCAGCTGCCGCTTTTTTGTGCGTGAGTCCATTTAATTGATCCAAACTTGGGCGTAAATCTACCATTTCCATCTTTCCTTCCTTAGGTTGAGCGGTGGCTCTAATTGTCTTAGACAATATAATCACAAAACACTTGTCAGAACAATTCATTAGATTAGAATTGGTTCTCATAAATAAAAAGAATAATGAATAGTAAATATTCTCAACTAGGAAGGTCAGATGGAACGCTTAAATCGGCGAGAAGTGGAACAGATTATGGGGATTTACCCCCCTTTTCGAATAAAAGATATGACCATGAATTTAGAGAACGAAGTTCTTGAAATTCAAATCGAAGAAATGGTCAACAAATCAAGGGGCTTGTTTAGTGCCACTAAACAGCGAACTCAAAAAGTTCGTTGGCACCATATAAAAACCGGTCGCTTTGATACCATCATTGAAATGCAAGCTTCGCACCAAACGTTTTCTAAACACAGAACATTAAACCCTCCTGCGTTTATTGGTCCTGAGCACAGCAAATACACATATCAATTACAACAAACGGTGTTGCTGGCCGCCAGCAAGCAATTAAGCTCAGATACCATTCACAGCTTAACGGGAATTGACCGCACATTGGTCAGCCAGATTATTTCTGATAATCAAACTGAACAACAAGAAAGCCAGGTACAAAGCCAACTGCCGTTACAAACGGACCCAATTTGGCGCGGTATCATCAAACACGAAATTAGTTTTAAAACTAATTTACCGTCATTGAAGTTCTTATTATCACGCCTAGAGCTATCGTGTTTTAACAGCAAAGACGATGCGAGTGTTATGCAAGACTCGGTTGCAACACTACGTCAGTTTTTCATCAAAAATCGTTCTCAGCTAAAAAGTGAGTACGCTCAAATTGGTGTAATTGAAGCGAAGCCAGTTGCCGCCAACGAGCAGGCCAACGCTCAAGCCGGTCATAATAAAAAAGTCACGTTGACTGTTGATCATCCAATTTGGCATAGCATCTTAAGTGGTGAAGTGGATTTACTGTCAAAAAATACAGGTTTGAGTTTATACATTGCTCAACTTAAAAACTTATATCGTAAAAACGATATTAGCCAAGATGAACGCTTTCAAATTTCTAAAGAACTTTTATCTTATTTGAAAAAGAACATGGCGAAACTTAAGCCGGAGTTATTGTCTATTTCAAAAATGGTACGCCAACTTAATGAGCAAAATAATGATTTAGAATTACCTGAAAGTGATCACTCAATTTGGGGTGACATTATTCAAGGCAAGGTATTTATTGAATCGGGTCAAATGGCTTTAAAACTATTATTAGTTAAAGCCCGTACAACAGAAGATGACAATGAAGCACGTGAAATGATTCAACAGTATTTCGTTCGTAATTTACGCTCATTGAACAATGAAATTAAACAAATTGAACAACATCTAGCCATGGCTAGTTGATCTACACGAATTAAGAGAAGTATATGTCAAACGTCAATATTACGAGCCAACTACTAGATTTAGACAGCACCATTGATCGTATTGAATCCGGTGATTTTTTAATTATCGCTGCCGATGAATCGTTATTATCACAATTACCAAGTGGTAACTGGATTGGTGGTACCATCCCTTACTTTATGAGTGAAAACGGTGGTTTGGTTAGTAAAGATAAAATCTTCGTGAACGCCATCGAAGGTTTAAGTGGTAATACTCAACCACGCATCACACCATACGATAGCAAGTCTATTTCACGTATTGCACAAGATGCACCGGATAACGGTTTTACCATTACAATTTTACCGGCAGGTAGTGATGTACATGCTGAATACGCCCAAAATGCACCTAGCTTTCCTAATATGTTTTTCTCACCATTAATTGGTTGGGTTGCAGGTGTGCATTTAGATGATGTAGACACACACCAAGCGAAAACAGTATTTGGCCCAGGTGCCATGGCCATGGCCGACAAAGCCGTTGCTATGCATGTTCCATTACCGGCAGATCAAATGGCGAGCATTCACATTGTGAATTTATTTGAGCAAGGTAATGGCCCTAAGATTGTTTTCCCAAGCACAGGTTTTAGTGTTGATACTTGTTTGGTTGACGGTGTTGAAACTAACCTAGCTCAATACATTAACAACAATGGCATCGATACTCGCTTACCGTTAGTGGCTGATTACAACGGCATCAATGTTAACGTGTCTGTACAAGCGGTTAACGGTGGCGATGTCGCACTTTACGCTCCCGTATTTGCCGACGTTGAATACCAATTTGCCACGCCAGTTGCGGATTATGTTGCCAGCTTTAATCAAGCCATTAAAAACCAAGAAACCGACAAAGCCAGTTACGGCTGTAACTGTATTTTGAATTTCTTATATTCAGAACTTGAAGGCAAGCAAACTGGCAGCTTAACTGGTCCGATCACTTTTGGTGAAATTGCTTACCAGCTACTTAACCAAACATTGGTTTATATGAGCATTGAGAAAGCTTAATCGCTTTTTTGAGATGTGTTTCATCCCTGTGCAGCATATTTCAGCCGCTTATATTTCCAAATAAAAACGGCCTCTTAAGAGGCCGTTTTTATTCACTCGCAGGTGCGAGTTCGTACGGTTTACAATGTGATGATATGAATGCAGTAGGATAGGTTAGATGTGAGTACAACGAACGTCGTAACCCATCAATTACTTGTCTCGCATGATGAGTTACTCTTACCTTTTACTCTTACTAAACCAAACTACTTTTTTATTCACTCACAGGTGCGAGTTCGTACCGTTTTACATCTTAAGCCACCAGCAGTTTCTCTTTAACCGCATAAGCTAACGTATCATCAAGGGCTTTAGCTAACTTCATCATCATTTCATCAATGTGCGCTTTGGTACAAATTAATGGCGGGCAAAACGCCAATGATGAGCCTGCAACTGCGCGCGTGATCATGCCGTGATTTTGGCAAGCTTGCATAGCGTAACCGCCAATCACACCACCAGCAAAAGGCTGACCAGTGTGTTTATTCGCTACCAATTCAAGGGCGCCAATCATACCTGCACCACGAATCTCACCCACTAATGGATGATCTGCAAATTTTTGCAATTCACTTTGCAGGTAAGCACCAACGTCTGCGGCTTTTGCAAATATGTTATCGCGCTCATAAATCTCTAATACTTTTAACGAAACCGCACAAGCAACTGGGTGGCCTGAATAAGTATAGCCATGGCCAAACACTCCAACCTGGCTAGATGGTTCAATCATGGCTTCATACATATCACCGCGAATCACCGACGCACTGATCGGCATGTATGCAGAGGACAACTGCTTCGCCAGCGTCATCATGGCCGGTTTAATGCCCATGGTGGTACAACCAAAATCGTTACCAGTACGACCAAAACCTGTGATGACTTCATCTGCCCAGAATAAAATATCGTACTTCGCCAAAATGGCTTGTACTTTTTCATAATAACCCGCAGGCGGTACGATCACACCGCTGGCCCCTGTAATGGGTTCTGCAATAAAAGCGGCGATGGTTTCTGGGCCTTCTTCTAGAATCATATTTTCTAGATTATTAGTAATGCGCTCAACAAACTGGGCTTCGCTTTCGCCGTCTAACTTACCACGGTAATAATGCGGTACATCAGTACGTAAAATTCCAAGTGCATCAATGGGTAAATCAAAATGGGTATGGTTTGGTGCTAAACCGGTTAACGATGCAGAGGCCACCGTTACGCCATGATAAGAGCGATCACGGGCGATGATTTTAAACTTCTCAGGCTTACCTATGGCATTAAAATAATAACGCAGCATTTTAATGTGACTGTCGTTTGCGTCACTGCCTGAGTTACCAAAAAATACTTTGGCGTTATCTACTGGCACCATGGCTGAAATTTTTTCAGACAAGTCCATGCCCACTTGATGGGTTTTACCACCAAACATATGTGAATAAGATAACTTACCCATTTGTTCAGCTGCTGCGTCGATAATTTCTTGATTACCATACCCTAAAGACGTGCACCAAAGGCCCGCTAAACCCTCAATGTATTTATTGCCTTTGTTATCGTAAATATAAACCCCTTCACCCTTTTCAACTGTCAGGGTTTCGGTGTGTTTTAAATTCGTGGTTGGATAAATGATGGTGCTCATGATGCTTCCAATAACCAGTCATGGTTTTAAAAAGATAACCACGCTGCACGCGCGGTTACCGTTAAGATAATTCAACGCTTAACTTATTTGTTAATGCCGCCGATACAGATGTATTTAACTTCTAAATAATCATCTAGTC
Source organism: Bermanella sp. WJH001 (assembly GCF_030070105.1). NCBI lineage: Bacteria > Pseudomonadati > Pseudomonadota > Gammaproteobacteria > Oceanospirillales > Oceanospirillaceae > Bermanella > Bermanella sp. WJH001. Next base: position 40,052 of record NZ_JASJOO010000006.1, on the reverse strand, counting down.
CGTACTTTGATCCTTCACGACCTTGGCCCGATTCCTTTACGCCACCAAACGGAATGATTTCGGAGCTAATGGCGGTTTCGTTTACACCGACCATGCCGTAATCAATACTTTCAGCCACACGCCAAATACGAGAAAGGTTTTCGCTGTAAAAATATGCCGCTAAACCAAACTCGGTATCGTTGGCCATTTCAATGGCTTCTTGTTCGGTTTTAAATTTAAAGATAGGCGCCACAGGGCCAAAAATTTCTTCACGAAACACGCGCATGCTGCTATCAACATTGGTCAAAATGGTTGGCTCATAAAAATACCCGTTACCACCTTTTGGTTTACCACCAGCCACAACGGTTGCCCCTTGTGCCACAGCGCTTTCAACTTTTGCGTGAATATCATTCATGGCTTTTTCTGTGATCACAGGGCCGTGAGTACTGCCGTCTTCTAAGCCGTTACCAAAGTTGAAGTTATTAACCGCTTGTGTGAATTTTTCTACGAATGCATCGTAAATACCTTCTTGCACAATTAAACGATTTGAACAAATACAGGTTTGCCCTGAGTTACGGTATTTTGAAACCAACGCCCCTTGTACCGCCGCGTCTAAATCCGCGTCATCAAATACAATCACGGGGGCGTTGCCACCTAACTCCATGGAGGTTCGCTTCACGGTATCCGCGCATTGTTTCATGAGCAACTTACCCACAGGGGTAGAGCCAGTGAACGTGACTTTTTTCACATCTGGGTTAGAGGTTAACTCACCACCAATGGCTGGGGCGTCTGTGCCCACCACCACATTAAATAAACCCGCTGGTAAGCCGGCCTGCTTAGCCAACTCAGCTAATGCTAAAGCCGACAATGGCGTTTCTGCTGCTGGTTTTAATACCATGGCACACCCTACGGCCAAAGCCGGTGCTGCTTTACGTGTGATCATGGCATTTGGAAAATTCCACGGCGTAATCGCACCCACAATACCAACTGGCTGTTTGATCACAATGCCACGACGATCTGGAGTGCCTTGTAATACATCACCATAAATACGCTTACTTTCTTCTGCGAACCATTTGATGAATGACGCGCCATAAGCCACTTCACCGGTTGATTCCGCTAGGGTTTTACCTTGCTCTAAGGTCATAAGCTTGGCCAAGTCTGCTTGGTTGGCCATGACTAAGTCATGCCATTTTTCTAAGATTGCCGCACGTACTTTGGCAGGCTCTGCCTTCCAAGCAGGCATGGCTGCTTTAGCGGCTTCAATGGCGCGTAACGTTTCGGCTTGCCCTGCATCTGCTACCTGAGCAATGGTTTCACCGGTTGCAGGGTTTACTACCGCAAAGGTTTTACCACTATCGGCATCGCACCATTGCCCATCAATGAACGCTTGAGTTTGTAGCAGGCTTGGATTGTTTAACTGAATACTCATGTGAATTCCTTACGGCCTGTAGGCCCTTACATTTATGAATGGGTTTATAAAGCAGTATTTCTTTTGTTTATATAATGATTTAATAGACTTTACATTTAAATATACAAATATAATTATTTCACCACGGAGATCACCATGGGGCGTAAAAAAGCCGCTATTTCAGGCCAATTGGCCGATATTGATTTACGCCTATTACGCGTCTTTAAATCTGTCGTTGAAGCCGGTGGTTTTACCGCGGCCGAGCTGCAACTGAATCTCGCTAACTCCACTATCTCTAACTATATATCTGATCTGGAAAAACGCTTAGATATGCGTTTGTGTGAACGTGGTCGCAGTGGCTTTAAACTCACCCTGCACGGTCAAATTGTCTACGATGCCACCTTGGATTTACTGGGTGCACTCGATAGCTTTCGTAACCGCATTAACCATAACCACAACCGTTTAATTGGTCAGCTTCATCTGGGCTTTGCAGAACACATGCTCGGCGGTCACGACTCGTGCATCGTCAATGCATTGGACTTGTTCTCCAAACAGGCCCCTGACGTTAACGTGCACATTAGCACCATGTCATCGGATGAAATCATCACCGCGGTGTTGGATAAAAAAGTAGATATTGGCATCACGGTTCTTACCCAGAATTTTCACGAACTGAATCGCGTTGATTTGTTTGATGAACAAATGCTGCTTTATTGCGCCAAAGGCCACCCTTTATATGCCATCAACGATGAGCAAATCAAACCCAGCCAACTTCTGCAGTACAAATTTGTAGAATCCCCGCGCCTCATGCCAGGGCGAGAAATGCACCCTGATATGCTCAAATGGGAAAAACACGCTAAAGCCCATCACCAAGAAGCCCGTGCTACACTTATTTTAAGTGGTCATTATCTAGGGATGTTACCTACCCACATGGTCAACAACTGGGGGCTCGATCAACAGTTAAAACCACTTTTAAGCCAACGCTATGGGTACATTAATACCTTCAGTGCCATCTACCGAAGCAGTCACCCAAACCAAATGATCATAGAACAATTTTGCCAATGCTTAGAACAGGTAAAACAGTGAAAAAACGTAAAAATAATTCGTGCTTATTTAAATAAAAAGTCGCACTATTGCGCCGATTCTCAAGCTGATATAAACAGCTTGGTTGGCACGATTGAACGTACCAAAACAATATATCCCCTACTGGGTATATCCAGCGTAGCCGCTGGCGCAGTATCGTAACAACATGAATTAATTGAGCTTAAAACTAAGCTTGTTGCCTTAATAAACTAACCTAGAAAGTGAAGCACTGCCCTAGGTCGAGGTAAATGAATGACTGCCCCTGAACACACAACATCGTATTACGCCGATTCTGCCAATGACAAAAATCTACGCCCTGCATTAAATGGCAATATCACATCAGATATCTGTGTAATTGGTGCCGGCTTTACTGGATTATCAACCGCTATCCACCTTGCAGAAAAAGGCTTTAACGTCACCGTGCTAGAAGCAAAGCGCATTGGCTTTGGGGCATCTGGTCGTAATGGCGGTCAAATTGTGCATTCTTATAGCCGTGATATCGACTTTATTGAAAAACATTACGGCAAAGAAGTGGGTGCCGAGATGGGCAAAATGGCGTTTGAAGGTGGCCGTATTATTCGCCGCTTCGCCGAGCAATATAATATTGATTGCCATTTAAAAGACGGTGGTATTTTTGCCGCTTGTAATGATCGTCAATTAAAAGAATTAGAAGGCAAAAAAGCCTTGTGGGAAGCCCATGGTCACAAAGATCTTGAGCTTTTAAGTGCCGATACAATTAAACAACACATTGGCTCTGAACGTTACACTGGTGGTTTATTAGATAAATCAGGCGGTCACTTTCACCCACTCAATTTAGCCCTTGGTGAAGCCGCTGCCGTTGAATCTATGGGCGGTAAGATTTATGAAGACTCAGAAGTCATTCGCATCGAAGAAGGTGACAAACCTGTGGTTTACACCGCCAATGGTAGCGTGACCTGTGATTATATTGTAGTAGCCGGTAATGCGTACTTAGGCGGCTTAATTCCTAAGTTGCAATCAAAAGCCATTCCGTGCGGCACGCAAGTGATTACCACTGAAGTGTTAAGCGAAGCACAACAAAAACAACTATTGCCACAAGATAACTGCGTAGAAGACTGCAACTATCTTTTGGATTATTACCGTCTATCAAACGAAGGCCGTTTAATTTATGGCGGCGGTGTGACTTACGGTGCTCGCGAACCGAAAAAAATTGAATCCATGATTGTGCCCAACATGTTGAAAACCTTTCCACAATTAAAAGGCACAAAAGTGGACTTCGCATGGACCGGTAATTTCTTGTTAACACTGATGCGTTTACCTCAATTTGGTCGCATTGGTAAAAACATGTATTACGCCCAAGGTTACTCAGGCCATGGCCTAACCTGTACCCACTTGGCTGGTAAAGTATTAAGCGAAGTGATCACAGGCGACAGCCAACGTTTTGATGTGTTTGCTGGTTTACCACAATACCCATTCCCGGGTGGCCGTACTTTCCGTGTGCCGTTCACTGCCATGGGCGCGTTTTATTATAACTTGCGCGATAAAATGGGATTTTAATCCCACCTGTACGAGGGTGCCCTGCGCCCGATTAAGTAAAAAAATACCCAGCCATGCTGGGTATTTTTTTATAAGCGTTTTACCTTGAGTGACTCGTTTAAATGGATTTTATTCCATTTTTAAATGCACTGATAACTGAGCACGAATGTCTTCTGGAATCGGGACAGATTTTTCATTTTCATAATCAAAATAAATCATCACCGCTTTACCCTTAGCCACCATCTTGTCTTTTTGCCACGCTTCGTGTGTTACTTCACACGATGACGATCCTAACTTACTAATATAGGTTTTAATGTCGACATCACCCCCCCAATAGGTTTGCGCCAGCAAATCCAGTTCAATACGAGCAATAATTAACGGCCACGATTTTACATCCAACGTTGGGTGATACATTTCAAATAACGGCGTTCTTGCTTCTTCAAACCAAACAGGAAATGCCGTATTGCTTATATGCCCAAGCGCATCGGTATCACTGAACCTTGGTTGTATCGTGTGTAACAGCATTTTAGATCCTATCTTAGTTCGTTTAATTATCGCTGCGCGATAACGCGCGCTCAGTATTACTCAACTGAGCTTAATTTACTATTTAACTGCTCAATAAGCGTCTGTGTTTGCTCCCAACTGATACACGCATCGGTAATGGACATACCGTATTTTAAACAGCCGTCATGGTTACACCCTTCCATTGATTGTTTGCCCGGTTCAATGAAGCTTTCTAACATGATGCCGCTGATATTGTTATTTCCATTTATAATCTGCTGTACAACTTCTTTAGCAATGGGCAATTGATTGTCGTGTTGTTTTTGCGAGTTGTCATGGGAGCAATCCACAATAACTTTGGCGTGCAATTGATTATCGTGTTCTGCTTTTTGTAATTGCGTTAATGTTTGCGCAATACTATCGGCATCGTAATTGGTTAAGTTACGGCCTCCACGCAATACCACGTGTGTATCAGGGTTCCCCGGTGTATCGAGCATGGCGATATTACCGTTGGCATCCATACCTAAACAATGATGGGGGCGGCTCGCTGAGATCATCGCGTTAACTGCGGTATCCACCGAGCCATCGGTGCCGTTTTTAATGCCCACAGGCATATTGAGATGACTGATCATTTCACGGTGAATTTGTGATTCAGCCGTGCGCGCACCGATGGCCGTCCAACTGATTAAATCATCTAAGTACATCATGGTCATGGGATTTAAGGCTTCGGTGGCCAGTGGCAAACCCAGCTCAATTAATTTAATCATCAATTGGCGAGAGCAATGTAAGCCGTGTTCAATATCCCCGGTACCATTGCGTTGCGGGTCGTAGGCGAGGCCTTTCCAGCCAGTGGTAGTACGTGGTTTTTCAACATAGGCGCGCATCACAATTAATATGTTGTCGGATACTTGATCACTTAACATTTTAAGGCGCTTAGCGTAATCCAGCGCGGCGGCTTCATCATGCAATGAACAAGGGCCGGTAATAATCATTAGGCGTGTATCAGTGCCTTGCAAAATATTGCGAATTTGCTGGCGCTGACTCTCTACCTGTTGCTCAAGCGAAGAACTTAACGTTAACAATTGTTTGAGTTCCGTCGGTGACGGTAAAGCCTGGGTAATAACCGACTTAGCATGTGTCGATTGATTAAGTGAATCGTCTTTAAGAAGCTGGGCCGATTGCATGATATTTTCCTTTTCTAAGTTAACCCCCTTTTTAATTGTTCTTTTTCACGATTGAAAAAGTAACGTTAAAAAAAAACCCCGATCAGCTAACTGCTCATCGGGGTTTTTAAGCAGTCGGCTGATTGAGCCGAACTGCCATGAAATTAAATTGTACTAATGGCGATTCGGCATCTGGCTAAAATAGCCAAAATAAAACACTGCTGAATACCAATAAGAAGCCACAACGGATGCAACATTTTCAAGCGCAACAAAAATACCCGCAATGCTAAGCAAGCGAGTATTTAAATTGGTTTGGTTTGTGCAAATTTGTGTATTCATGCTTTTGATCATAACTCGCCACATTGATTTTGCAAGGCTATTTTTGTGATTAGTTTTTTTTCTGGCGAAATTCTAAAGGAAGCTCTTGTGTTTCTTTCACTTCTTCCATCACAATATAACTCTTTGAATGTTTCACCCCTGGTAGAGTTAACAGCATATCCCCCAGCAGCGCACGATACTCCGACATCCCATCAATGCGGGCTTTGATCAGGTAATCCGCATCCCCTGATACCAAATGGCACTCCAGTATATAAGGCAGCTGTTTCACCGCTTTGTTAAATTCTTTAAAGGCATCAGGTGATTGATATGAAAGGGATATCTCCACAAATACCAGCATACTAAACCCTAAGGCCTCGGGGTTTAAGCGCGCATAATACCCCTCGATATAGCCTTCTTTTTCTAGGCGTTTAACCCGCTCAATGCAAGGTGTGGAGCTTAACCCCACCTTTTCAGCTAAATCCACATAACTGATGCGAGCATCGTTTTGCAGGTTACGTAAAATGCTCATATCTAAACGATCTAACGAACGCTTTTTGACCTCTTTCATTATCTTATTTCCACTGCATTTTTAAATTTATACAGTGTTTTATCCTTTAATTAATAAAAAATCAAAGGAATATTCTCATAAAATTCACCTAAACTAGCGCTTACCAATTAATCATCAACACAGCTTTTTTGAGGCGATCATGCATATAGCGATTTTGGGTGGCGGCGTGTTAGGCGTGGCCAGTGCTTGGTATTTAGCTAAGTCTGGTCACCAAGTTACCGTGATTGATCGTCAAAACCATGTGGCACAAGAAACCAGTCATGGCAATGCAGGCATGATCTCACCTGGCTACAGCTCCCCTTGGGCGGCCCCTGGTGTGCCCATTAAAGCCATCGGCTGGATGCTACAAGATCTTGCCCCTTTTATGATTAACCTCAAAGAGGTGGATGGCTATACCTTGTCTTGGATGACCAAGATGTTAGCGAACTGCAATACACATTCTTATCAAACGAATAAAGCGCGCATGTTGCGCATTGCCCAATATAGCCGTGACTGTTTTGTGGAAATTCGTAAAGAATTAAACCTTGATTACGATGCCCGCCAACGTGGAACACTGCAATTATTTCGCAAACAAAAACAAATCGATGCGCTGCATAAAGACATAAAGGTATTGCAAGAACTTGGGATTGAACACCAAAAACTGGATATGGACGGCTGCCTTCTACACGAACCAGCCTTAGCACAAGTAAAAGATAAATTTGTTGGTGGCTTACGCTTGCCTGGTGATGAAACTGGAGACTGTTTTAAATTCACAACCGCCCTTGCCAAAGAATGTGAAAAATTGGGTGTCAATTTTATGATGAATACCCGCATAGAAAAGTTAAATGAAAGCAAAGGCAAAATCACCAGTGTCAGCACAGATGCCGGCATCATCATGGCCGATAATTTTTTATGTGCGTTGGGCAGTTACTCACCGCAAGTTTTAAAAACCGTCGGTATTGATGTGCCTATTTACCCTATTAAAGGTTATTCACTGACACTGCCGATTGAGGATGAAAGTCGCGCCCCCCAATCAACGATTATGGATGAAACCTACAAGGTGGCGGTCACCCGTTTTGATGATCGTATTCGTGTAGGTGGCACCGCAGAAATTGCTTCGTATAACTTAGAGTGCCCTAAAAAACGCCGCGCAAGTGTTGATTTTGTCATCCAAGATATGTTCCCAGGTGCCACTGATATTGCTAAGGCTGAGTTTTGGACAGGCCTTCGCCCCATGACACCAGATAGCACTCCAGTATTGGGCGGCACTCGTTATTCAAATTTATTTTTAAACACAGGTCATGGCACCTTGGGTTGGACCATGTCATTGGGGTCTGCAAAATTTGTATGCGACATTATTAACCAAAAAATTCCCGATATAGACCCAGAGGGTTTATCGATCGAGCGTTATTACGCATAAATTTTTACACTAAATAAAACGCCTTAATATAAAAGGTTATGAGAGAAGTACCATGGGCAGAGCTGCCACCGCCACTATTAATTTAAATGCGTTTCGCGATAATTATCGTTTAGCAAAATCCGTTGCACCCCACCAACAAGCCGTTGCCATTATCAAAGCTGATGGTTACGGCCATGGTGCAATTAAACTGGCACTTGCCCTTGAGCCCGAAGCAGATGCATTTGGTGTTGCCTGCATTGAAGAAGCCCTAGAGTTGCGCCATGGGGGTATTAAAAAGCCCATATTGCTTCTTGAAGGTTTTTTTACCGCTGATGAATTACCGATTATCAGCGATAACCAATTTTGGTGTGCGGTTCACAGCCTTGAGCAAATTGAGACTCTTGCTCAAGCTAACCTTAACCGCCCAATTAATATCTGGTTAAAAATGGATAGCGGCATGCACAGGTTAGGTGTTATGCCGAATGATTATGTCATGGCGTATGAAAAACTAACTCAACTGCCACAAGTTCATCAGATTGTTTTAATGAGCCATTTTGCCAGTGCTGATGATCTCACCAGCGAAATTACACGCAAACAAATTGATTGCTTTAATCAAACCACCGCCTCAATTGATGCGCCTATCAGTATTGCCAATAGCGCCGCAACGCTCGGGCATGAGGAAACACGCCATGAGTTTCAACGCCCAGGCATCATGCTCTATGGTGCGACACCGTTTGAACATTCACACCCATTAGCAGATCAACTGAAAGCGGTTATGACTCTCTCATCAGAAATCATAGCCATAAGAGCGTTAGATGCGGGCGAAGGGGTTGGCTACAGTCATCGCCATGTTTGCCAAACCCCGACAAAAGTGGGCACCGTTGCCATGGGTTATGCCGATGGTTATCCACGACATGCAAAAGAAGGCACTCCTGTTATTGTTAACGGGCAGCGCACACAGATTATCGGGCGTGTCTCTATGGATATGTTAACCGTGGATCTCACTCATATTAAAGATGCAAAAGTGGGATCAAGGGTTGAATTATGGGGTGACAACTTACCCGCAGCAGAAGTGGCGCGCTATGCAAATACGATTCCTTACACACTCTTTACCGGGGTGACTCGTCGTGTTCATAAAAAATACGTGAATGAATAATCAGTGTTTAAGCTCTATTTGATTCACGATAAATAAGAACATGATTCATCAATGACTGTTTGCATACGTTTAGCCAGTACCTTGTATTTATGTGAGCACACATACAAAACCTCACTCACAGGCTTGTTCAACGTATGCACATTGATGAGTTGTTTTTTAGAAAATGCATCAACAGCATAGGCCGGCAATACGGTAAAACCTAAACCTAAACTGACAGGCTCTAAAATCAAATGAATCTGATTTGAAAATCCTGTTTTTTTAAAATCATTAATATGCCCAAACGCTGCAAAGTTTTCACTCAGTAATAATTGCGCATGATGAGCACCATCTGGGTGATCAATAAAACCTAATTGTTTGAGCGACTCCCATGTGGGCTGTTTTATGGACTTAGGGGTAACTAACAATAATGACTATTGCGCGACAGCTTGTGTTTTAATTTCGCTTAATTGTGATGGGCGCGACATAAAACCAAAATCAACTTCATTATTAATAAGGGCTTTTTCGATACTGGCATTGGGAGCAAAGCGATAATCAATGGAAAGCTTTTGATGCTTGTGCTGAAACGCAATTAACTTTGCATATAGCTTTAATCCGACACTGCCTGGAGACATGATTCTAACTAACCCTTCATGGCTTGGGTCCAAACTCACACTCTGCTCTAAATTAGACAGTGCCCGTACAATCTCACGACCTTGTTTATATAAGTTTTCACCCGACGGTGTCAGGGTAAATTGCTTGCCGTCTCGGGCTAATACAAGCTGCCCCAGATGCTCTTCCAATTTATGAATATGCTGACTCACCCCTGACTGTGTCATATGGAGTTGCTCTGCTGTTCGGGTGAAATGCCCCACCTCTACCAAGGTGCAAAAGCTGCGCAGCCATACTGGATTAATCATTACAAAATATACTCATAATTATAATATTTGATAATTTTTACTAATTATTAACCCTGTGTAAGATTTATTCAACTTTCACCCGCAACCAATAGGCTCAAGATGAATAACGTTTACCCTCGCAATTTTTCTCATATCGGCATTTCTGTGCCTAATTTAGAGGCAGCCGTTACGTTCTACACAGAGGTACTCGGCTGGTACCGTATTATGGAACCCACCGAGATCATCGAAGATAACAGCCCCATTGGTGAAATGTGTACCGATGTATTTGGCGCAGGCTGGGAAAGCTTTCGTATTGCCCATTTATCAACAGGTGATCGGATTGGAGTGGAACTGTTCGAATTTAAAAACCAAGTAAACCCTGAAAACAACTTTGAATACTGGAAAACAGGCATCTTTCACTTTTGTGTACAAGACCCAAATGTAGAAGAGTTAGCCGAACGCATTGTGGCTGCTGGTGGTAAAAAGCGCATGCAAGCACCGCGTTATTATTACCCAGGAGAAAAGCCCTACCGCATGATTTATATGGAAGACCCGTTCGGCAATATTCTTGAAATTTACAGTCATAGTTATGAATTAATTTATAGCGAAGGCGCGTACTAATACTAAAAAGGGTAGGCCATCGCCTACCCTTTTTAGTTATTCAAAGCGAATACGTTAAACCGATCAGCCCGTACTATAAACCTGTTATTTGATAACGCTGGGTTTCGCACAAGCTGATGACACACTGGCCTCAGCATGGCTGAAAATCCGTCAACGTGACTAGGCTTTTAACAAAAAGACACGAGCCATCCAGCGCGCCACCGCCATATCATCAACAGGATACTGACCGTTTAATTTAGCCAATGCTTGTTGCGCAGGCTCTGTGGCAATAGCGTGTCCTTGGTGTAACTCAAGTAAGTCCGTTGCATATTCTTTGGTGAATTCAGGGTGAGCCTGTATGGTTAAAATCGTGTTACCGTAAGCTAGTATTGCATTCTCACAAAATTCAGAACTGGCCAGACAAACCGCGTTTAATGGCTTTTTTACCACCTGATCTTGATGCACTGCATGCAGCTGAACATCACCTTTACCTTCTAATAAAAAGTCATTGAGTTCATAACGATGAGGGCCCACTCCCCAACCGCCACTAAACTTTTCAACGTGACCGGCAAAAGCTTGTGCAATAATTTGATGACCAAAACATATTCCAACCATGGGGATATGCTGCTCATGAGCATGAATGATCCATTTTTTCAGTTTTTGCATCCAAGGTGTATTGTCATATACACCACTGGCTGAGCCCGTAATTAACCACCCATCACAACTATCAATATACTCAGGCCATTGCTCATCGATCACATAAAACACCTCATATTCAAATGTGACTCCGGCCGCTTCAAATAACCGCTGAAACATTTGCGCATAACCGCCATAATTTTTAATGTGTGGCTCATCGATATGACCTGTGACCAATATTCCAATTTTCATGTTTCAGCCTCGCAAAGATCCAAAAAAAAGCCGTAACAGTTACCTGCACGACTTTTTGATTGCATAACCTTCTATATTAAAAAACGATCAAACTCGATCTTTAATAAAGTCAGCCATCCAATGAGCCACTTTATTTGACTCGGTTTTCGCATTTTCTGTACGTAAAGTTTTTAAACCTTCTTCCGCCACGTCAGTCGGCACAACAGGGCCTTTGCGTGCTTCTACTAGCGCATCTTCATAATCAAGCGTAAATTCAGGATGAGCTTGAAAAGTTAAGATTTGATCATCATACAAAAGGCCTGCATATTGGCAAAAATCAGACTCGGCAAACACGACTGCATTCTCGGGTTTGACAAGCACTTGATCCTGATGCATCGCATTAATGGTAAAATCGTGAGAACCATCTGCGATAAAATTTTGGCTTCCGATTAGACGGTAATTATGCAAACCAACACCCCAACCTCCAGGGTATTTATCTACTTTACCGCCAAATGCTTCCGCAATAATTTGATGCCCGAAACAAATGCCAACTAACGGTTTTTTACTAGCATGAATATCTAATATGAGTGTTTTTAATTTTTGCATCCACTCAAGATTTTGGTAAACATTAAATTTTGAACCCGTAATAATCCAAGCTTCACAATCATTCACCGAAGATGGGAATACATCATCGCGAACATCATAAACGTCGTATTCAAACTCATAACCGTTATTGTTAAATAACTGCATAAACATTTCAGAATACGAGCCAAATTGATTAATCAGCTCATCGGGTGTAATACCTGTGGCTAAAATACCGACTTTCATTTTCTAACCTATTTTTAAATAGGTGCTGCTCACAGCACCATTATTAATATTAATTAGCCTTCTTGGGCTGCTGCCAACATTTTGTTTTGCTTACGCATATATAACATGGCGAAAATAACGCCAATGGCTACGATTGCGATCATTAATGTGGCTAGCGCATTTACTTCTGGTGTCACCCCTAAACGTACCTTGGAGAAAATCACCATAGGTAACGTACTGTCACCTGGGCCAGATACAAAGCTTGCGATCACCAAGTCATCTAATGACAACGTAAACGACAGCAACCAACCTGCAATAATGGCAGGTGAAATGAGCGGCAATGTCACCAAGAAAAATAAGGTAGAAGGTTTAGCACCTAAATCCATTGCGGCTTCTTCTAATGTGTCATCCAGCACGACTAATCGTGACTGCACAATTACCGCAACATACGCTAAACAGAATGTTGTATGAGCAATAATAACCGTTAACTCACCACGACCAGCTGGCCAGCCAAACGCACTTTCCATTGCTACAAACAATAGTAACAACGAAAGACCTGTGATCACTTCGGGCATTACCAGAGGAGCACTGACCCAGCCAGAAAATAGTAATTTACCGCGAAAACGCCCCATTCGAGATAAAGCAAAACCAGCCATGGTGCCCAACACCACCGCAAGGGTGGCACTGATGAAGGCAATTTTTAAACTTAAAAATGCCGCCGTTGAATTTAAAAACAGAGAACGTCTTTTCATTACATGCCCTCCTCTTTACCAGACTTGTTGCGTATTAACATGATCGGCAACACTAAGAACACCAGCATGACAGTTGCAACTGCAGATGCCATTGGCCAATCACGATTCAACGAGAATTCATCCCACAATACGCGACCAATCATCAAGGTATCTGAGCCACCTAAAAGTGCAGGTATCACGTACTCACCCACAGCCGGAATAAATACCAACATGCAGCCAGCAATAATGCCGGGCATAGCCAAAGGAATGGTGACCATGAAAAAGCTTTGAATAGGGCGTGCACCTAAATCTTCTGCTGCCTCAAGTAGAGAAATATCCATTTTTTCAAGAGCAGAATACAAAGGTAAAATCATGAAAGGTAAGTAGGTATAAACAATACCGATATAAACCGCAAAGTCAGTTTGCAGCATGGTGAGTGGTTCATTAATAATCCCCAACGAAAGTAACACTTCGTTGATCAGACCTTGGTTTTTTAACAAACCCACCCACGCGTATACGCGTAATAGGAACGATGTCCAAAATGGCAAAATAACCAGTGCTAATAAAATACCACGAATTTTTTCATCACTTCTTGCAATCAAATATGCAATGGGAAAACCCACTAACAAAGTAAAGAAAGTTGAAACCGCGGCGATTTTAATCGAGCTGAGGTAGGCATCAAAATAAAAGCTGTCTTCCCATAAATACAGGTAATTACCTAGATTCAATTTAATATTGAGATAAGCCTCTTCAACATTAAAGTCCAGTAGGTCACTGTACGGTGGAATAGCAATGGCCGATTCGGAAAGTGAAATTTTAAATACCACTAAAAACGGTATAAAAAAGAACACTGCTAACCAAAGGTAAGGAACTGAGATCACACCAAGGCGACCCCAATTGATTTTGGTAAATATAGTTAAGCGCGCCTTCCAAGTTGAAAATCCAGAAAGCCACACGTTTCCAGAAAATGAACTCATGATGTTAGTACCACGCTACTATCCACATCCCAAGACAAGAATACTTTCTCATTCCAAGTAAAGCGTTCACCCATATCACGAGCAAAGTTTGGTTGAGTAACACGAATCTCTTTACCACTTTGCAATTGCACGCGATACACAGACAAGCTTCCCATGTAAGCAATTTCAAGAATTTCACCTTGCATCAGGTTTTCTTCTTGTACTGGTTTGATGCGGGTCATTTTAATTTTTTCAGGGCGAAGGGCCACGTGCACTTTTTGTTGAGGCGCACAGCTGATGCCATGGGGCACATAAAATTCACAGCCCGCATCTTTTGATTTAATACGCACACTGTCGACGTTATCTTCAGTCACCACACCTTCAAGTAAATTTACTGAGCCAATGAATTCGGCAACAAATCGACTATTTGGATATTCATACACATCGTGAGGCGCGTCGGTTTGTACAATTAAACCTTGGTTCATTACCCCAATACGCGTGGCTAGGGTCATAGCCTCTTCTTGGTCATGGGTAACCACCACAAAGGTCACACCTAAATCTTCTTGTAGGTTCATGATTTCAAACTGAGTTTCTTCACGCAGTTTTTTATCTAATGCACCGAGCGGCTCATCTAATAATAATAATTTTGGGCGCTTAACTAACGAACGGGCTAACGCAACACGCTGGCGTTGACCACCAGATAACTGATGAGGTTTGCGTTTGCCTAAATGACCAAGCTGAACCATGTCGAGCATTTCGGCTACTCGTCTTTTAACGTCTTGCTTGCTGGCACCTTCTCGTTTTAAACCAAAGGCAATATTGTCAGCTACTGATAAGTGGGGAAATAAAGCATAAGACTGGAACATCATATTCACTGGACGATTCCAAGGCTGTATACCTTCCATGTCAACACCATCAATAATAATGCGACCACTTGTTGGGCTTTCAAAGCCCGCAAGCATTCGAAGCAAGGTACTTTTACCTGAACCGGATCCGCCCAATAAACAGAACAGTTCTTTTTTATAAATATTTAACGAGACGTTATCAACAGCTGTAAAGTCATCAAACTTTTTTGTGATGTTTTCAATGCGAACAAAAGGTGTCGCATCTGGTTGTTTCCATAGAGGTAGTTCAGTATTCACAGGATTCGCCACACCGGTTATGGTTGATTTTAATTCAGAAACATTCATGGTAACCGCCAATATTCTGCTCTTAGCCTTAAGGCTGTTAAAAATAAAATACCCACCATAGGCGGGTATTAAGTTAGTTAACGTCCGGTTTTAATACCGGTCCAAGCACGAGATAACAGACGATCAAACTTAGCTGTATGCGCTAGCTGAGGAAATAGCTTAGCTTTAACTGCATCCGTCGGATAGATACCAGGATTACTTAACACTTCTTTTTCTATAAAAGGAGTGGCCTCAGTATTGGGTACAGCGTAATACACATAATTTGAAATGTTAGCCGCAGTTTCGCCACGCAACACAAAATCAATGAACTTGTATGCGTTTTCCTTGTTTGGGGCATCGGCAGGAATGGCCATTAGGTCAAACCATACTTGTGTACCTTCTTTAGGAATGGAGTACGCCACTTGAATTCCTTGACCCGCTTCTTCAGCACGGCTCTGCGACTGTAATATATCTCCATTATAGCCTAGTGCGAGACATACATCGCCATTTGCTAAATCTGAAATATATTGGCTGGAATGAAAGTACTTATAGTTTGCACGATTGGCTTTTAATAAGTCGGTGGCTTTCTTAAGGTCTGCTTTGTTTTCTGAGTTTGGATCAAGGCCTAAGTAGTTCATTGCCACAGACAAAACATCCGCTGGCGCATCAAGTAAGGCCACACCACAATCTTTCAACTTAGCGCTTAATTCAGGTTTGAATATTAAGTCTAAGGTATCAAGCGGCATGTCTTTACCTAGACGCTTTTGCAGCATCTCTAGGTTATACCCTAAGCCAATGGTGCCCCATGCATAAGGTACGTTATGTAGGTTTTCTTTGTCACTACGAGCAATTTTTTTAGCAAGCTCAGCATCTACATTTTTGTAATTGCTTAACTTTGTTTTATCAATCTTGGCGTAAACACCTGCTTGTAATTGACGCTCAAGGAATGCGCCAGTAGGTACAACAACGTCGTAGCCACTGTTACCTGCCATTAGTTTCGCTTCTAGCATTTCATTAGAATCATAAACATCATAATTCACTTTAATGCCGCTTTCTTTTTCGAATTTTGTCACATCAGCTGGATCAATATAGTCTGACCAGTTGTAGATATTTAAAACATTTTCTTGTGCTAAAGCATTATGCGCCAAGGCCAATGTTAAAGCGGTTGCGATACCTAGCTTAAACGGATTCATTTCGTTATCTCCAGTGTTGCAATGTGTAGTGTAGGGCCACATTGTCTTGCCTCATCCCCATTTGTGCGCTCAATAAACACAGCATCAATAGGAACGAGCTTTATTTTTATTTTTATGGTTTTGGCTGGATCCGTCAGGTCAAAACTTGCACGTTCAAGCCTCTCTTTGGGGGCTTTTTATATTCTGTAAACACGTCCCGTGTTTCTCATTTCAATGTACGCAATGGGTTGTTTTTACTATATACCCCCCATTAGGTATTTAGTCTATATGCGCCACAATTCACATGTAAAAGCGCACTAAAATGGGGAGGCCAATATAAACCCGCATCACTTTTGTGCGGACAATTAAGACCTCCCCATTGGCGTGAACAATAAGGTTATAACACGCCTAAATAAGACTCATATTCCACATCGGAAATACGCTCATCAAAACGCAATTGCTCTTGCTCTTTGGCCGCTGAGAATACACGAATGAATTCTTCACCTAGGTATTGATTAAGCACGTCAGACTCTTTAAATACTTCGGTTGCTTGGTCCCACTTGTTTGGTAGTTCGTACTCATCACTGTAATCGTCTGCTTCTGTTTCAGTGTAGGCATCCCCTTCAATTGGCTGAGGCGGCATGAGTTTATTTTCAATACCATAAAGTGCACCGGCTAAAATAGTTGCAAGCACTAAATACGGGTTTGCATCGGCACCAGATACGCGGTGCTCAATGCGGCGTGCAATACCTGGGCTTTCAGGTATTCGAACGGCAACCGTACGGTTTTCATACCCCCAGCAAGCAACGGTTGGCGCATGAGCACCCTTCATAAAACGACGATAAGAGTTTAAGTGTGGCGCAAATACCAACATGCCGTCGGCCATGGTATGAATTAAACCTGCAACCGCATGTTTTAAAATGTCAGTACCCTCATCTGTGCCGTCATCAAAGATATTGTTACCTTTTTCATCTAACAAGCTGAAATGCACATGGAAGCCGTTACCACTTTGGTCTGCATACGGCTTCGCCATGAACGAAGCACTGATACCATGTTTACGGGAAACACCCTTAATAAGGCGCTTAAACATGATTGCCTGATCAGCCGCCAGCATTGGGTTATCCACATGATTCAAGTTGATCTCAAACTGACCAGGGCCCAACTCAGAAATAATCGTATCGGCAGGCACACCTTGCACTTCGCAGGTTTCACGTACTTCGGTAAAGAACGCTTCAAGGTTATCCATTTCATCAATTGAGTAACAATCGGTTTCGCTCAAGCGACGACCATGACCATCAAGCATTTTAGGTGGACGCGGACG
The DNA here is from genome assembly GCF_030070105.1 of Bermanella sp. WJH001. Classification (NCBI taxonomy): domain Bacteria; kingdom Pseudomonadati; phylum Pseudomonadota; class Gammaproteobacteria; order Oceanospirillales; family Oceanospirillaceae; genus Bermanella; species Bermanella sp. WJH001. The sequence goes on along the minus strand of NZ_JASJOO010000006.1, from coordinate 22,488 downwards.
CTGGCTTTTTTCAGACTCCGCATCCATCAAGTAAAACTCAAGTTCAGTGGCCATTACTGGCGTAATGCCTAGTTTTTTAAAGCGCTCTGTAATGTGTGCCAGTATTTGGCGAGGATCCGCCAAAAATGGGGTACCATCTGGGTTATACATCATGGCCAAGATTTGATTACGCGGTGATTGCGCCCAAGGTACTGGAATCGGGTCTAAGTGCACTGGCATACAGATACCATCACTATCACCTGTTTCAAATACTAAACCGTTCTCCCATACGTCATTACCCCAGACATCCATGCCCACCACTGAGCGCGGTAATTTGATGCCTTCTTTTGCCATTTTTTTACTGGCACTGGGCGGCATACGTTTACCACGTAAATTACCGTTTAAATCCGTAATAAATAAATCAAATTCTAAATCGCTATTGGATGACATTGTCATTTCTCTTTGATCGTAACCGACAAGCGGCAAAGCAGGTTTTAACTGCAATTTACAAAAAATTTTAAAACATTCAACATTTTTGTGATCACAATAACTAAGGTATTGTGATCACAAAAATATTTAAAGGTCCCTCACAACCGAGTAACATACGCTTTATTCAGCAAAATGCGATATCGATTTGAAAAGTATTATTCAAGGCCACTAATACAATATGGACAAGAACTCCCCCATTGAATTTACCTTAGCTGAGCGTGATGCATCTGTAACTATCACCCAATGGGTATATGCCACTTTACGTCACTCAGTCATGTATGGAAAAATCCTGCCTGGGCGGGCGCTGACCATCCGCGAGCTGGCAAAAGAACTGGATGTAAGCCCCATGCCTGTTCGAGAAGCCCTGCGCCAACTGGCCGCTGAAAATGCACTTGAAATTCAAGGTAATCGGCGTGTCATGGTGCCAAAAATGACGGCCATGAAGTTCAATGAGTTATGCCATGCTCGCATGGCCATCGAAAGCCACGCAGCAGAGCGAGCACTTCCTTACATTGATGATTCAAGATTGCAGCTTTTACAGCAAATTGATGCTCAAATTGACCACACTCAGATCTCTGGAAACCACGAACCCATCAGTGCCTTAAACCAAGAGTTTCACCGCACCTTATACAACGCCAACCCCCATCAAGTCACGCTTCCTTTGATCGAAAGTTTATGGCTGCAACTTGGCCCATTTATGAAGCTAGCCAGTGCCCACTTAGAGCTATCCACTCAGGTGGATCGACACACAGAAGCCCTCACTGCCATTGAAAACCGAGACGGATTTGCCCTGCAACTTGCCATTAAGGCAGATATTCGAGAAGGCTTTAATTTTGCCAGCACCCCTGAGGCGCTTCAGCGTTTTATCGACGAATCAAATCGACACGGCTAACCAGCGACCGTTACAAAACACATCTAACTGCTAAGCTTTAAGCGAGTCATGACGAGCGGGGGGTGGCTGCGCGGCTGGTATGGGCATGGCTATTTGCTGCGGCTAAAACCCAAATATCTCGAGTTTGGCTCATCAATACAAATACTCATACTATTGACTTATTAATTTTGTGATCACAAAATAAGGCAAAGAATCCAACCTATATTGATACTGAGCTATTTTATAAGGAGCAAACATGTCCAAGCACACCCAAGACATCCAACACATAGATGCCCAGCACCACTTGCACCCTTTTACGAATACCTCAGCCTTAAATGCCAAAGGCGCCCGTATCATTGAAAAAGCACAAGGTGTCTATATTTGGGACAGCGAAGGTAAAAAAATGCTCGATGGCATGGCAGGCCTTTGGTGCGTCAACATGGGTTATGGTCGCAAAGAACTTGCTGATGCTGCTTACAAACAAATGCAAACGCTGCCGTATTACAACACCTTCTTCCAAACCAGCCATGAACAAGCCGCACTCCTTGCTAAAGAAATTGCCAGTGTCACACCCCATGATTTAAACCACATATTCTTTGCGAACTCCGGCTCTGAAGCCATCGACACGATTATGCGCTTAGTTCGTCACTACTGGGCCGTAAAAGGGAAACCCTACCGTAATATCATAATTGCTCGTGACAATGCTTATCATGGCTCAACCCTCGCCGGTGCCAGCTTAGGTGGCATGGGTGGCATGCATAAACAAGGCGCGCCCTTGGTGCCTGGTATCGAACACATCCGCCAGCCTTACTGGTATGGGGAAGGTGGCGATATGAGTGAAGAAGAGTTTGGTCTTGCCTGTGCCAAAGCACTCGAGGATCGCATCCTTGAAGTGGGCCCTGATAATGTAGCCTGTTTTATTGGTGAGCCTATCCAAGGGGCTGGGGGGGTGATTGTACCGCCAGCTAATTACTGGGGTGAAATTCAAAAGATTTGTGATAAGTACGATATTTTATTAGCCGCTGATGAAGTCATTTGTGGCTTTGGGCGCACAGGAAACTGGTTTGGCAGTGATACCTTTGGTATTAAACCGGACATTATTTCCATGGCTAAAGGCCTATCATCTGGCTATTTACCCATAGCGGCTGTGGCCGTTGGATCTCGTATCACCGATGCATTAATGGCCCACGATGATGATTTTCATCATGGTTATACGTATTCCGGACACCCAGTAAGTGCCGCCGTCGCCCTTGAAAACATCCGCTTAATGAAACAAGAAAACATTGTTGATTATGTGGCTAATGATATTGGCCCCTATTTTCAAAGCGAACTGCGCAAACGTTTAGGTGACCACCCGTTGGTTGGCAACATTGTTGGCACAGGTTTAATTGCCGGCATCGCTCTTGTGAAAAATAAAGCGCCAAAAGAATTTTTTGGCGACGATATTAATATTGGTTTAATTTGCCGTGATCATTGTTTTGAGAATGGCTTAATTATGCGTGCAACTGGAAGCCGCATGGTACTTTCACCACCATTAATTATTAGCCATGCAGAAGTTGACGAACTGCTTGATAAAGCCGTTTTATGTTTTGATTTAACACTAAAATCTATTAGCTAAACGTTGTCAGTAAAACAACGAAAGCCTAAAACCTGCTTTCGTTGTTTTGATGTCTGACCACAATTTTACAGAGGCAACATGAACTCCATAACGGGCCAACCTCCTCATCAGGTTAATTGGCAAAAACAACTGGCATCCTTAATTGATCATATTCGCTTGCGCAGCTTTCCAAATGCGCTTGAGGAGTTTTTGGCCAGCCAATGTAATTTTGATAGTGTATTAATGCTGACGTTTAAAAAAGCATTTAAGCCAATTGTTCTGCACCCAACAAATCAGGCTGAACACAGCCCAACTTTACGTAGCTACCTTAAAAAAGAATACATTCTTGATCCGCTTTGCAAAGGGATAGAAGACGGCACAATACCGAACATAAGCCGTTTAACCGATATTGCACCGGATTCATTTGAAACCACCGAATACTACCAAACCTGCTACAAAGATTTTGATTTTGTTGATGAGATCAACATTATTATTCACTTGGATAATGATGTGGCATGCGCCATCACCATTGGACGTAAAACACGCCTAGGTACCATCACCCGTGCAGAACTTAAACGGCTAAATGATGTGTACCCTATTATTAACTCATTAGTGCGCCAATTTTGGTTATCTCAATCACAAGAATATGTGAAATACGAAACCGAAGCTGGTGCCATGAATCACGCATTAAGCACGTTTGCCAATGGCGTACTCACTAAACGTGAGCAAGAAATTACCGCTTTAATTTTGCAAGGGCACTCATCAAAGGCCATCGCCAATCAACTCAATATTAGTTTAGGCACGGTAAAGGTACACCGTAAAAATATTCACACCCGCTTAAACACATCCACACAGTCTGAAATTTTCACACTGTTTCTAAGTCATCTAAATGAGTTAGACACATCAGCAAGTGCATCTTAAATAGTAAGAACGTTTAGACACAAAAAAAGCGCGGCCAGAGGAAGACTGGACCGCGCTAATAAACACTCAATAAAATGAAAGACAGCACATCTTCAATTTCAATCAGTAAAGACAACGTTACGTGATTAAATCGGATGTCACCATATGCCTCAGTAGGTAGACCAAATATACACCCAGCTTTTACAACTGCTTATTGGCCGCTAAAACATACAAGTATTCTAACGCTAAGGTTGCCGCCGCTAGCGATGTGATTTCAGCATGGTCATAGGCTGGTGCAACTTCTACCACATCCATACCAATTAAATTCAAACCTCGTAAGCCACGAATAATTTTTAACGCACAATCTGTGGTTAATCCCGCAGCCACAGGAGTGCCTGTACCTGGAGCATAGGCTGGGTCCAAACAATCTATATCAAATGTGACATAGACTTTTTTATCACCCACACGTTGTTTAATCCGCTTTAAGGTTTCATGGGGACCGTGATCACCTACCCATGCACCGTCTAATACTTCAAACGGGTAATCTTTACGCGTGAAATTCGTTCGAATCCCAATTTGCAATGAGTGCTCGGTATCCACTAGGCCTTCTTCAACACCATGATGTAAAAACGTGCCGTGATCGTATTTACTGCCGCCACTGTAGGTATCGGTATGGGCATCAAAATGAATCAAGGCCACAGGGCCGTGCTCTTTTGCAACCGAGCGCAAAATTGGCAAGGTAATAAAATGATCACCCCCTATGGTCAGTGGATTCTTACCCGCTTTCACAATGTCTAAAATATGAGCCTCAAGATTATCCACAAGTGTTTGTGGCTCGCCGTGTTTAAAGTTCACGTTACCTATATCACCCACGTTTAAATGGTCATTTAAAGCAAAGTCCCAAGGCCAACGCTCACCTTCCCAAGCCATGTTGATAGAGGCCGCGCGCACCCCTTGTGGGCCATTACGTGAACCACCACGACCAGATGTGGCCATATCAAAAGGTACACCGCTGACAATGACATCAGCATCTGAGGTTGTTAAATCAGTGACTAACGGAAATTCTAAAAACGTAACACCCAATGCGCCGTAGATTGGATAGTTTGCATTGGCAGCATTTGAACCCGACATGGTGAGCCTTCGTAAACAAGTAAAAAGATGAACTAAGTGTAGTCATGGGGTGATAATTAGTGAAATGCATATTTTAAATACAAGTATGTATATAATTAATATTTTATCGTAAAGGATGCACCCCATGAATCTGCGCCAATTTGACTTAAACCTGCTTATTATTTTTGAAGCACTGGTCAGTGAATGTCATGTCAGCCGTGCCGCTGATAAGGTATTTTTAAGTCAATCGGCCATGAGCCATGCCCTTAATCGCTTACGCGAACAACTGGGCGACCCGATACTTGTGCGCACAGAACAAGGCTTACAGCCCACCCCAAGAGCATTAGCAATGGCACCACAAGTACGCAGTGCATTGCAGCTTTTACAGCAGTCCATTACTCCTACCGCTCAGTTTGATGCCGCCAATGCTAAACGTACGTTTACCATTGCCAGTACGGATTATTTTGAAGCGGTTATTTTTCCTGAATTACTCAGCCATTTATTAAGTATTGCGCCAAATATTAAAATTGAAATTGAAATGATTGCTGAAGATGCCAGCCAAACCCGCCTAGGGAATGGCGAAGTCGACTTAGTGGTTGGCATGGATGCGGAACAAGCATTGCCCAGTCATTTGATCAGTGAACATTGGCTGAACGAATCGCAGGTGTGCCTCGTGGCCAACGATCATGCTAGCGTAAAAAGCAGTTTAAGTTTAAAGCAGTACTTAAAGCTCTCACACGTTGTGTTTTGGGATGTCAGTCAAGTGAGTGCCAACTCAGTGGATACTTGGCTTGAACAACAAAATTTATCTCGCCACCACATGGCTAGAACGGTTAACTATATGGCTGCCGCCCGTATTGTAGAGAAAACCAATGCCATCATGACCTTACCTCTGCATATGGCACAATTATTTAGTCAGATGATGAAGGTGCGCATTGTCAAACCACCTAAAGGCATTCCCGCCATAAACATGACCATGGTGCACCACCCACTTTACAGCGAAGATCCAGCGGTAAACTGGCTGGCTAAACATATTCATGATTTTAGCCAATCCATTCATTGGTAATCTTCCCATGCAATATGCTTAAGACTGCGCTTTTGTAATTTTGTCACAAATGTAAGCACCAATAGGCAAAGCCGAAGTGGCCGCAGGGCTTGGTGCATTACATACATGAAGTGAGCGCGGGCTTTGTGCAAATAAAAAGTCATGGACCATACTGCCATCTTTCATTACCGCTTGTGCACGAATGCCGGCAGGGTAAGGTTGTAAATCATTAAGCGTTAAACTTGGGCAGTATTTTTGTACGGTTTTTAAATAACCAGGCTTCCACCAAGAATTAAATGTCTCAATTAAACCGACTTTAAAATTGTTTTTTAACACGCGCCAAAAACCACTAAAACCCATCATGTCAACAATATCTTTAAAACTGATGTTAATCTTGCCATAACCTTCTCGCTTCCAACCTTGTACCGCATTAGGGCCCACTGTCACACTGCCATCGATCATACGGGTAAGGTGCACACCTAAAAATGGCAAGTCAGGATCGGGAATGGGATAAATTAAATGATTCACGATGTGATTGTGTTTAGCAGGTAGTTGATAGTACTCCCCACGAAATGGAATAATTTGAAAGTCCGTTTTTATGCCTAACATTTTTGTTGTGCGATCCGCCATCAAACCAGAGCAAGCAACTAAAAAATCACTTTCTAGAGGAACCTGCTGACCGTTATGCAGAGCCACAACGTGAATGCCGTCATCATTCTCAACTAAATCAACCACCTCGTGATTCAACAAAACAGTACCGCCCAATTGCTGAAACCGTTCGGCCATTTTTATGGTCACTTGCTGATAATTAACGATGCCTGTTTGTTTAACAAAAATAGCGCCGATCCCACTGATGTTTGGTTCGCGCTGCTTAAGCTGCGCTTGATCTAATAGCTCAGCCTCGATGCCATTTTCAGCACAGCGCGCGTACAACGACAACATGCGTTCATGCTCAAGAGGGGTTGTGGCTACCAGTAATTTTCCGCACTGCTCATAATGAATCTGATGCTCTTTGCAAAACTCGATGGTGGCCTGAACCCCTTCTTTACAAAATTTCGCTTTTAATGAACCAGGCTGATAATACACACCAGCATGAATCACACCACTATTGTGACCCGTTTGATGGCAAGCAAACTCACTTTCTTTTTCAATGATTGCTATTTTTTTTTGCGGAAACCGCTTTTGTAATTGCCACGCGGTGGAGACACCCACAATACCGCCGCCAATAATGATGTAATCAAACGTATTCACGCTGCCCGCCCGTATAAAAGAAAATGGACCTATATTAGGTCCAAGAATAACAAATACACACCAAGTATAAATACTCGCCAAAATTAATTGGCTGTAAAGTGGCCACGTTGTCTTAACAGTTCGCGCTCAAGACCTGGGTTGGACACAAATTTATCACGGCCATGTAACCAACAATGATTTTGTAGCACCAAGATAGATCCAACTGGCACTTCAATATTACTGCAGTTTTTTTCGCTCTCTAATGACTCGCCCATCTGATGCAAATACAAACCTTGGCGCATGTTTTGCGGTTCCGCAAATTGATCGATAAACAACATATGAGGTTTGCCATTTTTATCTTCTTCAAAAAAAACCGGATGGTGAACTTTATAATCCACCTGTTTACTTGGAGGTGAACCCCATTGAATGTCTTGCTTGGCGAGCGGATGGTTATAAAACTTGTTTAGATCCTGCCAATCATCCACATGTAAAATCAGGGAATCGCCCCCTTCCATGTTTTCTTCTTTCATTTTCATCATAAGTACAAAGTCAGTACGTTCATTCACATAGGTGCCATCGTTATGCAGCTCCATGCGACGATGAGCTTGGCGTAAATAGCTATCACTGTCGTCTTTATTTCTCACCGTGAAGCGCGCGTAATATTTGCCGTACATAGAATCAAAATTAGGCACACCAATTAAGTGAGAAACCGCGGTGGATAACTTCACATAAAAGTCCGTCGCCTCATCTTGCTCAACACCGTTGTAATCCAACAAAAACGCCCCCTGTTCGCGGTTTTGCATGATGGCATTCAGTAACGGGGATAATTCCCCATGACACGCTTCATCTAGGGCGTTAGCCACCGCAAATCGCAAGAATGGCTTGTATTCAATGGCCTGCAAATCCCATGCTGAGGTGAGCTGCTCAAAGGTCGTCAGTGCCTCTTCACTCAAGCTAATGTGCTGCAATCTTGGATTGTGAGGATGGTTCGATTGACGAAAACCGTTATCAATACTGGCTTTGGCCACTGATTCCTGTGCTGACATGACTCGCTCTCCCGGTACTACCTTGAGTTGATGATGATCAAGCAATAATGTCGACATTTTATATTAATGTCAACATTATGATTTTTAGACGCTATTTCAACAATGTGCAAGTTACCGTAGAATATGCCCAATCATTACCTACCCATCGTTATAGGGATATACATGGTCAACCATGCCTTACACAACAGTACTGAGAATTTTGCAGGCCAAGTGGTAAGCCAATTAAAGCAGGACATTCTTGAGGGCTTTTTTGCTCCAGGTGAAAAGCTGCGCATGGCTCGCTTAAAAGAGCGGTACAACGTGGGGGTAAGCCCCTTGCGTGAGGCCTTATCGCAATTATTAGTTGAGCAGCTGGTGATTGTTGAAAATCAGCGGGGCTTTCGTGTGCACCCCATTTCAAAGGCAGAATTGGCCGATATCTATCACACTCGCGCGCACATCGAATCCCTATGTGTGAAACTAGCCATCGCCCACGGCGATGACGCTTGGGAGGCTGGCATCATCGCGAGTGCTCACCAACTGAAAAAAGCGGCACCACTGTTAAATGAGAGCCTAAAACAAGCCGGCAACTTAGAAGAGGCGCGCAGCAGCATGCAGCAATGGGAAGCCTTACATCATAATTTCCACAGCGCCATAACGTCTGGCTGTCAATCTCCTACCTTGTTAGATGTGCGTCACGGCTTATATGAAAAAGCATCCCGTTATCGAAATCTGTGGCTTAAGCAATACATGGTGAACAATCAAGTATTTGATGCAAACCAAAAAGATCACGATGCATTAATGGATGCATTGCTTAACCGCAACACCGACCTTGCCTGCCAACTAGTATATGAACATTTATTAGGGCCATATAAGTTATTACACAATAGTGAGTTTGAGCATGCGAAGTAATACCAGTGCGCTCACTTCACCTATCGTTCAAAATTTAAAACGCTTAGCGGTACTGCGTTTAATTGTTTGCTGTGGCATTGCATTGGCTTTGGCATTAATTGGGTTAGAACAAACCCCACCCATGCAAAAATTTATGTTATGGGGAATACTGACCACACTTACTTTACTGAGTTTATTAAATCTTTGGCGAGCCAAACATAATCAAGCGGCACCCTATGAACTCTTTGCATATTTATTAGCAGACACGGTATTAATTGCAGGTTTAATTTATGTCAGTGGCGGAGCCAACAATCCATTCATCACTTATTTATTAGTCCCCATTGTCATTAGTGCCGCCACATTAAGTTGGGCGATGACGTGGATATTGTGTATGTTGTCCATGGCCTTATATGGGTTTTTATTATTTTTTTATTTCCCCCTTCCCGCCCTTGATCATCACCTTGCTCATGCTGGTTTGAGTTTTCATATCATAGGCATGTGGTTTACCTTTATTTTAAGCGCCCTTTTAATTGCCTATTTTGTCGTGGAAATGGCATTTGATCTGCGCGAAAAAGAGAAACAAACCGCCCATTATCGTGAACAAGTTTTGCAAAACGAACACCTCATGCTTTTGGCCAGCCAAGCCGCCAGCACCGCTCACGAGTTAGGCTCACCCCTGACCACCATTAAAATGCTCAGTCATGAATTACAACAACTCAAGAATTTAGATAACGACAGTCGTGAAGATTTACAATTAATCCACCAGCAAATTGAGTTGTGCCAGCAAAAATTAAAACGCCTCAGTCAACCTAGCCAATTGGATGTTAGTGACAACCAGTCACTGCATGCTTTTTTACATAACACCACCCAACAGTGGTTATTGCTACAACCAAACGCTAAATTCATTTGGGCAGATGATTTTAAAACCATAAACCATAGCCCTCAGGTGCAGTATCCACTGGTTTTAATGCAAGCTATTATTAACTTATTAGATAATGCCAATCACGCCTCTGATCAACCTATAGAGTTATCTTTGAAATGGAACGCTCAATTTTGGCAAATGGATATTCAAGATTATGGTGAAGGGATTGCCGATGATTTCTCTCTACCCAATCAACCAGTGGAATCCAGTAATGGCTTGGGTATTGGTTTATTACTCAGTCATAGTAGTATTTTACGTATAGGCGGCAGTGTGACTCTCGGTAATTATAAACAAGGTTGCTTAACGACCATTAAGGTGCCGTTTCATGTTGAATAATGACAATACATTTTTAGTGATTGATGATGACACAACACTATTAAACGTGATGGTTCGCAGTTTAACTCGTCGAGGGTTTAATGTGTTACAAGCACAAAATGGCGAACAAGCTCTATCACTTTGCCAACAACACCGACCTAAATTTATTTCACTTGATTTAAAACTTGAACAAGAAAGTGGCTTACATTTAATTGAACAATTAAAAACCCTGTCGCCACAATGCCAGATTGTTATGCTCACCAGTTATGCCAGCATTGCCACAGCGGTAGATGCAATCAAACTAGGAGCTCATCAATACTTATGTAAACCTGTGGATATTGATGAACTTCTGAACGCATTTAATCATGACGCATCATCAGAGCCCACAAGTGAATCAGAAGTTGCCGATAAACCCACATCGGTTAAGCGTTTGGAGTGGGAAAAAATTCAGCAAACTCTGCAAGCAAATGATGGCAATATTTCAGTAACCGCTCGTGAGCTAGGAATGCATCGTCGTACGCTACAACGTAAATTGCAAAAGCATCCGGTTAAGCATTAGTGATTCATCGGGCGCGGGGCACCCCCCTACCATTATTTGAGCGTTCGTGGTTAATCATCACTGAAATATTTATCCATATTAAACGAGCTCAATAAATGGGGGAACGTTCCCATCACACCTGCGACCACCATGCCGTTGATAAATGCTTCAGGAAATAACATAAGCGGTAAGTACATAAAGTACTCGTCATAAACCGCTTCCCAAGTATAAACCTCTAATACCCCAAGCATGACTGACGTGACACACGCCACAGCCAATATGGCGATTGCGCCATTAAAAAAGCCACATAAAAAAATGTACACAAATGGATTAGCTGGTAATTTATGCTGAACAAACTTCAGCACCCAAAAAGACGTCAATACAGGTAGTGCAACCGATATCATGAAGTTCACACCAAAGCCGGCATAACTTTCTAAGCCAATAATGGTGACACATAACAAACCAATGCCACCGGCAATCAAAGCCAATGGCCACCCCATTACTAACGTAGCGGCCGTCAGGCCCATAAAGTGAATTCCCAAACCGCTGCTTAAACCAGCCCTGATGGACCACAAAATGGCAAGCGCCAAACACGCACTGTAAAACACATGCTGTAGCAGGGACTGCTCTTTAAGCGCTCTCCAATTAACCCGCCTCAAAGCCCAAACCACGATCAATAAGCTTGGGTAAAATAGCAGGTAAATAAACCATACGGGCAACAATCCAGATTCTATACTCAAAACAGGCTCCTTATTCGACCACCAGTCGCGCGTCTTAAATGCCTTAGCTGGTTATTTTACGGCATTTTAGGTACTCTACGCCGCTATTTTTGCAGTGCACCACTCTTATCGAGGATCAGATGTTTAATCTCATCAGAAAAACCACCGACAACCCCAAAAACGATATTTTATCGGGTCTTACCGTTGCACTAGCCCTTGTGCCAGAAGCGGTTGCGTTTGCCTTTGTAGCAGGCGTTAACCCACTTGTGGGCTTATACGCGGCATTTATGGTGGGCATCATCACATCTATCTTTGGTGGTCGCCCAGGTATGATCAGTGGTGCAACCGGTGCTATGGCGGTTGTTATGGTGGCTCTGGTTGCTGACCATGGGGTCGAATACTTATTTGCTGCTGTGGTGCTGTGTGGTTTGATTCAAATGACAGCCGGTATTTTAAAGCTAGGCAAGTTTATTCGCTTAGTACCACAGCCGGTAATGCTGGGTTTTGTAAACGGCTTAGCCATTGTGATTTTCTTAAGTCAGCTCGAGCAGTTTAAATTTGTTGACGATGCCGGCATGAAAGCTTGGTTAGAAGGCAACGCGCTATATGTCATGTTAGGCCTAGTTGCGCTCACAATGGCAATTATTCACTTCTTACCTAAACTCACCAATGCTATTCCTTCTGCGCTGGCGGCCATTGTTGTTGTGAGCTTTGGCGCAATTTGGTTAGGTCTAGATACTCGTACGGTTGGCGATGTAGCCAACATTGCAGGCGGCTTACCTGAATTTAGTATCCCAGCTGTTCCGTTTACTCTTGAAACCCTTTGGATCATTTTGCCTTATAGCTTGATCTTAGCCGGTGTGGGCCTGATTGAATCTTTGCTTACTCTTACCTTAATTGACGAACTAACCCAAACCCGCGGTAATAGTAACCGTGAGTGCCTTGCTCAAGGCGCATCAAATACCGTCAATGGTTTTTTTGGTGGTATGGGTGGTTGCGCCATGATTGGTCAATCCATGATTAACATTAACTCTGGTGGCCGTGGTCGTTTATCTGGGATTACAGCAGCCATTGCACTCTTAATGTTTATCTTGTTTGCCTCTGACATCATTGCACAAATCCCTTTGGCGGCATTGGTGGGCGTCATGATGATGGTCGTACTTGGCACCTTTGAATGGTCTAGCTTCCGTATTCTTAAAAAAATCCCAAGAACAGATGCGTTTGTTTTAATTCTTGTATCCGGTATCACTGTTGCGACTGACTTGGCCATGGCCGTTATAATTGGTGTCATCGTATCGGCTTTAGTTTTTGCATGGGAGCATGCGCAACATATTCGTGCCGATATTAAAGAAGAAAATGGTGTGAAAACTTACGAATTACATGGCCCATTATTCTTTGGTTCGACGTCCTATTTTCTTGAGTTATTTGATCCAAAAAATGATCCTAATAACGTTGTTATTGAATTCAAACATTCACGGGTTGCAGACCACTCTGGCCTTGAGGTGATCGACACCTTGGCCGAGCGTTACAATAAAGAAGGCAAAACACTCAGCCTTAAGCATTTAAGCCCAGAATGCCGCACACTGCTGTCTAAAGCAGGTAACATGGTTGAAGTGGACGTAATTGAAGATCCGCAGTATCACGTTGCTACAGACAAATTAGGCTAAAACTAACGTCTCATAAAAAACCGCCACTTTTTTAAAGTGGCGGTTTTTTTTTGCTTTTAGAAAATATAAAGCTTTATATACGTACAATTAATAAGGTTTAATCCATGCAATAAAAATTATTAAGGGACTAAAACAATGAAAATAACGCCTATCCTCAATACTCTCAGCGCAACGTTTTTCATCATTACACTCAGTGCCTGTGGCTCAAACTCAGATCAATCCAGTGAATTAGACAATCAACTTAGCGAAATCATTAGCACTCATAATTTAAATAGTCACCCGCAACGTGACCTTCCGAATATCAACGATGCCCTACCCCAACTAGGTAAAAAGCTATTTTTTACCAAAGCGCTTGGAGGTGATTTTGATAGTGCTTGTGTTACCTGTCACCACCCCGTATTGGGCGGCGGTGATGATCTTTCACTTTCTGTGGGTGTATCATCCAATGATGACGACCTTTTAGGTTTAGGCCGTATTCACATGAACGGCACAACAGAATCTCTACCAAGTGTGCCTCGTAATGCACCTACTGTTTTCAACTTAGGTTTATGGGACAGTACGCTATTTCATGATTCACGAGTGGAATCATTAAACGTTGTTGCCGGTGCTAATGGTGCCAGCGGCGATATTCGCACTCCAGACTCAACTTTTGATCAAGCTGATAATAACGCAGGTCGGAACCTTGCCGCCGCTCAAGCTCGTTTCCCTGTCACCTCGGCTGACGAGATGCGTGGTTTCACATTTGAATCCGGTGAAAATAATCAATCGGTGCGTGATCATTTAGCCGCTCGTATTGGCAACTATGGTGAAGGGGTTGCAGATGGCATCGGTGCGAATAGTTGGTTAGTTGAATTCCAAACTGCATTTGGTGGTGCAACCGCTGCTGAAGACTTAATCACTTATGATCGCATAGCTCACGCCCTTGCTGAATACGAGCGCTCCATGGTGTTCACTGATCACCCTTGGCAGCAGTATTTAGATGGTAATAAAGATGCGATTTCAGATTCAGCTAAAAAAGGCGCCCAATTATTTTTCACAAAACCTAAAGACGGCGGTGCCGGTTGTGTTGCTTGCCACACAGGACAACTATTTACAGATGAAAAACACCACACGGTGGCATATCCACAAATTGGGGTTGGTAAAGGCAACGGTACAAATGGCACTGATGATTTTGGTCGCATGCGCGAAACCGGCGAAGAGAATGATAAATACGCATTCCGCACCGCTTCGTTATTAAATATTGCCGTCACTGGCCCTTACAGTCACGCTGGTAGTATGCCAACCCTTACTAGTGTGGTTCGTCATTACGTCAATCAAACGCAATCAATCAATGATTTTGTCGCCAACCAGAATGATATGGGGGTATGCAACCTGCCACAGTTTGAAGACATGAGTGATTGCGCTACGTTGTATCCAAACGCCGAAGCCAACAGCAAAGCTGCCCTTGCTAAACTCAAGGCCGAACAATTAGCGGGCAACAGCCTTGTGCCAAAAAACCTAGCCTTAAGTGATGATCAAGTAGATCACATTGTGGCTTTTTTAGAGGCTCTAACCGATCCATGTGTGACTGACCGCGAGTGTCTCGCCCCTTGGATTCCCAATGCGCAAGATAGTGCAGATAACCATCAACTCAATGCTAAAGATAAAAACGGCCTTGCACTTTAAATGACTAATGCGAAAGCAATAAAAAAAGCCAGCCCGTTTTAAACGGGCTGGCTTTTTTATGAATATGGGTTACAGATAAATTAATCTTTAAATAATGGTAATGCCATTAAAATAGCATCTTCTTTGCCTGATTTTGTCGGATAGTAATTTTTACGGCGACCAATTTCATTAAAACCGGCTTGCTCATAAATATGAATGGCCGCACCATTGGTCACACGTACTTCTAAATACATATCGTGATTATCTTTTTTTGTTGCATGCTCAATTAAATGATCCAACAATAACTTAGCAAAGCCCTTACCTTGCTGTTCTAGGTCAATGCAAATATTAAGCAGTTCAGCTTCACCAACCACATAAGATAAAACACCATAACCCACAATTTGATTTTGGTATTCAGCAACAACACAGTATTTGCTGGATTTTATCGCTTGCTCAAATAAATTTTTAGACCAAGGAAAATCATAAGCTTGTTTTTCAATACGAAATACAGCTTCCACATCGTCCAAATGCATAGGGCGAAAAGCAACCATAGAGAACTCTATAAAAAATTAATTATCTAGCTTAAGGGGAATTAGCTGCTGCCAAAGTGCTTTTTTAGCCATGGGTTCATGCAGCAGTTGTTGCAAGCTAACATCTAACTTAACGTGAGGAATTTGGCTTGGGAAGTATTCACAATCATTGAATACCATCACAAGATTTCTTTCGCAGGCTTGCTGTAAGCGATCAATATGACCCGATAAATACTTAATGGCAATTTCTTCACCTTGATCCACATTGGGGCTGTCGATCATTGGCCAAGAAAATACATTAACATTGCGAGGCTTACGCCTCTTACCTTGTATAAATTGCGCAATATTATGCACTAACTTGTGCTGCTCTCGTGATGTATAAACATCACCACTTACTAGCCAAACACCTGAGCTGTAACACCAAAACTGAACATTAAATTCAACCCTTTGCACAGGCTCCGATGGTTGTCCTTGAGATACCTTTGGAAAAGCAGGAGCCGGGATGTTCGAGGATACTGCCGAATTTAATGTAGAGCTTAGTGGTTTATTGTTCTGAGGTTGTTGTACATGCACTTTAGCCGCTGGCTCGACCACCTCGGCAGCAGGTTGAATAGCAGTAACCGGCACATCTTCAAAATGACTTGGCGGAGTAAACTCAGTGTTTTGAGTACTCGCGCCAGTGGGTTGAGAGCTAGACTCAACCAAGGTTTCAACGTTTGAATTCTGTGTTATTTGCGCAGCATCATGCTGAAGACTATTGGGTACCCAGATATCAATGCCCAAATGCTCCAGATACGTTAGCTGTGCTGCGGTATATAACATTAAATTACACGCCTTCTACTTGAGGGTGTGCCTTGTTGCTATTATTTTCTAATAGATTTAACGCATTGATATAAGCTTTTGCAGATGCCACGACGATGTCTGTGTCACTGCCCAATCCATTAACAATTCGACCGCCTTTTTCTAAACGTACCGTCACCTCACCTTGGCTGTCTGTGCCTTGCGTGATGGCATTCACTGAGTAAAGCTGCACATTAGCGCCTGAATGGGCTTGTTGTTCGATGGCTTTAAAAACGGCATCCACGGGGCCACTACCATCAGAGCTCACCACTTGCTCTTTACCATCAACCGCTAGGGTTAATTTTGCTTTTGGTGTTTCACCTGTTTGGCTGTGGGCTTCTAGGGTCACAAGCTGATATTTTTCATCCATGTTACGGGCCGCACTCACAAGTGCCTGTAAATCTTCATCAAAGATTTCATGCTTTTTATCAGCCAGTTCTTTAAAGCGCGCAAACGCAATGTTTAATTCTTGGTCGCTGCCAAACGAGGTGCCTAACTCTTCTAAGCGTGAACGGAAGGCTGCACGACCTGAGTGTTTTCCCATCACCATTTTGTTGGCACCCCAACCCACATCTTCAGCACGCATGATTTCATAGGTTTCGCGGTGTTTTAGCACACCATCTTGGTGGATCCCTGACTCATGGGCAAATGCGTTGGCACCAACGATGGCTTTGTTTGGCTGTACAGGGAAACCGGTAATGGTGGAAACCATACGCGAGGTCGGTACAATAATTTCAGTATTGATACCGGTTGTTACATCGAATAAATCACTGCGTGTTTTGATGCCCATGACTATTTCTTCAAGCGCAGCATTACCCGCACGCTCACCTAAACCATTAATTGTACACTCTACTTGGCGCGCACCATTTGCAACGGCCGCCAATGAGTTAGCAACAGCCAAACCTAAGTCGTTATGACAATGCACAGAAAAAATTGCTTTATCTGCATTGGGAATACGATTTAATAGGGTTTTGATTTTGTAACCAAACTCTTCAGGAATGGCATAACCCACTGTATCTGGAATATTGATCGTACTCGCACCAGCATCAATGGCGGCTTCGATAATACGGCACAAGAAATCCATATCAGAACGGCCAGCATCTTCACAAGAAAACTCCACATCCGCCACTAAGTTACGTGCGCGTTTAACTGCATAGATTGCACGCTCAACCACTTGATCGGGTGCCATTCTTAATTTGTGTTCCATATGAATAGGACTGGTTGCGATAAACGTATGAATACGAGCATGTTCAGCCGCTTTAAGTGCTTGCGCAGCACGGTCGATATCACCATCTACGGCACGAGCTAAAGAACAAATTGTGCTTTCTTTAACCGCAGCAGCAACCGCGGCAATCGACTCAAAGTCACCAGGGCTTGCGGCAGCAAAACCTGCTTCAATTACGTCCACTCGCATTTTTTCGAGTGCTTTACCAATACGGACTTTCTCATCACGGGTCATTGACGCGCCAGGGCTCTGCTCGCCATCACGCATAGTTGTATCAAAAATGATTAACTGACTCATGGTCACTCCTGCTGTACATCATACCTTCAAATGCAGATCATAAAATAGACAGAACTGAGGGTTTTCGATGCAAAAAAGATTAGAAATATTGGGGCAAACTATAGCTGGAATACGGGCTAATTTCCATGATTTGTATGGGGGTAAGCCCTAGAAATTACGGTATAGGGCTTACTGACAACTGAGATGAGAAATCGACGTTTTGCATTTTGATGCCTTGCAGCATATTTGATGAAGTGGACGATGCACCGTGTATTAACTGCACGCTATCGACATTTAACTCTTTAAAACGAACATTATTGGTAATGAACAATTCCGCTGTCTGAGCCGTGCCTGCAGAAGCCACATCAACCGTTATCTTATTCTCAACACCAAATGTATTGGTTGCATCGTCATAACCATCAGATGTGTAGATATTATTGAGTTTGATGGACTGACCGGTACCTGACACACCCGCTACACGATTTGTTTCATATGTCACAGAATTAGATTTACCTTCAGCGATGTTTTCCTGCAATAGAATCTGTTTATGTTTAATCGTAAGCCCTTCATCACCATCTGCACCAATTGTATCGATCCAAGTGCCACCATTGGCCGCACATGCAGCGGCATCGACGCCACTTGCTCTCATACAGCGATTGACTTGTGCACCGCCACCACTAATGACAATTTCTGAACCTTTTTGATATTGAGTCATAGCAATACCGCCCAAGCTTTCACCTGTGGTGCGGCCACCAAAACGAATATCATTGGCTGCAAATTCGGTCCATAACTCCCCTAACACAAGCTTAATGCCGTCGTTATCTACGTCCATTGTCATATTACGCATATGAAATTCATAGCTCACATCATCCAGATGTATTCCAATGCCGTTTGACTTGGTTAAAGTGAAGTTACCATCGGTAATTAACATGTCTGCGTCTATGTTGATACCGCTTCCACTGGCACCACCGCCTCGTACTTCAAGGGCTCCATTTAATGTAAAGGTAGCATCACTAAAAAACCCAAGCATCTCATGACCATTTTGTAGCTCAGCAGTATCACCACCTACTCGCAAACCATCTAGACCATAATTTACTTTGTAATTACGTATACCGATTGCTAGAAAATCTGATCCTGCATTTGAGGCATCAACCGATAAACTGCCATCACGAATATCTAACGTAGAATAACCATCACCATATGCATAAAAATTATCAGCCATAACCGTGTGATTATCATCGGTATAAATAAAATCTGCCGTCATATTCCACTGGTTATACAAGCTAATACCATCCGATACGTTTGTAACATTGGCATAAAAGTCTTTCATGACCGTATCAAAGCCTGCATTCACAAGCGCGCTATCGGTTAAGAAGTCTTCGCCAGCAAAAGCAATTCCTGGGGCAAGTTTTAACTGGTTTTTATAATCCACTGAATCATGTGTGCCATCACTAAAGTCATAACGTACTTCAAACGCACCCACACTCTTACCAGCTATTTCAACCAAGTCCGATTTAAAGTTACCCACTACGCTATCCCACTGCATGGCAATGTGATCACCTAATATCGCTTCGCCTGTGCCTATATCAAATGTAAATCCGGCTATATCAACCATGCCAGACTGCTTAGCAATTTTAACCGTTGCTTCATCCGTATAACTGGTAACGTTACCGTCACCTAAGGCATTAACACTGTCGTCAAATTCGAAATGCATATTCATAGTGATACCCGTGCCTTCACGACCACCACCATAAATAAAAATACTACTGTTTTTATAAGCACGAGATTGAGCAAAATTACCGAAAGAATTACCGGCAACACAATCCACATCCGAAAAACAAATTGATCCAATATTATAATCATATGACATAGTCGGCATGCGCAAGGCTAAGTAAGCTTTAACGGTATCGTCTTCAACATCTAACGTCATATCCGTTATGCTGCTGTTATAGACCATGTCATTGACTTGCAAAGTATTTCCGTTTGTTGTCCAGCGGAAATCACTGTCCGTAATATTTGTGTCGCTTGAGATAATAAAACCTGAATCGCCAGCACTTTTACCATTAATGCTCAGCACATTTGTTCCGGTCCAGTCATATTGAATTTGACCAAAGCTTTGACGTGTTGCATATGCATCCAGAGCACTGCCTCTGTGATTACCCACAGATATAGAGCCAATTTGTAAGCGGGTAGCCTGATACTGACTAACAATTACCAAGCCATCACTACCATCTACATCAATCGTATGAATTGACACAGCTTGTTTATTATTCACATCATCAGGATGACCAATCACAATATCTTTAAAGTCTAAGATTTCACCCGACGCACCATCTTTATCTGAATATCGGATCTCATTCACTTTAATTTGTTTATGCATCTCAACGGTTAAACCTGTTTGACCTGAAACAGATTCAAGAAAATCTTCATCCATGCCAATTAGCTCTGCATTGGCAAAACCAACCATTAAAAATAAAGGAGAATATAATAATTTATTCATTATGGATTCCCCGTTGGGAATACTAATAAATTCCCTTGCATATTAACGGAGCCATTAAAGTTCACCCCATGGCGTACTTGTTGAGTGTAACCGACATCTGTCGGGCGGGCCTGAGAACTCGTAACCACAGAGTATTGAAAATTTTCAAATTTCACTTTATCCGGCAAACCAATTTCTAAAACGGTTTTACCGTCAGCGGCTACTTCATCCCCACCAAAGTCATCCATCGCACCATCGATTGCACGAGACCTTAACGTTAACCCTTCAAATGATAATTTACCTTTCATTTCATCTAGGGCAATCCAACCACCGTTTTCACTAGGCTGAACAGCAAGACGAGCACCACAACGTTCTACTGTCGCTGCTTGTTTTTCTGTGCAAGTTCCCCACACACCAGCATTTCCAGCATCTGATGAAGTAAGTGGACCACCGTTTTCATTGAGATTAAGTTCACCAGATAGGTTTACACCGTTTTGGCCACTCACACTGGCTAGGCTTTCATCGGATATTTCTTCAAGTGCATTTGAAGAAAATGAAATAAATAGAAAAGATATTAAAAAATATTTAAAGGTCATGACTGATCACCTCTAAATGTTGAATTTGTAAACCTTGAAGTGAAGAGCTACCAAAGCTTTCTGTTCCGACTGTTAAATTGGATATTTCGATATTAGTTTTACGGCCATTCTCATAATAATCGTTATACCAATTCCAAGTGGTCGCATCAGAAGAACCCACTAGACCATTAGCACCAATTGTACCTGTACCGGAATTAGGCACACGACTGTCTCCTGGTGATGACAATGGCTGAATAATAATACTTAAAAAACCAGCATCTGTGACTGCAATGGTCATTGGTTGATAATATTTTGCGTCACCTAAGGCTAACTCCATTGAAAAACCTTCAAAGCCTACTTCTTCACCACAAGCAGAACCGTCTAATTCACAACTATTAAACATCACCTTACTGGCGTAGAAGTTCATTTGGACTTCCATCATCAATGTTTCAACAACACCACCAGCACCTTCGCCGTCAACATCCGCACTGCCACCCCAAAAGCGCCAATAGCTTCCGTCCATATTGGCTGACTGTGCATGAAAATTAAGGTTTATATCTTTAGTTGAATCTGAGAATTGACGGTTTACTCGAAAGCCCATGTCGAATCGTTCACCACGAAAGGAGCCATCATTTGGACGAGATGCACACAAGCCAGAGCCTTGAACTGCTGCAGCGTCAGTACAATCATAACCTTGAGCATTCAGACCTGGGCCTGTTCCATCTTCTTGATATTTAGTTGGCATGCCAATTTGAAGCACTGACTTATCGGCCCAGCCATCGGTGCCATCACCTAGTCCATCACCATCTTTTAAATCAATTGATATTGGGTTGTTTAAACGACCAATGTTAACCGTCTTACCCGTTAAATCAGTACCGTAGTTTGTGCCGGTACCAGCAAAGTAATATTGTGCGATTTGTACATCAACTGCATTGCCTGCTGAATCAACAATGCCAGTTATTTGAAATTGGTTACCTGCATCACCACCCGCTAAAGTCCCGGTTCCACCGTCACTTCGAGCGTTTAGGCTCTCTGCTAGCATTTCGATTTGATAGTCTTCATAGACAAGACCAATCCCCTCGCCGGTAACATCTGATAACTCAGATTCCGAAAGGTCAGCCATTTCAGATTGCGAATGAAAGGCAACTGAAAGCAGTAGTAATGTCAGTATTGAATGCTGTAGCAAGAGTTGGCCTCTTTATTATTGTTTTAGCCAGCCAAGCTAGGATACAAATAATTACACTTCTTGGATAGGCTTAGTTCGTCGCTCGAAAGTAATTTTAAGCGGTTTTTCAGACTAAACTTTTTTCAATAGCCAGTTGATGTACTTTTGTACCGATAGTTATTGAAGTCTTCAGCCAAGATGGGCTATTACACCCGCAGGTGCGGATTCGTACGACTTTATGATGCACTCGTCATTAGGCCAGTAATTGCTTAAACTTAAACTTTAATCAAAAAACCAACCGAGCGAAGATTAAAGTGACCTTCATTGATGTGGATTTTAAATTTGAAGCTTGATCGCGAAGCGAGCATGCCCTTTAGGTACAACGCCAGCATGGCCGCTGCCTGCGAAGCAGGTAGGGTATTGTAAAGCTTTAGGCATAAAAAAAGCCCTGTTGCG